>CAJQPF010000140.1 GCA_905480095.1 uncultured Flavobacteriales bacterium
CTTAAGTGTACCGACTGCCTTCAGGATTGCACCCCCAATCAACATGACGGATGAAGAAGCCGAAGAAGGGATTCAGCTCATCTGTGAAGCGCTTAATTAAAGAAATCAGCGAGAATTTGCATGGACCTCTTTGCATCCGGAAGGATGTCCGGCACAAGATGCCATCCATGAAGTGATTTGGGTTCTACATGACTAGTGACATTCACATTGTGTGTGTTTAGTTCATCAATGGTTCGGACTGAATCTGAGTAAAAGAATTCGACTTCCGAAACCTGAACGTGGGTTATTGGAAACCCTTCAAAAGAACCGAAAATTGGAGAGACAAGCGGGTCTTTTTCGCTCATGTTGCCGATATACTCCCTACTAAAAGCCACTGTATCCAAATTGTCAAAAGGGCTGAATTCACTTTCATTTTGCGTATTGCTCTTCGAGCTTTTTGACAAGTCCATCCAAGGCGACAAAAGGGCAAGTTTGGTGGGGATCGGAGTGCCTTCTTTGATGCTTTTCATCACCGTACAGGCCGCCAAATTCCCACCCGCAGAGTCTCCAATCAAATACGTGTCTCCACTTCTATTAACAACATCTAAAAACACAGAATAAGCATCATCGACAGGTGCTGGATATGGGTGTTCAGGAGCGAGTCTATATTCAGGAAGAATGATTTCACATTTCAGCGCTCGGGCAAGAAATACAGCAGTGGCCTTGTACACACGCGCTGAACCAAAGGCAAATCCGCCACCATGAAGCCAGACCACACGTTTGTTTTTATCTTCTATCCCTTGAAAGGAAACAATCCCGCAATTCACTCCCGCTATCTCTTCATAACGCAAACTGCCACCAAATCTTCCTGGGTTCAGTCGAGAAATCCCTTCTAAACCCGTTCTGATTTGTTGAGGAGTAGCACCTACAATCTCACGTCTAAGTCTGATTGCAACTGCATGACTTGACACCACCACATCATCAAATCGTCGCGCAATAAAATCTGAAATATTTAGGTAGGTATTATTTTCCATTTAACTACAAATGACTGAACTTTACGACAATGATTCGATTTACTCCAACAGAAAAAGCTGCGCCGAAAATTGGAGATGTACTCCTAAGCGAGCCGTTTCTAGACGATCCATATTTCGGGCGCAAAGCTGTTTTGTTGTGCGAAAATAACAAAGATGGCGCATTTGGACTTGTCTTGAACAATTTTGTGAATATTAAAATCGCTGATGTTTTGGAGGACTTAACGGATGTCTCTGCGCGCATCAGTATCGGTGGCCCTGTGAACAGCGCCAATCTATATTACTTACATACGAGCCCAGAAATAGAGGGCGGTAATGAAATCATTGACGGTGTGTATTTGGGAGGTGAATTTGAGACGCTTAAAGATAAAATCAAAGCGGGCTTTACCTCTTTCCGATTCTTTATTGGCTACTCAGGATGGTCTGACAACCAACTGTCTGACGAAATACGATCTCATTCCTGGTTTATCACACGCGCATCATCAAAAGAAATAATGTCTACAGAAGGTGAAAACGATGAATTTTGGAAACGTTTAATAAATGGCATGGGGCCTGAATACGCTCACATTGCTGAAGCACCGTCAGACCCTACTTTAAACTGAGCTCAACCTATTTCTAGCGTCACTCTTGCGCCTTCATGCGCACGAACATTTAAGACGCGACCATCTTCAAACATCAAGTACTGACCTTTAATCCCCACCAAAACACCTTCACCCTCAGGGCTTGTCGCAAGTTTAACTGATTTAATCTTGACAGGGTATTTTTCTACGGGATAATGAATTGCAGCAATGGTATCGTCGTCTGAAAAAAACGGTTCATATTGGGAATGAGCACCGCCGAGCAAATCAAAGCAATGGTCTTTTAATTCGAGAAGTTCCTCAGGATCTCTTTGAACATCTTTAAGCATGCCCAACCAATGGGTTTTATCATTGAGGTGCGCTTTAAGTGCGACCTCTATTTCCCCCGCGAGCTGCCTGTACGGTGTCACGCAAAGTGTCATCGCCTCTACTGCACCCTGATCGTTCCATCTAAATTGTTCGCGCCCGAATCCTGTAACACCCACTTTAAGCTTGTTTGTTCGGCTTAAATACACCACGTGGGGAACATTGTGATACCGTTCTTCGAATTCACGATCTCTAAGGGATACGCCTGTATGAATGGTACTAAGTTCAGGGTTGATAATTGAAGGACACGAGATCGGCGATTCAAAAAAGGCCTTCTTACTCATGCCCATTCTGTATGCGCTTTCCATCTCAACTCCAGAAACGACACAATGCACAACACCATGGTACTTCCATCTCACTCGTTGGCCTACCCAACTGTTTATCTCAAAAGAAGGTTGTTTTTCAAGAACATCTGTAAGCTCCATTTGGTAAGAAATGGTCTGTCCTGAGCTTGGAGCAGCCACCGTTTTCATTTTCCTCAAATTTCCCGTCACAACCATTTTACTTTTATTATTCACACAAATTCAACTCAAATTTATTAATTTGTGCCCTTAATTGACTATATTACATTCTAAATCCTTTCTATGAAACAATTTTTACTCCCTTGTGCTCTATTAATTTTTGGCAGTGCTTTCGGTCAAACGCCTTTGCTAGAAGAAGACTTCGAATCATACCAAGTAGGTGACTACATCGGTGTCGCTAGTTCAGTTTGGACAACATGGACCGGAGCTACAGGAACCGACGAAGACGGTCAAGTAAGCGATGAGCAAGCAAATTCAGGAACACAATCTTTAAAAATATTTGGCACTTTGGCAGGCGGCCCTATGGACGTTTACCTACCAATCGGACTTGAAAGTGCTTACGAAGTGAGTTACAACATATACGTTCCATCAGGAAGCTCCGCTTATATGAATGTTCAAGAAGAAATGACGCCTGGTATTCTATGGGCTTTTGACATGGTGTTTTCTGGCAATGGTACGATCCAACTAAGCATAGACCAAGTGGACATCGCATTCGGTACATACAACTTGGACGAATGGACTTCTATATCTCTAAGAATGGATCCTGACAATGACCGTGCTGAAGTTTTCATTGGCGGAGAGTACATTGCAAATTTTGCTTTTGATGGAATTATCGGAGGTCTTAATTTATTTGGATTTGGAGATGGCAATACCGCTGGACTATACTACATCGACGATGTGGTCGTTGTTGAAACAGACGAAGTTTTGAATGGAATCGCTGAGGTACCAAACCTCGATATAGCCTTCGGACCTAACCCAGCAAATGATTACATTAATATTTCAAGCAACGTTGTAAACGGCATTGTTCGCATTATGGCATTAAACGGCCAAGTTGTTAAAGAAATTGTGACTTCAAATCTTATCTCTGGTCAACGTATCGACCTCAATTTGGACAACGGCATTTACCTGGTCGAGGTTTCATCAAATGGGAACAAAACAATGCGCAAGCTTGTAGTGAATCATTAATTGAATTGATGATCGAAGCACCTGCCAAAGGTGAGATCGAAACGTGATTCAACATTATATTTTCAAAAGGGCTACTTCAATTGAAGTGGCCCTTTTTGCATTCAATGTGACACGTTATTTATAAAATTAACAATGTGACTCATAGCCTTTAATGCGGGTGACGGCAAGGACTCGTCAGTCCAGGGATGAGATGTCCCAAACGTATGTCCCGTATCAGGGATGGACACGAATTGACCTTGAGTGGCCCAGCCAGCCAGCTCCCTGCCCTCAACATCACTTACTGCTTTGTCAGAGTCCCCATGAACGGCCAGCAGAGGGACTTTAAGAGACCGAACAGCGCTTTCAATATTCAATGCATCCGCATTCATAGTGAAATCTTTAAAAAAGGAGAATGAATGAGAAAGCACTTGTTGGGTCCGTCCATTTACAACCTCCAAACGATCTGTTTTACGCCATGCTTCTAATTGATCTCCCACCGGAAACCTTCGTGCAAAATCACTGACCGATGCGAGCAAAACAACACCGTCCACATGGCTATTTGCCGCGGCCAAAGCAGCAATTCCTCCTCCTCTGCTGTGACCTATGACAATGATTTTCTCATTTGGCTTACAAGATTCGGAAGCATTCAATATGATTTCCTCTAAATCTGATTTTTCTTTTGAATATGTGTTTTTACCCCACGCCAACTCATCACTGCATTGATTCAAATCAGGAAGAACATGACCGTTGTGGCTGAAATTAAATCTCAAAAACTCCCACCCTTCTTCAGCAAACATATCCCCCATCATCTCCCATGCGCCCCAATCCTTAAATCCTTTGTAGCCATGTGCAAAAACAACACAACCTCTTTTCACCATCCCCTTCGGAACAGAATGTATGTCACCGTTTAAATGTCCATTTAATCCAAGATGTGTGAAAGTGGTACGAATTATGCACATGGGTAAAGTGTTGTTTTAATCGGTCCGTAGTAAATTGCGTTTACTAGGAGCTTCTAATTTATACCACAATCAATAAGAATGAATCTCAGAATTAATATACTGTTTATGGCATTGTCTTTTATAATGACAAGCCATCTTTTAGGTCAATCGCCATTCAACGTCGATGTCACTGTCACTGGACTGTCCAATGATACTGTTTATTTGGCAAACTACTATGGGTCAAAACTGTACTACAGTGATACAACAGTTGCAGATACTGATGGCCATTTTACGTTTAAAGGCAAAGCGTTTAATGAATGTGGGAAATATGCTGTTGTCCTTCCGGGACCAGTGTTTTTCGATGTCATGCTTGTGAATGAACCCATGGAATTCCGAACCACCAAATCAAATCCACAAGGTGACATGGTTGTCATTCAAAGTGAGGAAAACATCGTTTTTTATGACTATTTGAGTTACCTGAACACGAAACGAGAAGAACGTGCCCCTCATGATGCCATTCTCAACGACTCAACGTCTAGCCCCCTACAAATTGAGATTGCAAAGAATGCAATGGTCTTAATGAATTCAGAAGTCATTGAATATCAAGATGCAATTATTGACGATCCCAGAGACTACCTTTTTGGAAAATACCTCGGGATGCTTCGGGACCCTAAAATCCCAAATGCACCAGATCACATTGATGACACAAGGCTTTGGAATTATATGTGGTACCGCAATCATTACTGGGACAGAGTCGATTTCTCTGATTCTCGTATGGTCAGAGATGGAAGTTTCCATCAAATGGTGGAAAGATGGTGGGGTCAGGTTATACCGCCAGATCCTGACACCTTGTTTTTTGAGGCTAAAAAACTCCTCACGCAAGTGAAAGGGAATGACGACATGTTCAAGTACATCTTACATCATATGACCTTTGAAAGTGAATCATCAAAAGTCATGTGTATGGACAAGGTGTTCGTGGAACTCGTCAATGAATACTACAAGACAGGGCAAGTCAAATGGCTAAATGACGAACAACTTAAAAAGATCATTGATCGTGCTGAGGCATTAAAGTATTCAATTTGCGGGAATGTGGCACATGACATCACGCTGCCTGGACTTGATGGGACGACATGGGAGTCACTGCATGACATTGATGCCAGATATACGGTCATGGTGGTTTGGGAAAGCACATGTGGCCACTGTAAAAAAGAAATGCCCATTTTGCAAAGAGTGTATGAAGAGTGGCATGAAAAAGGACTTGAAATTTATGCCATTGGAAATGATTTTGAGCCAGAACCATGGGTAGAGTATTTGGAAACCACAAATTACATGGATTGGACACATGTCAGTGACAACCCTCAAATCAATGCTCAAGACAGTGCTGTCAAACTGATAAATGCTGGAATTACGGACTTACAATCTCTCAATTTCCGAACCACATTTGACGTATTCTCCACACCGAAGTTGTTTCTGTTGGATGAAAACAAAGAGATTTTGGCAAAACAAATCGGGGCATTGCAATTGGCAGAAATGCTCTATCGATTGGATGGCATTGAGCCGCCTCATCCCGAGTTTTTCCTCTCAGAAGAAGCCATCGAAAAATTGCGTAAATTGGAACAACAAGAAGGAACATCAAATAAACCGCAAGTAGGACAGAAATAGCGCGTGACATGAGCACCTTTAGATTTCTAAAAATATTTATGAGGCAACCTAAGATTAATGCCTCAATAATACCTAGCTCTAAGCGTGCAGCACAAGGAATGGTAAATGGACTGGATTTAAAGGCCATGAAATATGTCATCGAATTGGGACCAGGAACAGGCGTGATGACTGATATTCTTGCTGAACAACTTCCTTCTAACTGTAAAATATTGCTCATCGAACTTGAAAAGGAGTTTATTGCGCCTCTTCAAAAAAAATATGACCATCGTTTTGAAGTTGTGAACTGCAGTGCATCCTGCCTAGAAGACTTACTTAATGAACGTCACATAAGCCAAGTAGACTTGGTGATCAGTGGTCTTCCTTTCACATTGCCTGAAGACGTTAAAAAACCGCTTTATTCAACCTTGCAAAAGCTTACAGAGGGAGGCACGTGCATGAGGTGGTTTACATACTTTCCCTTTTTAATGAAAAAGCACTACAAACAATTCCCATTCAAAAAGTCATGTTTTGTGGGCTGGAATTTTCCACCAATGTGGATTTACACGGTGAATTAATCGAACGTTAGGAATAATAATTTCGAATCAATCCACAAATATTCTTTACGGGGCGTCTCGTTCACTATCTTTGCCCCGCATTTTTAATTATTTTTCATTGTGAATATTTTTGTAGGAAACCTTGCTTGGGGCGTTGATGACGTTGCTTTGCAAGAAACATTTGAGGCTCACGGCACTGTTGATAGCGCTAGAGTAATACACGATCGCGAAACTGGACGCTCACGCGGGTTTGGCTTTGTTGAAATGCCTAACTCTGAGGAGGGGCAAGCTGCCATTGAGGCGCTTGAAGGCAAAGATGTAATGGGTCGTCCGATCCGTTGCAACGAAAGCGAGCAGCGCGAAAAGCGCCGTTCTTTCTAAGAAAAAAACTTAAAAAAAAGCCCCAACATTTGCTGTTGGGGCTTTTTTATGCGCAATATTTTCACTCACAGTTTAATCCATAAGCTGCAAGAAGCGTCAAGAGATCTGCTGAATCAACACTGCCATTGGCATTTGTATCGAAGTAACACGCTGGACCTAAAAAGACCACTTCACATACTCCCGACTCCGCATTCCATACAGTCCCTGTCCCACAGAATTCGTTTGGCGTGAGTTCACCATTGCAATCAAAACCTACTGGGTCTTCAATACAGCTGTTGTCTTCTTCTGTCGCTAAAGGATCGTAATTACATGCTGCAACATCAGTACAACCTTCCACCTCGTCATCTGGACACACCCCATCCAAGTCCTCATCAAAGATGTCACAACCACAGTCCGTCAATATTCCTGAACCATCCCAGACCCCATGACAATCCTGTACATAAGTTTCTCCATTGCTGTCAACGACTTCTGTTCCGTCATTTGCAAAGGTGAAAGCACCAGGATTCGAGATTTCACCATCTAAATTTGCGAAATAAACTTTGAGAACATTTGTGTTTCCTGGAATGTTCACTTCTGCCCTCGCCCAATATGCAAGACTCGAAAATGTGGCATTGTCAGTGGTGGTTTCAATATGCAGTGCTGAAACACTTGAATATGTATTGTCATAGATGTCAACTGCATTTGACAGCAGCACACTCGTGGCCCCAATAACCATATCGAATGCATTGTCAAATACACTTAAATCCGTGGTCGAAGCAGCTTGAATACCAATACTTATAAATTCACCCTCAAAATAGACTGGTGTGATGTTTGAAAAGGTATTGCCTGAAATCTGAGTCGAAGTGGCCCCATTTGTAGAAAGAGAGATTGCAGCACCAGAGATGTCATGAAATGTATTCCCTTCAATCATAGTGCCTGTGACAGGTGTGACTTCTGAATTGTTCTGATAACAAAGCACGCCATAACTTAATGGTGAGCCGTTTACAGGATTTGCCAATGCCATTCCTGAAATATCACAGTTTCTAACAGTAGCATTGTCAGCTCCTGATAAAATCTCTATTCCAGAAACGGTGTTGTCATCTCCGATTATCGAAAACCCGTCAACGGTCACAGAATGACCTGTAATAGAGATCCCGTTCAAATGTCCTGTTGCATCAATAACGGCTCCAGGATCGGCTTGCAATACAATTGAAGAGGATATAGATACCGGGCTGAAGGTTCCAGCAGGAACGACAAGCACATTTGAACCACCTTCTACAGCTGCAGCAACTGTCGCATCAATAGCACCCTGTAGTGTATTGTCGCCATTGCAGAGACCGAACATGTCATTGTAAAAGCACCCATTGTCCTGATTTGCATCAGGATTATAATTACACGCTGCAGAATCAGTACAACCCTGAATTATTTGGGGATAATACACAATCGTAGATGTTAACGTTGTTTCGTTCTCACAGCCATCTGTCGCCAAATAAGTACGTATAATGGTTTGGGCCAAATCGGCCCCTTCACTCTCATCGATGGATGAAGATTCATCCATCGTCAACATAGCGTTTGGATCGCAAGCATCAATAATGTCAGTCACAGGCAATGGAATCGTGTCGCCATCGAGCCAATACACTTCCAGAAATTCTGGTGGAACAATTGCAAAGGTCGGCGGTGTTGTATCAATGAAAGCAATCGATTGAATCCGTGTGTCGGTATTTCCACATGGATCAGAAACTGTAAAAGTGCGGGTTACATTTCTCTCTCCTGGACAATCCCCCGACACTTCTGTCAGCGTTTCACTCATAGAAGCGGTTGAACACGCATCATCGAACTCGGGCAACTCCAACGTGAGCTCAACATCACATGAAAGTACAGTATCCGCTGGGAATGATGAGAAAACAGGCGCAATGTTATCTGTGACAATGACCGTTTTCGTGGCTGTACTCGAATTTCCGCATACGTCGGTAGCTACATAGGTAAAGGTTGATATTGCTTGGCCCAAACAGGTGCCTTCGGGTAAATATGAAATTGAAGATGTCACTGTGAAATCACTACAGTCATCCGTAATCTCTGGTGGATCGTTTACAAGGTCGTCACCACATTCGGCAAATACTGTGTCCGCACTTAATACAATTTGAGGCGCTGTGATGTCCGAGACAGAGATACGCTGTGTGGCAGATTCGGAATTGCCACATCCATCTACTGCCGTAAATACGCGTTCTCTTAAATAACTCAAAGGACAATCACCCTCTGTAATCACTTCATTAAGCGTGATTAAAACCTCACTACATTCATCCGTAGCTGTCGCATAACCAAGCGCTTCATCTGAGGGTATTGCATCCGCACAATCGAACTCGTCATCAGATGGTATGAAAGAAAAAACAGGAGCGGTTGTATCGGATACTGTAATTGTTTGTTGCCCTGAAGCTGTATTTCCACACGCATCCGTTGCGGAAAAAGTTCTCACAAGCGTCATCAAACCGCAATTTGAGACCACCGTATCAATCATTTCGACAACAGCAAGGGTTTCATTTGTACATACATCAAATGCTGTCGCCAATGCTAAGACAGGGACCTCAGGACAACTCAGAGCGAGATCTTCAGGGATCTCAAGAACGGGCGGAATGTTATCCTCAACTGTGATGACTCTGGAGGCATTTGCTGTGGCGCCGCATGCATCTGTCAATGAGTACGTCTGGGTTTGAACAAAAGACCCAGAACAATTGGGGTAAGTTACCTCACCACCTTCACTATAAGTCATTCCCATGTCACAATCATATGTCGCTGATTCAAGAATTACAGCATCTGCACATGACAAGGTTAGGCTTGGGGGGACGCTTGAAAATGTAGGAGACGCTTGATCGTGAATGTAAATTGAGCGAGATTCAATGGTTGTATTTCCACAGTTGTCTGATACGGAAATGTCATAGGTTCTTAAGATCACACCTTCGCATGGTACGGATTCGGTGTCTTCAAAATTTAATGAAACGCCAAACTGACAATCATCTTGAGCTGCCGGGTATATATTGACAAGGTCGGTCTCACATACATGAGCCCCATCAATAGGACTTATGATTACTGGGGGGGTGGTGTCAGCAAATGTGAACGACTGTAATGAAGATATTGTTTCTCCACAGATCTCAGCTGACCACGTTCTTTGGACTATATGGGTATTGGAACATTCACCTGGAACTGTTAAATCTTGATAGTTGAGGGTCTGGATGCCGTCACAGGATGTGCCTAAGGTGTCAAGCGCAACAACAGGGTATTCTATTTCAGAAGGCATCCCATCATTGCAACTCAAAATGATATCGTCTGGAAAAGATGAAAAGCTTAACAATGGCTCAGAAGTTTGGGCCAATATCTGGGTCGCATAAACGAAAAAAACGAATGAAAATAAGAGGGGTTTACTTAGAAAACTTAGCATGGTTAATGTTGTTCCAAGTCACTTTGTAGTTCATTCTACATCGCACTTGCTCACTTTACAAATATTGCAAAGGAATTGCCCAGACGCTGAGTAAGTCATTGGCACTTATCCACTAACATAAATAATTTAGTTGCAGAAAGTGCCTATAATTGACAGGAATATCAAAAGGTCACTTATTGAATGATAGCCATCATTGTCTAAATCTCCGGCACATTCAAAACTTGCGTAAATACAGGTCCCATCGTCTGTCGTTGCTTCAGGGAGAAAATTACAGGCCAATGGATCCATGCAACCTGACAGATAACAAGAACCGTCGTCATAGGTTGCGGTAGGATTAAAATTTGCAGCGAACGAATACATGCATCCAGGTACAGGACCCGCACAAATGGGGTGAGTGACTGAATCGCCGAAATTCCCCGATCCAGAGGCCAAAATATCCCCATTGTTATTAAGCACTTGATATCCCCCACCGTAATTCAGACCATCGCCAAAGGCATCGAAAACAGTAAACGTGTAGCACCCGTCCTCAAGACACGTACTTCTGCGATATATACTTATTTGATCATCATTGTCATAAGGCCCCCCTCCCATGACAAAGTCTCCATTCTCATCCGTCAAACTCCAAGTTGTTTCAGAAGAAAAATAATCAGGTTCTATGACGACCGTACATTGTTCAAGATTTTCTCT
>CAJQPF010000141.1 GCA_905480095.1 uncultured Flavobacteriales bacterium
TTAAGCTTTGAGGGGTGCCCAAAAGGGTCCCCGGTCTCCGGGGCTCAAAAATGTCACTTTTGAATATAAGAGTATGTGTACAATCGATCACTTTTTGGTCCTCAAAATTTCCAAAGATTTAATGGTCCTCAGATTTACAAATTTCAAATTTAGAACCTCTTCTTTCCGGGGGGGTTTCTTAATTCGGTTTGGCATAAAGTGGGGGGGGGGTTTTCTAATCAAGAGTGGGGGTTAGTGCTTGTGTTAATAGTAACAATAAGTAGTATCGTATTATGATCATTATTAATATTACTATTATTATGATTGTTAGTATGATTATGATGATCATTATTACGGCATCAGTGTCGCCCGAAGGCTGCGGCGCGCGCGGCCTTGATCATCTCCCTCGTCTGGTTCCGCTGCAGCAGCGTGAGCCAGACCTGTCCAGTTATTAATGAATTAATCAATTACATATCCATGTGTTATGTCTTAATCAAGTAATTAGTTCATTATTTATCGTGTATTATTGATGAAGTGTTCATTACTTAATGAACTCACTAAGTACTTAATGACATAATGAATTACTTTGGTGTCTCTCTCTCGCTCTCTCTCTCTCTCTCTCTCTCTCCACGAGTTGAGGTCGATCTCAATGTTCGTGAGCCCCATTTGACGAGTTGTCAAGACGCTACAGCAGACTGGGTGTGCTGGTGTGTTGCGGCACCAGACCTGTCCAGTCAAACGAGCTGACGCACGCCAACACGCCAACACACCAACGCACCAATACACGCCAGAAATCGACACACCAGAAATGACACAGTTGTCCCCCCCCCCCCCTTGGGGTGCATCCCCTGTATTCTCTCTCTCCCGCTTCCGCCCTCTGTCTGTCTTGATCTGCGCGTGGAGCGGCCATTCATCAATCGCCTAGACGTGACTGCGTTCTCTCGCCTTGACTGCCTACTATGCATGTGCGGGTTATACTTTCATTTCAAAAACCTACGCTTCAACAACACACGCAAAAATGATAATAAAGATAATCATGATAATAATAATAATCATCATGATAATAATATTAATAATGATAATACTAATAATAATGATGATAATAATGATAACAATGATAAACATCAACGAACGTCACATTCCGATTTCAAGTGTTGCTCTTCGTTTCAAGCGAATTTCTGAAAGGTAGGTTGTCGAAATGATTGTTGTTAGCCCACCCTATGAGCGAGCGTATGTCAGAGCTACATAAGTAAGGGCATATGACGACAGGACATAGGCTCTTTTGTAGGGAACTCCTGTGATTCAACACTATGCCCTGTCGTCATATTGCCCTTACTTGTGCACTTACGAGTATTCCCCAGGGCGACGTCGCGGCGGGCTTGCGTAGTGACTTCGGAGAAGTCTCCGCACTAAGATTATGGAGTTCAGAGGGTTTTACTCGAGCATAATCTTAAGTTTAAGGGATGGAATTCCCAGGCCCATGGGGAGATTGGGTGTATTCCCCCAGGCCGACGTCGCGGCGGGCGCTGATCGTGACTTCGCAGAAGTCTCTGTACTTGGCCTGCGCGTGCTGCCTGAGCTCCTGAAGGGGGCAAAATAATACTAATAATGATAATAATACAAATAATACAGATAGCATACATAATATGAATAACACAAATCATGCAATTCATGCAAATAATGCTACAGCTACTGCTACTGCTACTGCTACTGCTACTACTACTAATAATAATTATAATTATAAACATATTTCACTCATAATAATACTAACACTAATAATAACATACCGGCGAACGGTGTGACCTGCGCGCCGCGACGCTATCGCGCCGCGATTGCGCCACTTTGTACCTATCGGGCGGGCAGGCCGGGCAGGCCGGGCAGGCCGGGCATGCCGGGCAGGCCGGGCAGGCCGGGCAGGCCGGGCAGGCCGGGCAGGCCGGGCAGGCCGGGCAGGCCGGGCAGGCCGGGCAGGCCAGGCAGGCCGGGCAGGCCGGGCAGGCCGGGCAGGCCGGGCAGGCCGGGCAGGCCGGGAAGGCCAGGCCAGGCAAACCAAGGCAAGGCAAACCAAGGCAAGGCAAGGCCAGGCCGGGCAGGGCCAGGCCAGACGAAGCAGGGGCAAGACGAAGCAGGGGCAAGGCAAGACGGGCAAGGCAAGGCCAGGCAAGGCAAGACGGGCGAGGCATCCATGCATACAATATGTATAGTTAGTTTTTATATATATATATATATATGTATATATATATATATATATATATACACATGTATACATATGTGTGTATATATATATAACTATATATATATATATATATATATATACATATATATACATACACACACAACAAGCAGGTCCTCGCGGCTCATGCCGCGGCTCATGGAGGCCTGGTACATGAGATTCCCGCTCACAAGATTTTTGCCAGGGTCTGGGTTGCTCAGAAATCGTGTTTTTTGTCATAGGTAGTGGCTAAGATTTGCCAGGGTCTGGGTCCGAAAAGATGGAAATCTACAATACAGTATATGGAGTACCTGGTTCTTCAATTTATTCAATTGTTTACATATTTATTTACTATGATATTATTATTTATCTTATGTATTCAATAATTTATTTATTTAAATCAAATACTATATTATGTTAGTACATGGAGGCCTGGTACAGTACACATTGCAGTTTGTATCATATTAATTAGTTCATATTAATTAGCTCATGGTGTTATACTATGTTACATGTCCATGGAGGCCTGGTACAGTACGCATGACATATTATACTATATTAATTAGTTCATAGTATGTTATGTCAGGTTAACACATAACATAGTATATGTATTGTAGTATAATATATTATACTATAGTAGATTATAGTCTAGTATGTTGTAGTATAGTATCGTAAAATATAACATCTTATAGTATGTCATAATACATTACATTACAGTACAGTAGAGTATAGGCCTGGTAGACCCTCCTCTGCTGCAGCACCTGCTCCTCGTGCTTCAGCAGGCGCTCCTGGGGACGATATATACATATATGTGTGTATATATATAATGTTATATATACATATATATAATTATAGAGCTGTTGTCTGTGGTATGTGTTGTTGTTAGTGTTATGTATGTGTGTTTGTTTGTGATTTGTATTATTCGATTATTGCTACTTCTGTGTTATGTTTGGCTCGATGTTGTTTGTGGCAAATGTGTCCCGGTGCTGCTGAGCTGTCTTATGCCACCTGTTGCTTATGTGCCTCCTAACAGCTCATGTTCCTGGGATGAGGTTGTCTGTGCTATTCAAGGGATTCCAATAATACTGTTAGAGGGTACCGTTTAGACATCCCTCGATTCGAAGAATCACCAAACAACTAAACACAACACAAAGAACACATTCAGGGAACAAGGTATCTGACTCGAAGAATGGACAAACCGTATCCTTGAAATCCCTGACGTTTCTTCTCTGACTTTAGCATTCCCTCTTGTAGGTGCTTCTAACGTAGGTGGATTTCTTTGTAGATGTGACCCCCTTACGCAAACTCTGCTGGTGTTTAGATGTTCATACAAGCATGAAATCATGATACCAAAAACTCCGTGTACATTTGAAGCGCGTACAAGAGG
>CAJQPF010000142.1 GCA_905480095.1 uncultured Flavobacteriales bacterium
GTGAGCTTCTTTTTAGAAAGCCAGCTGAGTAGTCCCTTGTTTATCATCCTTGGGATTCAAAGTTAATACTGAGAAATCATGATTTATCGTTCACTTTTATGATCGCTATTAACAGGGTTATCCACAATAATGGTCAGTTCGTTGCCTTGTCCTTACCTTCGTTGTATGTATCAATATGTCCTGAAACCCCTGTTATTCCTGTTGTCTCCGGAAAAAGCTCATCACTTTTCTATGAAGATGTTGCGTTTTGCAATTGCGATTCCCGGGGTGGCTTGGGTGTTAAAGCAATGCTTTAACTCAGGCATCTCTGATTCGACTGTAAACATATGTGGTATTGCGTTTCCAAATTCGGTAGGTGTCGCTGCCGGATTTGACAAAGACGCACGATACCTTAAAGAACTTCAAGTACTTGGCTTCGGTCATGTAGAAGTTGGTACACTTACGCCCATTGCCCAATCAGGTAATACCCGCCCAAGACTTTTTCGTTTAAAAAAAGATGCGGCTCTTCTCAATCGTATGGGGTTTAATAATGGTGGTGTAAATGACGCAGTTTCAAGACTTAAAAGACGGCCTGATGGGTTAATTGTGGGGGGGAACATAGGTCGAAATAAGATCACTTCTAATGACAATGCAACATCAGATTACATTACGTGTTTTGACGCCCTCCATCCATATGTAGATTATTTTGTGGTGAATGTAAGTTCCCCAAATACGCCTGGTCTGCGAGAGCTTCAGGATAAAGCGCCCCTTTCAGCATTACTTAAGGCCGTTGTCAAGCGAAATAATGATGCGCAACTCCCCCCAAATGCTAAGCGAAGACCTGTTTTCTTAAAGATTGCACCCGATATGACAGATTCACAATTAGATGATGTCATAGATATTGTCATTTCGGAAAAGGTGGATGGGGTCATCGCAACCAACACGACCATATCACGTTCTCATTTGAAAACCCAGTCAATCGATGATTTAGGAAGTGGTGGTGTGTCTGGTGCACCTCTGTGTTCTCGCTCTACAGAAGTCATCGCTTACTTATCTCAAAAATCCTCTGGTGCGTTCCCTATCATTGGTGTGGGAGGCATAGATTCGCTCTCTTCTGCACAAGAGAAAATGGATGCTGGAGCCGCTTTGGTCCAGATTTATAGCGGTTTTATATACAGAGGTCCTGGCCTGGTGAGAGAGATTAGAAAAGGACTGAAGGCATAGTCTCTACCCCAATTCACTTAACTTCATGACGCGATCGAGTCGAGGCCCTTTTTCTGTTTGAGTTAAAGTACACACTTCATGTGCGGCATCGTGTTCTAAAAAAAGGTGGTACCCTTTGTTTGCGGCTTCGTTAAAAATCCGAGTGCGTTCTTCGAGTGTTAAAAGTGGACGCGTATCGTATCCCATGACATAAGGTATCGGGATATGTCCTACTGAGGGAAGAAGATCGGCCATGAAGACGATTGTTTTTTCTCCTAATTTGATGATGGGGCACATTTGAGCATCCGTGTGACCGTTCACGACAAATGCATCGAAACCCAGTCCTGTTTTAATGCGCAGATCATCATCGGATGCATCTACAAACTTGAGCTGTCCAGATTCTTGCAGCGGTTTTATGTTTTCAGAAAGGAAACTAGCCCGTTCGCGCGGGTTTGGTTCAGTGGCCCATTTCCAGTGTCTTGCATTGCTCCAGAATGTTGCATTTTTAAAAGCGGGACGATAGCCGTTTCGGGAGTCATTCCATTCTACGGCACCACCCACATGATCGAAATGCAAGTGGGTGAGGAAAACGTCTGTAATGTCGTCACGTGAAAACCCAGCTTTTGAAAGTGATTTGTCCAATGAATCGTCTCCGTGTGGGTGGTAATGACCAAAGAACTTCTCACTTTGTTTGTCACCCAATCCACAATCTATTAATGTTAATTTGTCACCGTCTTCGATCAGCAATGAGCGCATCGCCCAAGGGCATAAGTTATTTGCATCAGAAGGGTTCGTTCTTGACCATAGTTTTTTTGGTACAACGCCGAACATGGCTCCCCCGTCCAATTTAAAATTACCGTTGTGAATAGTATGAAGTTGCATGCGTCTAAGGTAGTATCTTTGTCTTTTGATATAAGAACTGAATAATATTTCCCTATGCCGCTTTCTTCTTTGAATGCTATTTCTCCAGTTGACGGACGATATCACAGACATACTCATATCCTTGGGCCATTGCTTTCGGAGTTTGGGTTAATTAAGCATAGAGTAGAGGTGGAGGTAAAGTACTTCATTGATTTAGTGAGTTTGCCGCTACCTCAGCTCGATGGTTTTCCCAAGGAAAAGTTTGAAGACATGAGGGGGCTGTATCTTCATTTCTCTGAAGCAGATGCGCAACGGATTAAAGATCTTGAGGCCACAACGAACCATGATATGAAGGCGGTTGAATATTGGATTAAGGAAGAGATGGTAAAATTGGGGGTGAGCCAGTGGAGTGAATTCGTTCACTTTGGTTTGACTTCTCAGGACGTCAACAACACAGCCATTCCATTGTCCCTCAAGCGGGCAACAGAAGAGGTGTATTTGCCTTTAATTGATGAGGTTCTCGCCAAATTAAGTGGACTGGCAAACAATTGGAAATCTGTTCCCATGCTTGCAAGGACCCATGGCCAGTCAGCTTCTCCTGTGACTTTGGGGAAGGAGGTGAGTGTTTTTGAAAACAGACTTAAGATACAACGGGACGCTATTTCAAATGCTGTTTATGCAGCCAAATTTGGCGGTGCAACAGGTGGATTTAACGCCCACAAAGTCGCCTATCCAGACATAGATTGGCCGGCCTTTGGGACGAAGTTTGTCGAAGAGAATTTGGGGCTCTATCGGAGCAAGGTCACCACTCAGATTGAGCATTACGATCACCTCGCAGCGTGGTGTGATGCGATGAGGCGTGCAAATACTGTGATGATGGATTTGGACAAAGATATTTGGACGTATGTATCTATGGATTACTTCAAGCAAAGGATTGTGGAGGGAGAAGTCGGATCCTCAGCAATGCCTCACAAGGTAAATCCCATAGATTTCGAAAACAGCGAAGGGAACTTTGGGTTGGCAAACGCAGTTTTAGGACATTTTTCTGAAAAACTGCCCATTTCCAGAATGCAACGAGATTTAACAGATTCTACAGTGCTTCGTAATATTGGTGTTCCGATGAGTCATGGTCTCATCGCATTGCGCTCATTGTTAAAAGGATTGGGCAAACTGGTTTTGAATAAACCTGCCTTGGAAGCGGCTTTGGAAGACAACTGGGCTGTAGTCTCTGAAGGGATTCAAACAATTCTTCGTCGTGAAAACTACCCCAAACCCTACGAGGCCTTAAAAAATCTAACGCGAACTGGCGAAAAGATCAATGCATCTTCGATGCGTGCTTTTATAGATACTTTAAATGTATCCGATGCCGTTAAAGATGAGTTAAGGCAGATTACACCCTCGACTTACATCGGATTTTCGGAGGAGTTGGTATCGTGATTTGCTGTTAGACTGAACATGAAGCGATTATCTGTTTTATTCCCTCTATTTAGAGCCTACCGGTGGAACCTGGTGTCCAACGCAGTATTGAATGCAATTGGTGCTGTATTGTCTCTTTTTTCGTTCCTCAGTGTTGTGCCATTTCTACGCATTTTATTTTCTGGCAAATCCACACCTACCAAGGTTGAAGTTGTCCCTTTGGCGGATGACATTCCTGGTAAAATAGGTGCTTGGTTTGATGGCTATGTTCTTCAAGAGGGAGACTCTCATGCCTTAATCATGGTGTGTATTGCCGTGGTGGTATTGGCTGTTCTGAAGAATTTGGTCTCATACCTTGCCATGTATAGTCTCGCGACGATTCGTACGGGGGTCAGTAGAGACTTGAGAGATAAAATGTATGGCCGTGTATTAGGAATGAGTATGGGGTGGTTTACAGATGCACGCAAGGGAGATGTTTTAAGTCGCCTTACCGTTGACCTCAATGAAGTTGAAGTCAGTATTGTGGGGTCAATAGAGGTGATGTTTAAATCGCCCCTTATTGTGTTGATTTCAATCTCTGCCCTCTTTGCACTCAGCTGGGAGCTTACTGTTTTTGCATTGGTGTTTTTGCCCGTCAGTGGAATCCTCATAAGTAGAATTGCAAAAAAACTAAAGCATTCAGCAAAGAGAGGGAAAGAGGAACTGGGATCTTTGGTTAATATTCTGGATGAGACGTTAAGTGGTGTTCGAATCATTAAGGCATTTGGGGTAGAAAAGTTCTTTTCAGACCGATTTAATGCCCGCAACCAAAAGCATTTTAAGGCGATGCGTAAGATGTATAGACGCGAGTACCTTAGTTCACCCATCAGTGAAGTGATTTCATTAACTGTGATGGCAATCCTTCTCGGCTATGGAGGTCACATTGTGCTAGATGGCAGTACGGGTCTCACTGGGGACTGGTTTATAGGATACTTGGTTGTTTTTTCTCAGATTATTCCTCCTGCCCGAGCGTTCAGTGATGGTTGGTTTAGGATCAATAAAGGTGTGGCATCTCTAGACCGATTGGAAGACATGCTTGTGGTTTCTCACCCTGTGCCAAATGCAGGTAAAGGCGCCCTTCCTTTTGTGGAGCTTGAAGCGGGGGTTTCGTTTAACAATGTGAGTTATTTCTATGGTGACCAAGCTGTGCTTACATCGCTCTCGCTAGAAATTAATAAAGGAGAAGTTGTCGCTCTTGTCGGGGCTTCCGGGTCTGGTAAAACGACCCTTTCTAACTTGCTCATCAGGTTTGATGATCCAACAGAGGGCGCAGTTGAAATTGATGGTCGTGACCTGCGTGATATTCCCGTGTCATCATGGCGTCAGAAATTAGGCGTCGTGACCCAAGAGTCGATTTTATTTCACGGCACGATTGCATCGAATATTTCCCTTGGTGAAAAGGAAGTGGATCAAGAGCGGTTAATTCAATCCGCAGAGGCCGCTCAAGTGATGGCGTTTGCGAGCAAAATGCCTGAGGGTCTTCAGACACCTGTCGGCGATGGTGGAGGGCGTCTTTCAGGCGGACAAAGGCAAAGGGTGGCGCTTGCGCGTGCACTTTACCGAAATCCTTCAATACTCGTTCTAGATGAAGCCACTTCTGCGCTCGATGCGGCTTCTGAGCACGAAGTCCAAAAGGCGTTAGATGCCGCCATGAAAAACAGAACAGTTCTTGTCATCGCGCATCGACTCTCTACAGTGTCAAAAGCAGATCGAATTGTTCTGCTTTCTGAAGGGCGCATTCAGGAGAGTGGCACACATGATGAACTTATTGCATTAAATGGAGGGTATGCAGAATTAGTTCATCTTCAGTCTTTCTCTTCATAACTTCACAACGTGACTAAGAATTTGAAACATACCAGACCTATCGTCATTGCGGGCCCATGTAGTGCTGAGTCAAGAACTCAGGTCCTTTCTGTAGCAAATGCACTGAAAGGTCATGCGCATTATTTCCGAGCAGGATTGTGGAAGCCGCGAACACGCCCTAATTCTTTTGAAGGCGTAGGTGAGGAGGGGTTGAAATGGCTTGTGGACGTTCAGAAAGAGGTCGGGCTCCCTGTGATGACAGAAGTAGCGGATGCCAAACATGTAGAGCTTGCGCTTAAGCATGGTTTAGATGCGGTTTGGATTGGAGCGCGAACGACTGTAAGTCCATTTGCTGTCCAAAACATCGCGGATGCACTCAAAGGAACAGGTACCCCAGTTTTGGTTAAAAATCCGATGCACGCAGACTTAAAGCTTTGGATGGGGGCGATAGAAAGGGTGAGCCATTCGACAAAAGGGGAAGTGTATGCCCTTCACAGGGGCTTTTCAAGCTATGGTTTGAAAAAATACAGGAATGCCCCCATGTGGGAAGTCCCCATAGGCCTCAAAGCCGAAATGCCAGACATACAATTGTTTTGTGATCCAAGTCATATCTCGGGCAAACGAGAATTGATTCAATCGGTGTCTCAAAAGGCCATGGATCTAGGGATGTCAGGTTTAATGATAGAAACGCATCACAATCCCAGCGAAGCATTGAGCGATGCAGCCCAGCAGTTGTTGCCGTCGGATTTAATTCAATTGTTAGAGAATCTGACAATCAGAGATCTTAATCTAGATCAGTCACAGGCTTCAGATATCCGAGACCTAAGAATAAAAATGGATTCCATCGATGAGCAACTTGTTGAGCTTTTAAGTGGAAGAATGAATGTCGCTCGAGCGATAGGTGACTATAAAAAGGAACATGGACTTACAGTCCTTCAATTGGCGCGTTGGAAAGAAATCATTAAAACAAGAAGGGTGTGGTCTGAGGATGTGGGTTTAGAAGAGGAATTCATAAAACTTGTATTGGAGCAAGTTCATAAGGAGAGTATTCGGATACAAACTGAAATATTAAATTCCTAGTATTAATAGGGTGTACAGAAAGGTCTGGTGTTTTTTTCAAAAATAAATGAGATTTTTTGTAACCTAATAAGAACGAGACACGTAAATAGGTTCAGGTTTTGGTTAACCGCGTCTTAAATGACGCTAGAATCAGGCGATTTGGTTTAAAAAGGGCACCTCAAACGTGAGGGCCCTTTTTTTTGTCAAATAAATTCAATTACTTAATGCTACGTTTTGTAAATAGCGAAAGCCAAATTGACCTTGAGATCCTATAAATTACAGGAAGAAGGCTCAAGAGCATACTTACGCCACAGATGATAAATGTGCCTGGATGCGTTAGGAATCCAAACTCAATTAAATGCAAAGCGTCAAAGGTTATTAATGCGACCAGGAGCGCAACCCACAAGCCTACTGTGATGCCGTAGCTTACATATGAGGCGCCAAAATAAAATCCAGGTTCTTTGACAAAGTCCGCATTACAGTTAGGGCACACTTTGTGCATCTTTGTGAACGATCTGAGTTTATAAGGATTAGAAACCTCGAAAAGCCCTGCATCACCACAACTGGGGCATTTGCAACTCAGTACTGTCATTAAATGCGAGGTCTCTAAGCCCATTATTTTAATGTTGAAGGGCATACGTTGTCTGTGACAGGAATTTCTGTTTTTGTGATTTCGTCGTATCCACCCAGTACATCGATTCCATTGTGAATCCCTTGCTTTTTCAAGATAGAATTCGCGATTACAGATCGATAGCCTCCAGCACAATGAATATAAAAGTCATCTTTGTTGGGGAATGCGCTTATGTATTCGTTGATGAAGTCCAGTGGTGTTGATTTCGCAATTTCGATATGTCCAGACGTGTACTCTCCAGTCTTTCTGACATCGAATATGGGAACTTTGCCAAGCCCTTCTAGTTGACTTGCATTAATGGTTTCTATGCGGTCGACCTCTTTGCCAGAATCAATCCATGTCTTAAATCCACCCTGAAGAATACCGATGACATTGTCGAATCCAACTCTGGATAGCCTGATGACAGCCTCTTCCTCCAGACCTTCTTCAACGACAAGTAAAATGGGCTGCTTCACATCCACCAATAATGCACCGACCCATGGTGCAAACCCGCCATCTAATCCGATGAATATAGAACGGGGAATGAATCCTTTTACAAATTCCGATTCATGTCTCACATCGAGGATGACAGCGTCGGTGTCATTTGCAGCAATCTCAAACCTATCAGGGTCTAGCATGTTTGTTCCATTCTTGATCACCTCATCAATAGAGACATAGCCCTGCTTGTTCATTTGGATGTTAAATCCGAAATATTCAAGCGGCGGCAACAGCCCCTCGAGCACTTCGTCGACAAACTCCTCCCGTGTCATGCCTGGTCTTAGCGCATAGTTGTTTGCTTTTTCGTGCCCGACAGTTCCAACCGTTTCTTTGCTCATGTTCTTTCCGCACGCAGATCCAGCGCCATGTCCCGGATAAATAATCACATCATCGTTAAGAGGCATAATTTTTTTTTGAATGCTGTCGAAGAGCATTCCTGCAAGATCTTCTTGCGTCATGTTTTCTGCCTTTTGGGCCAAATCAGGACGTCCGACATCTCCAAGAAATACAGTGTCTCCAGAAAACAATGCGTGTTGCTTGCCATGTTTGTCATACACTAAAAAACAGACGCTTTCCATGGTGTGGCCAGGAGTGTGTAAGACTTCAATCTCTAATTTGCCTACTTTAAAACGTTGCCCATCTGTCGCTTTGATAGATTCGAACGCTGTTTGTGCAGTGGGGCCATACACAATTTCAGCGCCTGTTTTTTCTGCCAAAGTCACATGTCCCGACACGAAATCAGCATGGAAATGTGTTTCGAAAATGTATTTTATTTTCACATTGTCTTTTTCAGCCAGATCAATGTAATGCTGTACTTCCCTCAGCGGATCTATGATGACAGCTTCCCCACCACATTTCACGTAATATGAGCCTTGCGCAAGGCAGCCTGTGTATATCTGTTTAATTTCCATAATCTACATTATTCATTGTCGTCTAACTCGCGATGGTCTACTTGAGTGGCAATTCTCTTTAAATCCGCATCAATAGATCCTGGTTTGTAAATGTCTTCAACGGCCTTTTCAATGCTTGTGAAACACCTTGTTTTGCCGATCCGTGTAATGAGTTTGGATGATTCAATGACATCTCTTACGGGGCCTATCGCGGCAGCTAGGCGGAAGCTCGTTCCTCGTTCTTCCAAATCATCGATGATGTTTTCAAGGGCTGTAATGCCTGACGCGTCAATGTATCCAATTGATTCGGCACACAAAATGATGGTCTGGATTTTATCAGTTCTCTGAGTGATTTGATCTTCTAATGAGGCCACCATGAATCGATGATTTGCAAAATGCAACGCAGCATCAAATCGGACGATCAATACGCCGGGTTTGATTTTGGTTTCTGGAAACCGATTAATATTTCGGTAAATACCTGCGATTTCTCCGAGTTCAGCAAAATGTGGCCGCATCTGCTTGTAGACCAAAACAACAATTGATAACCCCACACCCGATGCGATGCCTTCAATCATGCCCACGGTTGCAGTGACTATAAATGTCACAACGAGGAGTCCTGCTTCAACCTTGTGACTCTTCCAAAGTTTAACAGGGAGTTTGACATCAATCAAACCGATCACGGATACAATAATGATGGCCGACAAAACTGCTTTCGGTAGGTAGTAAAATAGGGGCGTTAGAAAGAGCAATGAAATGGCGATTAATAAGGCAGCGACTAATGATGCCATTGGCGTTACGGCCCCAGCTTTGTCGTTGACTGCCGAGCGAGAGAAGCCGCCTGTAGTGGGGTATGACAGGAACAGCGAGCCGATTATATTTGAGACCCCCAAGGCTCTTAGTTCCTGATTGGGATTAATTTTATATCCGTGTTTTTCTTCTAGCGCTTTTGCAATAGAATATGCTTCCACAAAAGAAACCAATGCGAGCGTTATGGCTATTGGAAGCAATTCTAAAAAACCAGAGTGATTTAATGTAGGCATTTGAAACGTAGGGAGTCCTGCAGGGACAGAACCAACAATCGCGACTCCAGTTTGCTCCAGCTCCAAGCCGAATACGGTGATAATTCCAAGTGCCACAACGATAAGTGCTGCTGGAATCTTTATTTTATTTCGGTATTTCGATACAAGAAAGAAAAGGGCAATGGACACGATGCCTATTGCGAACGTTGCAAAGTGTATGTCTGTAATTGTATGCCTAGCAGAAAAAAAGAAATTTTGAATTTGACTGTGTCTCGGAATCTCTATGCCTAAAAGATTTGATATTTGGTTCAGTCCTATAATGAATGCAGCTGCAGATGTAAATCCACTTATAATGGGGCGAGACAAGAAATTTACGACAAACCCTGCTCTAAGAAAACCCAGCAACAATTGAATGCCCCCAATCATTAATGCAAGCCCTATGGCCAATTCGACGTATCTGTCCGAGCCTATTGCAGCGATGGCACTTAAGCCCACTGCGACGAGGAGTGAGTCCATGGCGACTGGTCCGACAGAAAGCTGTCGGGATGTTCCTGTTAACGCGTAAATGATTTGAGGGATCAAAGATGCATACAGTCCATACTCTATAGGCAGTCCCGCAATAAGTGCATATGCCATCCCCTGTGGGATAAGGAGTATGCCGACTGTAATTCCGGCGGAAAGATCATGGAAGAAATACTTTTTTGAATATCGAGGCAGCCAAGAAAGTATCGGGAATAACTGTTTTAGCACAAGCCAAAGATATAAATAGATGCCGAGAAAGGTGTAATAAAAAAACGAGCTGCTTCTTGCAACTCGTCTAGGTGCCCAGAGCGGGAGTCGAACCCGCACGCCCTAACGGACACATGGCCCTCAACCATGCCTGTCTACCAATTTCAGCACCTGGGCGATGCGTTTTTACAGTGACCTGGCTGGGACTCGAACCCAGGACCCTCTCATTAAAAGTGAGATGCTCTAACCAGCTGAGCTACCAAGTCATATTCCCCTTTTGGGGGGGCAAAGATAGTCAGAATCTCTATTCTGCAAAAAACTTTTGATAGAATTAATTTATTCCTTTTCAATGTCCGGCTTTAGTTGATTATATTGCGTATTCATTACCTGCATTATGAAACAAATATTCTCTGTGTTTTCGAGCCTTTTACTGCTCATGATTTTGGTGCCAAACCTTTCTGCTCAAGCAGACTTTCCTGGAAGCGAAGTCGTTGCTAAGGTTTTTGGTCAGGAGCGCTTAGATACTGATACTGCTGCTGAACTTTGTTGTTTTGCCGCTTATGGCTGGCATCAAAGTCCGGAGTTAAAATCCAGTCAAATTTCCCAAGAACTTCCCAGTACAGGTGATGGAATTGCTGAACGCCTTTTAATGGCGGGAGTCACACCTCAGCCTGAGGCACAATTTTTCTCTTTAGAAGATGGAAGTTATGTCGTGGTGTCATCTGAGGATACCTTCAATAAAGTTTACGAACGCTTCCTGATTAATTATAACCTTACAACAAAGAATAAATAATCATGAGGAAATTATTATTTGTCCTTTCACTTGTAGCAAGCACTGCTTTCATTCAAGTCAACGCTCAAGAAATCAGTATTGCATCTTCTGATTCGTATACTTCATGCGAAGGAGCTATTGTTGATTCAGGTTTGAGCGCTGCAGATTATGGAGCCAATGAAAATGAAACCATGACTTGGTGTCCAGAAGCTCCAGAAACCGTCCTCAATTTTTATTGGGTCGTTTTCGACTTAGATGCGGCGTCATCAATCACATTGTATGATGGGGATGACAACACAGCCCCACTTATCGGAACATATTCAGGAGATGAGCTTCAAGGGCAAGACGTTTTCTCAGGCGTGGACAACGTCACTGGTTGTATCACCGTAGAATTTACTTCAGGGCCAGGAAGTTTTGGAAATTTCGGAGCGTATGCTTCTTGCGGTTTCCCCTGTGACCGTCCTTTTGCGATTGTCAACCCCACAGAACTTCAGCCTCATTATGCGTGTTTGAATGAACCCGTTTATCTTGAAGCGACCTCATCGACTGTTGCGGATGGTCAGGAGCTTGTCAGTTGGGTATGGGATTTGGGGGATGGAACTTTGGATTCTGAGTCAGGTCCAATTGTGTCACATTCCTATTCGGAACCAGGTTTGTATACTATGAATCTTGAGCTTACCGACGACAATGATTGCCAAAACAACAACATTCTGGATTATCAAATCTTGGTTTCGACAAATCCAGACTTTTCAGGTACATCTTCAGATGTAACGATGTGCGTGGGGGATGAAATCGACTTGACAGGAGCTGTTGTGGGTGTGTTGTACAATGCTGAACCTTCTGTTGATTTCGGAGGTGGGTTATTCATTCCAGATGATCAGTCTGGATGTTTTTCAAGCCAGCTTACTTTTACCAGCTTTAACCCAGGGGCAGTTGTAAATGATGCTAACGTCGATATTGTTAATGCATTCATCAATTTTGAGCACAGTTATATGGGGGATATAACCATCACGTTTATTTGTCCTAATGGTCAAAGTCTTCTTGTGCACCAGCAAGGTGGAAATGGCACGTATCTAGGCGTTCCTATAGACAACGACGCCGATTTAACTCCGGGGACAGGTTGGGATTACTATTGGGAGCCAAATGCGGGACCAAATAATACTTGGGTTGAAAACGCTGGAGGAACGCTTCCATCTGGTGCTTATGAATCAGTTCAGCCTTTTACAAACTTAAACGGCTGTCCACTGAATGGCTCATGGGAAATAGAAGTATGTGATCTCTTTGCTTCTGATAACGGCTTTATTTTCGATTGGTCGATTGAATTTGCGCCCGAGCTTTACCCAGAGGCAGTGACTTTTACGCCAACTTTTGGACCTGAATGTGATTCTACGTATTGGGAAGGGCCGTCAATTATTGATGACGGGGGTGATTGCAATGTAGTCACAATTTCTCCGGACCTTATCGGTGTTGAGTCATACACATACAGAGCACAGAATGACTTTGGTTGTTACTACGAACGAAATGTAGATGTGACAGTTGTGGGGACGATTCCTACAGTGACTGCAAACCAAACACAATTTTGTGGTTCGCCAGTCACCTTAATGGCTAACGTAGGCGATGTGAATGCTGATGACTGTGATTTTGATTGGACACCACCAAGCTACTTGGATGATGCATCTATTCAAAGTCCTACGATTGATTTGCTAGAGAATACTGAGGTGTTTACAGTGACTGTGAGCTATGCGACGTCGGGACTGACTTGCACCAGTGAAGCTTCCATCGAGATTGAGACCTGTGAAATCACAATCCCAAATGTTTTTACGCCAGACAACCTTAATACTGGTGGAAACAATACATGGAGAGTAGAAGGACTTGAGGCCTTTGATGGGGTGGCTTGTTACATCTACAACAGATGGGGGACGCTTGTGTACACGAGCATAGATTTCGGAAATACAGGAGGATGGGATCCAGGGATAGACGGCGCAGAAGTCGGTGTGTACTATTACGTACTTGAAATCCCGTGTAATGAAGGTGATGAGCTCATCACAGACCAGAATGGCGTCATCACGGAATTCTCTTGTGATGGTATGGTTCCATTCACAGGTACAATCAACCTCTTCCGTTAATTTTTTTCTGCGTTGTTTTTCGCTAGGCGATAATTTCGCCAGTTTGCACGTCGACGACTTCTTGCGGATTTGAATCCTCGCCGATCATTGATGTTGTAGCGGGAGTCCATTCTTCTAGGGGGAATACTTCAGAGATTTTTTGGTATACAACTGAAGGAATAATGTATCCCACTTTCACGGCATTCATATGTCCAGATGCTTTGTCGTAGGCGTCTCTAACATCTGTTGCAGAGATAAGAATGTATTGATTTGCTTCCTTTTCCACCCCCTTCGATTCATCCACAGTCGAGAGGGATATTTTAACACGGAACCACTTGTCACATTCTGCAAACCGAATCACTTCGATCAGTGTTGTCTTTGTGATTTGGGTGATTTCAAAGGGTCGAATTCCTTCGCTTTCAAGAACCTCAACCATGCGTGTTTCCGCTTCGGTGTAGGTGTATGCATCAAGCACAAATTGCTCCGTTTTCTTAGTTTCCGTCCCCTCTGAGTCGGGTTTCATATAACTCACCTTACAATTAAACCAATGCTTTTTCATGTGATAAAATTAGGGGGCTTTTCAACAAATTGATTATTGAGAATTCCCACAAACTATTCACAATTTAAAATGGCAGTGCATTATCTTTCTGTTGTGAAATCAGAGGATAATTACAGGCATAAAGGGCTTCGCAAGAAGTTGGTGGAACAACTCCGAGCTTTGGATATTTGCAATGAGGACATCTTATCTGCCATTGGAAATGTGCCACGCCATTTTTTTTTAGATTCCTCTTTTGAGCAATTTGCGTATACAAATAAGGCGTTTCCGATTGCTTCAGGTCAAACCATATCTCAGCCACAAACCGTCGCGCAGCAAACGGAACTGCTTCAGTGTAAATCAGGTGACAAAGTGCTCGAAATAGGCACTGGTTCAGGGTATCAATGTGCTGTGCTTTGTGAGCTTGGAATGAAAGTGTATTCAATAGAAAGGCAGAAAGATCTTCATGACCTCTCTGGACCTTTGTTGAAAAAAATGGGGTATGCTCCTACACTTTATTATGGAGATGGATATAAAGGGAAAGAAGTGTTTGCCCCTTACGCTGGGATTATCGTCACCTGTGGCGCACCATTTGTGCCCAAGGCGCTTTTAAGTCAACTTGCGATAGGTGGAAGATTGGTGATTCCAGTAGGCGAGGGTGAAACACAACGCATGCTTACCATTGACAGAGTCGGAGAGTCGGAGTTTAATAAGAAGGATCACGGCGTTGCCGCGTTTGTTCCAATGTTAGAAGCGAAAGCCAGAGATTAGATTAATCCGCTCACATCGCCTCGGCCTTCTCTTATTATTTCGGGTATGCCAGATGTGCAATCTATAATTGTAGATGCGTACAGTTCTCCGTACCCCCCATTGATTACGGCATCCACAGCATGACCTTGACGTTCGTCGATGAGCTCGGGGTCTGTCGTGTATTCAAGAACGTGGTCTTCATCGTGAACAGATGAGACAATCAGTGGTTTGCCTATTTCGAGCATGATGGCACGGGCGATATTGTTGTCTGGAACCCGTATTCCTATGGTCTTTTTTGAACTTCGGAATAGCTTTGGGACATTCCCCCCAGACTCCAAAATAAACGTAAACGGACCAGGCAATGCTCTCTTCATTAACTTGAAAACCTCATTCGGCAAGGGCCGTGTGTATTGTG
>CAJQPF010000143.1 GCA_905480095.1 uncultured Flavobacteriales bacterium
CATCGGCTCAGTACCGATGCGAAAACCTCATGACCGTTGCACCCTTATTGGACTGCCTGAACTAATTGGTTGAAAGTAAACTTGGACCGTTTCATCATCCATTCAGCATCAACGGGACCGCTTCCCATACGCAATCGAATTTTCGAAATGTTTTTTTCCTGGCACCAAGCTGTGAGTGGCAAATTGACTTTGGAATAGCGTTAAGTGTTATTTCACTTCCCAACTTGAATTAAAAAAAAAGCGGATTTTATGTTTCGACGCTCACCGTGAATGCGGGCCTTGCGGGCGTGTCAGTATTTTATTCGTTTTGTAAAGGTTATGGAAGGTTGTTGTCTCAAGACTAAACAACCGCATCATCCTCAGAACTAGAAAAGAAATTAGTACGAACTCTCCTGTTTTTGTTGCTTGCTTATTTCAATTAAGAAATACTCCATAATGAAGGCCATAGCGATTGTATCAAGTTCACAGTAATGTTTCAACGCTTCCAAAAGCTCCCGCCGCTCCTCGTCCGCCATTTGGGCAAATTGCATGAACGACCATGCTGTCATCGCCGCGCCTCCATTTCCAACTTTGTCCTCCGCGTATAACCTCTCGATGGTCAACAAATCTTCCCCCAAGCTGTCTTGACCAATTTTCGGAAGCAATGCATAAGGATCTTCAACCTTTCCATCTGACTTGCGAACGATCCATGAATAACCTTCACTCCTGTTGAGACTGGGCATTGCACTTGTCCCATAGATAGGCTTCATGTACTTAACTTGTAATTCCTTACTTGCATTAAGGACCGCGGGAAGAACAGCTTTTATTGAGTTTGAGCCAGACATGTCTGGATGCCAAAAATGACTTCTAACCAATTTTACCATGTCAATCATGACGCGATCTCCCGCATCCCACAATCCCATATTTACGCCTGAAGGCCAAGTCAGGGACTCCAAAAAAGCCAACAATTTTTTCGTCTTTACTTCATCAAATGGACTCGATGCTCGAAGCAGCGAATGGGCGTAATTGAGGTATTTGTTCTCGTGATCAGAATACATGAAAACAGAACCGTCGTCTTGAGATAATTCCCCATACAATGCTTCCACAAACTCATAGGTAGGATCGTTTCCAAGTCCGGGACCTAGGAATTGTCCTGCATGCTTCAATGTCCCATCTTCGTGCAAGACATGATGCGAAAACTGAAAGCTAACACCTTGGTAAGGCACGTAGCCTTTGTAAAAAGGAATCGCAGGCGCAGTGGTTTCAAAATCTATAAAATGGAGCGGCCAATTAAACTTTGAAATCTTCTTTTCTAGCCCTTCAGCATCGAGGTATACATCCTGAAAATCTCCTCTAGATGCACTGATTTGAATCCACTGCCTTTGAGCTGGTGAAAGTTCGTCCTGATCTGATAATTCCGTCGGATCGGTCAAATCCTGCTTGAAATCATCTTCGGTCATTTCATGCATGAACCATCTTCCTTCACCAATGATTGCCCGTTTAGAGCGAAGATTCCATACATCCCAAACTTTTGGTTTTTCGAATTCGACCTGATCCCATTGCATGCTCCGCTCAAAACACTCCCTTCTCCCAGAAATCTTTCCCTCGGCATTCAACTCATTCGGTGTAGTGAACGAACACGATGCACAATGGTGACCTACAGGTAGATAGGGCATTTTTAGACCTCGGTCATTCATTTTCAAGAGGTCTTCTAACCAATGAATAGCCCCCTCGAAAGTGGTGCATTCCCATCCCTCTTTTCCATAGCTTTCCGTATCGGAAATTACGGCTTCGACCCCAAGATTTGCATCCACAACAGACATCATGGATTCACCAAGCATCGAAATGGTCAATTCCGAATTCACTTCACAAAAAGCACGACCACGATGGTCTCGACGAATGACAAAATGCTCATGAAGACCATCAATGCTCGATTTTTTTGTCTTATCGGGACACATCAAAAAACCCCTAACCGGAAGATTGATTCCTCTGCTGCTGAAATACTCGCGCGTCACACACACCTGGAAGGCAACATCTTCGAGATAAGGCCTCCAGGTCGAGTCAATTTTGCCTCGCTTCCCAAACATCTGTTCGCTGCCTGACCCTTTTACTGATTTTGATTTGACTTCGATGACCCGAATTTCGGTATCCGTGATTTCCAAAATATCGACACGGATATACTTGAATCCCGATTTCAGAGCTGCCTCGAAGATTACAGACTCGCCTTCCTCAATCCAGCGATTGGTTTCCTCCAATGCAACCTCATTGTCCTTGGCTTTGCAATCTTTGCCCAAGGGATAATGCAGTTTTGCCATTTCACCCACTTGAAAGCCCCCATCTGCCAAAGCAAGGAGAAAAGGATTTTCGGACTTCTGATTGGCGTAGTGAGCATGGTCAAGAGCAAAGCGCACGCGTGTTGGACACTCCAAGGCTAATTTGAACCGAGACTTGGTGAGGTACTTAGGCTTATGTTTCATCTGCTCGTTTTTCAAATAACCTTGGACCTAAACCTTGCCCAGCTTTCCTGTCTCAGAGTACTCAAATTTCCAAGTTCCGTCCCCAAGAGCGGACCAATAATGCAAGTGACGTGATCTATCTCTCGGATAAGGTATTCCAACTGAGGCAGTGACCGCGTATGAGGATTTCCCATTGATGTGCTTCGGTATCGCCATCCAACTCACACGTCGAAAAGATTGATAATTCGGAGCATTTGAAGCGTTGAAGTCGACATTGAACGCTTGCCGCTTGGCTTCAATCACAGCCGAATCCACGTCAATATCTGACTTACTTTTCACGTGTGCATACTGAATTTGCTCATTGAAAAAAGTCAAAATATCATGGTAGATGATTGGAGTTGTGCGAGGGATTAAAGTTTTTCTGCCAAAAGGTAAAGCTGATCCTGAAACCGATCCGATTCTTGTGATGTCCTGCAATGTGTCACTCATTTTTTTGCGAACCCGTGGATCAGCCCAATCAGGATCACTCGCCATCAATTCCAATTGTTCTCTAAAGCCTTTCAATTGAACCTGTGAATCAAGAGCGTTTTGTTGAACCTTATTCAGCTGAGCCTCAATGAGATTCAATTCATCTGTCCAGCGACGTTGTGCAAAAGATTGTCCGCGAGGCAACACTCCACCGCTGTAAGTACAGATGGCATCTTTGGTATAAAACTTATGCATTACGGCATGGGCGAGAGATTGCTCCAATGGCCCAAGCTTTAATTGCGAATGCAATTGCTCCGAGAATTCAGAGCGGTCGTACCGTTTCGCCTTGGAAATCGTGTAAAGTGCCTGGCTACTAAATTGCTCAAAGGCCTCAGAAGAAACACGGTGCCCTTCTTCAATCCAATCTACGTGAGGCTGAATGCCTCGTTGAGTCATCCACTCCAAGGATGAGTCTCCTGAAATTTGTTCATCCAACTTCCCAATCAAGACATGCGCATGAGGACGGTTGTCACTCAATTCTAGCGAAATAGGATCAAACGATCGGCCAACCAATGCGGGATTCACAAGCACTGCGGGAACATCAAGGGATGCACTCAAATGCAATGCGAACCATCCTCCCATGCTCGACCCCAAGACCACATCTGGTTTGAATGCTATGGCTTCTTGCCACAGTCGATTGACTTCCGAAGGATTCCGATAGTCAATCCGAGGAGCGAACAGTTCCGCTGAGATGGATTTGAGGTAAGCTCCCTTTGCTCCTGGACCATCACTCTCGAGTCCATGAAAAAAGGCAAGCCTTACAGTGTAGGTCTTAGCCATTGATGTTCAACTTAAGGTTCAAATCTGAATCCCTCTTTTGCATTTCCATTGTACTTGTTTCTCCGTGATATGCAAACGTCATGTTTTTCCAGTCAAAAGAGAAAATAGCATCCGTTTCACGTTCATGAAGCATCGAGAGCAGCTCATTACGAAATGAATCAAGGGCTGCTTCTTGATTTACAATGCTTCCTTGGAGTTCGGTTACATCGAGGGTAACGCGGTCACTCAACATTGACACCATGCGTTCGCACTGCATTTGACTTTGCTCGCTGTAGTGCTTCACAAGCTCGAGAGCATCTTGGGCTGAAGGAGCTTGAACACGGGGCAAGGATCTATAAAACTCCACGCGTTCTAAGCCCCCTCCTCGTTCAACCCATTGAGACTCCAAGGCTGCAAGAATGGATTCTTCGTAATCCATGTGGTAGTCCACATAGCTCCGCACTAACCGTGCTTGTTCTTCAACGGTATGACGCCTTTTCATGCGGGTTGCCATCCTTTTTTAACCTTGTCAGCTAATTCAGATTCAAACAATTGAAGAGCTTCTTCCTCTGTGTTGGCAATGGCCAAGGATTTTTTTAATGCATCCTTTCGCTTCGGACTGTAGTCCGTGAGCGAAAAGACATAGGCCGGTGGAACATCATCAGCCGCATCGCCTAATACCTCATAGAAGTCACCCATGTCTTTAGCTATAAATTTTAAAACTTCTTTAATATTTTCATCACTAACCACAAACCAGATTTACCAGCTCCAATTCATGACGAGAACTTCCGATCCTTGCTTCAACACCAGCGCTGTATCCTCGTAAACGAGAGATACGTCATTCGAGAATTGTTGAATCTTCATAAATGAAATATATGTTGCGTATCATCTAAAACAAAATTCAGGTGATTTCAACATTTATCCCCCCCCCAAGCAGGGCGTTGAACCCAAAGCCCTTTGATCATCCCAAATCACGCAATGCAGCGCACCACCCTCACGCCTTCAGAAGATATTTTAATGTCACATCCCAATTAGGATATTCATCTGATCCAAATTTCAACCAAATACCTTGAAACTCTGATGCACCGTTAAATCGTCTATCGTCAATTAAATAATCCCCTATTAACAGATGTTTGTGATGACTTAAAATCAGTCGCTTACGTATACGTTTTTCATCAAAATATTTAGCTATCCATAACCTTTTATGGGTCCAAGCTTCTGGATTATCCCATGGAGCAGTGGACAAGAAATAAACATCAAAATTGGGGTCATTTAGCAAAAAATTCACGGCATCAACGGCCCCTTTTATGGGAGTTAAATTCTCGTAAACCCCTGGCAATTTATCGGGTCTTCCTTTGTAGGGCGTCACATCTGATAACGGGTGCTCACGCCTACCTTTTTCGAAATCTGCGACAACACCGTCTAGGTCTACATAAGTTATTTTCATATCGTTTTTTATGTACCTGAATCAGGCGATTCTAACGTAGACAACCACAACTCAAACTCCAATAAACCACTTCTTAAAACAATCAAAAGCATAAACATCCGTAGCGGTAGTAACATCCTTATTTTTCAAGTCCTCAGGAAAAGCATAGGGTCTTGACACCATCCATTTTTTTTTACCCTTCTTCATTTGAATCAATGAAGGCTCAAAATCAACAAGCTATAACTTATTTTCTGAGTAACTTATTTTCTCAAAAATTTAATTTTTGAGTTGTAAGTGTTCAGGTTAACACTAAGTTTATAAGCAAACATGTTTTTAAATTTATTTGTACTTCATTAAAAAAATCAAATAAAATGGAAAAAGAAAAAGTAGTTGTTGCAAGAAACTTTGATAGTAGCAGTTATCCTGGCATTCAAAATCATGGGGTTGAAGTTTCGATAGGATGTTTAACTGGTGATAAAACAGAACTACTAAAGTCATTACTTCAAAATGAAAGTCTTTTTAAAGAAATGTCATATGGATTTAATTCTTTTCAAGGCTCATCTTTCTTAAATGAACTTATGGATGTTAACGAACATTATCATAAACAGGGCATGATTACTTATGAAAGTGAATTAAACGAAGATTCTGAAGAACTTTCAACTGATAACTGGAACATAAATGATTATGGAGCAAATAACAAAGCCACTAAGGTAGTGTTTGATTGGAAGGAGGATGAAGAATGGGATAGGGGTAATATTCTTAAAATTCCAAAAGAAGGCCTTTCTGTAGTTAGCGTTAGGTCAGAGAGTTTATATTTTTATGCCGAAGGAGATTTCCCTATTGACAAAAAAAGTATTAATGAAGATTACTCTAATGATCTTCGATTTTATGTACAACCCGGCATTGACACTATTTGGTTTGGTTCAGATTTTGGTGACTTTAACATTCTACATTCTGTTTATTTTGACGGTGAAGAATTAGATCGCAATTTTGAAAAAGAAGAATGTTCAGGTGACATATTTTACTCAACACATCTATTATTACAAGACGGGATTATTGTTGCTTGGCTAGCCACAAATAATAATCCTCATTTTTTCCCATTTGGGGAGGAAGCTATTAGATTGCGGTCATTTTATAACGCTGCCGATGAAGAAGGGCGTTCCAGTCTTCCTTGCATAAGCCCATACACTAGGGTAAACGATCCAGAGGCTTATGAAGCTGCAGTAAAAAGCTTGTTGGAAAAACTTTAAAAAAATAGCGGTGCTTGTTTAGACTCCTCCTTTTTGTCGAGCCCCTCACTTTTCAATCCGTGAAAAAAGACGACTTTCATACTGATGTTTTGGGATTCAAGGTACCTCTTAGATTCACCCACATCACACAATGCAAGGCACCACCTTCACGGGCACACTCGTCGGCGGGAATCTCTACCAACTCCAATTCAAGGGCTTTTTGCAATGCCGCCAAAGCGCGACGCTGTTGTGCAGTGTCCACCTCATCGGAGACTGGAACAAGTGCTTTTTCCCCAACGATCACATAATTGAGATACACCCCCTGAGCAGAGTCATCCTGACCCTCGATCACGGCACTCGGAATTTCAATCGGCTCGTACCCCCATTTCGTCATTTTGTCAGAAATCTCTTGCCAATTCGAGATGTCCACTTTCGCGTAATCATGGTACAAAAATTTCCGACCATACAGGCGGCACAGTCCATCCAAGTGCCCCGTGAATTCATTGGAACTTACAGGAATTGTTAAGACATGTTTCCCCTGAAACACGTCCAACATGGACGGGTCGGGCGGAGGGAATTTGGAACTCAACAGCACCACGCGGTCGTCCACAAGTAAACCCCCGCCATCCATTACCCAATTCAACTTGA
>CAJQPF010000144.1 GCA_905480095.1 uncultured Flavobacteriales bacterium
GTCGCAATCACATTCTCCCTCTGGGATACCTGATCCGCCACATGTACCACACTCATCGAGGACGTTTCCGTCACAGTCACAGTCTCCCTCTGGGATACCTGCTCCGCCACATATGCCACACTCGTCGAGGACGTTTCCGTCACAGTCACAATCTCCCTCTGGGATGCCTGCTCCGCCACATATGCCACACTCGTCGAGGACGTTTCCATCGCAGTCACAGTCTCCTTCTGGGATACCTGCTCCGCCACATGTGCCACACTCGTCTAATACGTTTCCGTCGCAGTCACAGTCTCCCTCTGGGATACCTGCTCCGCCACAAGTACCACACTCGTCGAGGACGTTTCCGTCGCAGTCACAGTCTCCCTCTGGGATACCTGATCCGCCACATGTACCACACTCGTCGAGGACGTTTCCGTCGCAGTCACAGTCTCCTTCTGGGATACCTGATCCGCCACAAGTGCCACACTCGTCGAGGACGTTTCCGTCGCAGTCACAGTCTCCTTCTGGGATACCTGCTCCGCCACATGTGCCACACTCGTCTAATACGTTTCCGTCACAGTCACAGTCCCCCTCTGGGATACCTGATCCGCCACATGTGCCACACTCATCGAGTATGTTTCCGTCACAATCACAGTCCCCTTCTGGGATACCTGATCCGCCACATGTACCACACTCGTCTAATACGTTTCCGTCACAGTCACAGTCTCCCTCTGGGATACCTGATCCGCCACAAACTCCACACGCGTCGAGGACGTTTCCGTCACAGTCACAGTCTCCCTCTGGGATACCTGATCCGCCACATGTGCCACACTCATCAATTACGTTTCCGTCGCAGTCACAATCTCCATCAGGGATGCCTTCACAAGACCCATCATTAATTGTTGCGTCTGGATTGAAGTTACAGGCCATAGCATCTGTACATCCATTGGGATTACTATATAAAATAGGGAGAAGATCACGCCACTCTTGACCTTGATCTGAGTTCATAAATACCTGAAATTGCATTTGGCCTGAAACATCACCATCTGTCGTTAACTGCGCAAGTAAAATTTTAAGATCATCACCGGCAAAAGAAGGTAAATCTGAAGATTCAGCTCCAGGAAATGGAACGAACCAAGCAGAACCGGTAGGGTCGTCAATAAGGATGCTGTTTCCCGCTTCAAAAATTTCGAAAGGATCAAAATCACCTATCGCTTGGCTTAACGATATCCCTTCTGTGCTGTTTTCTGCACCAATGGTCAACCAACTGTCATATTCCAAAGCTGGAAATCCTTCGAAAAACGCGGGGTTGATTGTTGTAGCGAAATGATGACCAACTGGGCTTTGATACCACGATGTTGTCGTCGTAAGCTCAAGTGGATTCAGAACAGAACCTGAAACAGAAGATAAATAATCCCCTGAATTTAAGCAATGAAGATAGACTCTGTAGGTCGTTAAACCATCTAATTCACCATCTGTATGAGAAACAACTTCCTCTATACCAACCCAGTAACCATCGGGTGCAGTATCAAAAACGCCTGGAGAAAGAAATTGTGCTTGCGCTGTAAACACCAGAAAAAGCGACAAAGAAAAAAAGGATAAAAGTCTACGCATTGGAAAACAGTTTGGTTTATGATTCAATAGTTAAGCAATTAACGGCGCTAATATATTACATAAAAAATGCAATTCCTATTTATTTGACATTAAGGAGAGATTATACTCAGCTAATCCGTTAAATGTACTTTTTCGTCGAAAGAGAAATTTCACAATAACACACAAATTTGAAGGTTTTCTGTGACCCTGTATGTTTTGTTCCTAATCGCAAAGGACACATGTTACCAAAAAAATCACATGGATTAATAGAAAATACTGCAAATGAAAAACATGTGACAGACTTCTATTCCTATCTAACCTGCAAAGAATTCAAGATTTATTTTTTCATACTATTCACTTTTACTAAAGAGTAAACCACTATATTTGCCGTCTCTTATTCGGTACTATAGCTCAGTTGGTAGAGCAACGGACTGAAAATCCGTGTGTCCCAGGTTCGAATCCCGGTAGTACCACCAAGAAAAAAAGCCCCGCACATTTGTGACGGGGCTTTTTTAATGATTGTTTCCGAGCCAACTTGAAAGTTTTGATTTATTAGCCACATAGTCACTTAAAAAACTTAGTTGTGTTTACTTTGTTAGAATAATTGGGAAACAATATGATGAGTGTTAGATCGACATCTTGGAGGAATGAGCTGAAAAGTCACATTCGAGGAAAATCTCTCGTGTTTTTGCTTGCGGACAGCAATTTACCGGACAGCTATTCAAAGGATATCATGAAGGTTTGTAAAATCAAGAACAAGACACACCTGCATAAGATTAAGGGTGGGGAACAAATTAAAACGCACCAACATCTTATTAAAATTTACAATGAATTAGATGCCGTGGGGGCAGATAGAAAAAGTGTGGTTATTTGTTTGGGGGGGGGGACAATAAGCGATTTAGGAGGCTATGCAGCCAGCACATACAAACGAGGAATTGATCTTATCATTCTTCCCACGACAGTGACAGGTATGGTAGATGCTGCAATTGGCGGAAAGAATGGCATTAATCTCGAAAGTAATTTAGGGATACTGAAAAATCAGATTGGAACATTTCATCAGCCAAAACTGATAGGAATCGATTTCAATTGGTTGAACAGCTTACCAAAAGATGAGGTTAAGAGTGGGTGGGGGGAAATGCTTAAACATGCGCTTCTTAAAGGCGGATCGCATCTTGAACAATTTAAAAACACAGAACCCAATCTTGCAAGCCTAACCCCACTCATCATAGATTCTGGAAATATAAAAGAAGGTATTGTGCGAAGAGATGTCAAAGAAAATGGCGAGCGCGCAATCTTAAATCTGGGACATACCATCGGTCATGCCATTGAAAGTCTTGCGTTAGATTCTTCTAACGGATCAGAAATTAAGCACGGCATTGCTGTCGCTTGGGGGATTGTATTCACACTTGAAGTTTCAGTAAGAAAAATGGGATTTAATAATACCTTGGCCAAAGAATTAATCAAGTGGATTATCGACATCATTGGATACCCTGAGAAAATGTGGGGTTCAGAAGAGATTTGGCTTAAAATGTGCAAAGACAAGAAAAACACAAATGGCAACGTTAAAGACGTGTTGTTACGCAATCCCGGTGATGCAGATTGGTGCTTTACCTGGGAACGCGAAGAGTTCACAATCTTGTGGGAGCAATTCCGTGAGAGATATGAATTAACAAGCTGCTAATAAATATATTTGCCTTAATTATGGAACAAACTGCTGCAGAATTAGCGATACTATTAGAAGGGTCTGTTTCTGGGAATCCAGAAGCGAGAGTTCGTAGGCTCGGCAAAATAGAATCCGCTGGCCCAGGGTCAGTGACTTTTCTCGCAAACATGGAGTACGAAAAATTCGTTTACTCATGTAGCGCTACTGTAGTTGTGGTTAAAATCGACTTTAAACCAAAGCAAGAGTTGCCAGCAGGGATCACGTTGGTGAAGGTTGAAGATCCATACAGGGCATTTGCAACTTTGCTTGATGCGTATGACAACATTTTAAAGAGAGATGAAGGCGTTCACTCATCAGCGATCATCCACCCTGATGCAACCATAGGAAAGGGATGCGCCATAGGCCCTGGAGTCGTCATAGACAAAGGTGCTGTAATCGGATCTAGATCGGAACTTCGTGCAAACGTATATATAGGACGAGATGTCACGATAGGTGCAGACGCCATGTTTCATTCAGGCGTGAGAATTCTAGACCGTTGCATTGTAGGCAACTGTTGTACAATACAAGGCGGTACGATCGTTGGATCTGATGGTTTCGGATTTGCGCCAAAAGATGATGGGTCCTATGCAAAAATCCCACAAACGGGAAATGTGGTGATTGAAGACAACTGCGATATAGGGGCTTTATGCACTTTGGACAGAGCCACACTGGGTTCTACAATTATCCGAAATGGCTGCAAGCTAGATAACCTTATTCAGGTCGCACACAATGTGGTCATCGGTGAAAAAACAGTCATCGCGGCCCAAACTGGAATCGCTGGCTCAACGACAATCGGCTCACACTGTTTAATTGGAGGACAAGTGGGAATTGGCGGGCATCTTAAAATAGCAAATGGATCAAGAATAGCAGCAAAGTCTGGTGTCTCTGCGAGCTTACTGCATTCAAATGGTACATATCAAGGGAATCCCGCCATGCCCATCAAAGCATTCCAGAGGTTCCAAATAGCGCTTCGTAAGCTTGTTCGGGCTGAGCGTATTAAAGAAAAAGAAAATACATGATTCATTCAACTAAGCAGCACTCACTTAAAAGTACAATGACCTTTAAGGGTGTTGGACTGCATACTGGAAAAATGTGTACTTTAACAGTGCAACCGGCAGAGGCAAATCATGGATATAAATTCCAACGTATCGATCTTGAAGGCCATCCCATTGTTAAAGCCTGCACAAAAAATGTCATTTCTACATTTAGATGCACATCACTTTCTCAAAGCGGTGTCGTCATAAATACAACGGAACATATACTCGCGGCATTATACGCAGCCGGTGTTGACAATGCTTTAATTCAACTGGACGCACAGGAAGTCCCGATTATAGATGGCAGTGCACTGGCATTTACCAAAGGCATTGAAGAGGTCGGCACCACCGAGTTAGAGGCAGACAGAAGATTCTTTAAGGTTAGAAAAAACATAAGTTATACAGACAAAGAGAACAATGTCGAAATGTTACTCGTGCCGCTCAAAGAAGATGAGTTCCGTCTCACAGTCATGGTCGATTACAACAGTCCTGTTCTAGGAACACAACATGCTAGACTTGAAAAGCTCAGTGATTTTACTAAAGAAATTGCACCGAGCAGGACGTTTGTCTTTATGAAGGAGCTTAAAGAATTGGCGGACAAAGGGCTGATAAAGGGAGGTGATGTAGGTAACGCAATCGTTCTTGCAGAAAGGCCCTACTCAAAAACGGAATTGCAATCCATTGCTGACACGATGGGGCGAAAAGAACTGGGAGTGGTCGAAGATGAGGCAGGTGTTGTGAGTACATCTCCGTTACACTTCTCTAATGAACCCGCAAGACATAAGCTACTCGATATACTTGGTGACATTGCACTGACAGGTTGTTATATATATGGTCATGTGCTTGCGGCACGTCCCGGACATGAAGCAAATGTGGAATTTGCCAAAGCGCTTGACAAACAAATACTTGAACTTGAAGATTTACCCGATCTAAGAACAGATAAAGATTCAATTCTAGATGTAAATCAAATTTCTAAACTGCTACCACATCGCTATCCATTCCTATTGGTAGATAGAATTCTTGAAATGGATGACCAAAGTATTACAGGCGTTAAAAATGTGACCATGAATGAACCTTTTTTTCAGGGCCACTTCCCAGATAACCCTGTGATGCCTGGCGTACTTCAAGTAGAAGCGATGGCACAAGTAGGTGGCGTCTTCGCACTTTCAAATGTTGAAGACCCTGAATTTTGGTCTACATACTTTTTAAAAATTGATGAAGTCCGGTTTAAACAAAAAGTAATGCCAGGGGATTCAATTGTATTCCACCTCAAATTGATATCACCTATAAGAAGAGGATTAGTTCATATGCAAGGGAAAGGATATGTGAGAGGCACTTTGGTGTCTCAAGCCATACTCCTCGCTCAAGTGATCAAGGACAGGGCACCCGCTGAAAAGTAGAGAACTATTTTAACATCCTCAAATCCCTATGACAACTAAAATAAGCCCACAAGCATTCATTCACGAACACGCCTCATTAGGCGAAGGTGTCGTTGTTGAACCGTTTTCATACATAGGCCCTAACGTCACAATAGGGGCGAGAACATACATAGGGCCAAATGTCACAATCTTAGAAAGCACGACGATTGGTACAGATTGTAAGATATTTCCTGGGGCAGTCATTGGTGCTGAACCACAAGATCTTAAGTTCAAAGATGAAAACACGACTGTAGAGATTGGAAATCGCACGACAATTAGAGAGTGTGTGACCATTCACAGAGCGACTTCAGATAGACTTAAAACCACTGTGGGCAATGATTGCTTGATTATGGCATATGTCCATTTAGCGCATGATGTACAGATAGGAGACCGGGTTGTTTTGGCAAACGCTGTAAATGTTGCTGGCCACGTCACCATTGATGACTGGGTTATCGTAGAGGGGATGGTAGGCATTCAGCAATTTATCAGAATTGGAAAGCACGCATTTGTCGCTGGGGGATCTCTGGTGAGAAAGAACATCCCACCTTATATCAAAGCTGCCAGAGAACCATTGGCATATATAGGCGTCAATTCAATAGGACTTAGGAGAAGAGGATTTGAGCAAGATAGAATCACACGCATTGAAGATATTTATAGAACGCTTTACGTTCAAAATGTAAATATGAGCCAAGCCCTGAAAGTTGCTGATGCTGAATTCCCTGTATGTGAGGACAAAGACTTCGTACTGGACTTCATTCGTGAATCCAACAAAGGAATCGTTAGGGGGCCCTTCTGATTCAGCTCTGTATCGCAGAAGAGACAGGCCAAACAGTACATAATGAGCGATACGATAAAATTTTACATGTTTTTTTTTAATTCGTAAAGCACTTTAAGCCAAGCACTTAGCTAGATATTGCGTTTTATTTTTACAAAAAATGAAACTTATTTGGATCGACAAGAGTAAAAGGGAGTGAATCTTTTTTTTATAACCCTATCAATCTCAATATTATGAATAAGTTTTACTCAACCCTCGCTGCTCTCGCAGTTTTTACTACTGGTAACCTCCTAGCTCAGGACGCTTCTGCGCTTACTAACGGATTAGAAGGCACTACTTCAGCATATGACTGCTCTTATAAAGTCAAGGATGCAAACCAAACAATTTTATTAAACGGTTCTACTGCCACTCAAATTTTCTCAGCTTGTACTGACGGAAAATTAATGGAAGTCACCTTAGACGTTAAAGCATTAAATGATCGCGGCACTTACACTGTTGAAGTTCGATCTATGAATGGTTTGGTACTCGACATTGCACGCTTTAAGCACGGACAGGTCGTAGATGGACAAGTTGTCCTCCCTATGGAAACGCGTGTGAAGTCTGGCCTTAATTATATCCTTAATGTAAGTGCTGACAGTGGATATGAGCTTAGCCTTCGTGCTCAGCATGGTCCTATGGGAACACTTACAATTGACGGATCACCTCACCGTGGAAAGTTAGTTGGAGAATTTGGTTTTAAAACAGTTGAAGCAACCGGCCTTTCTAATGATGAAGGACGTGCAGGTGAAACAAACGATGACACTGGCATTGCTTATGAAAAGTCTGCGAATGGTCTATGTAACACTGAGGTGTCTGCCAGCACTGGCCGTATCGCTACAAGTGGTGAAACAATCGGTCAAACATTTACAGCATGTGCGACAGGTAATCTTGAGCAGATCTCTTACCAAATACAACACATCGATGGTGACTTTGTAGGAAGAATATCTTTGAAAGATGCACGTAACAACACACTGTTTACACAAGAAGTAAGTGCTCGAAATGTAAGAAATGGTCTATTGGTTGTACCGATGAGCGAAAAAGTACGTGAGGGAGCTGATTACACAATCTTCCTTAAGTCGATCCGTGGAAGGCGTCTTGCTGTATTGGCAAACGAAAACCCTGCTGATGCGCTTGGAACATGTACTTTCAACGGCACAGAGCTTGAGACAAACGCATGTTTCTCTGCACTTGTTAAGGAGAAATCTAACGATACACCTTCATCGTTATCTGAAACAGAACTTAAGGTAACTGCTTACCCTAACCCTTTTCAAAACGAACTTGGTATTCGCATCGACGGAATCGAAGAGGGTAAAGTCATCGTTCAGTTGCTTGACTTTGCCGGAAACGTTCTTCGTGCAGACTTGATCAACATCAACCCAGACAACAAAGTGATCAACTTTAACACTGACGATTTAAATGATGTAGGTTTCTACTCACTACGTGTTGTTCACGGTGACAAGGTGACTCACACAACTGTGATCAAGAATTAAGATTAATCGTTGGAAGACAACATTCTATTAATAAAAAAAAGGCTCGGTTCATTGTGAATCGGGTCTTTTTTTTTGCCATTTCCAGGAATCGTTTAAGGCTTCCTCAAGGGAACGTTTTGCCTCCCAGCCCAATTCATCTTTTGCCCTAGAAGCATTTGCCCAAATAGCCACGACATCCCCTTCCCTCCTTTCAGCTATTGAATATGGGACGCTGCGTCCAGTCACTTTTTCGAATGCCTCTATAACTTCTAACACAGAAGCACCCTTTCCAGTCCCTAAATTATAAGCTCTCCAGCCCGTATCCTTTCCCCTCAACTTATCCTTAAAAAGGTATTCAAGTGCAGAGACATGCGCTTCGGCCAAATCCATCACATGTAGATAATCCCTGATACAAGAACCATCAGGTGTAGGATAATCTGTCCCAAACACTTGTAAGGCGCCTCTTATTCCAGCAACAGATTGGCATAAATAAGGAATAAGGTTATTGGGAACGCCATTTGGAGATTCGCCAATTGTCGCACTTGGATGTGCGCCTATGGGGTTGAAATACCTGAGAATAACAGCGTTAAATTCAGGATTTGGTTTCAAGTGATCTACAATCAGCTTCTCGCAAGCCTGTTTTGTGAATCCATAAGGAGATTCTGCTTCTAAAAACGGGGCATTTTCATCAACGGGAACAACTTCGGGTTCTCCGTAGACGGTGCAACTTGAAGAAAAAACCAAATTTTCCACATCGAACTCACGCATCACCTCTAACAATCGCTCTGTTCCAACGATGTTATTGTCCTCATACAACGAAGGATTCTCAACACTTTCACCCACTGACTTAAGTGCTGCAAAATGGATGACACCTTTGATTTCATGGCCCATTTCCTGTTCTGTTCTAAAGACGTCAATCAGAGCATCCTTATCCCTACAGTCCACTTCATAGAATGGGACGTCAGCGTTGATGAGAGATCTGACACCATGCACGGCTTTGACATCAGAATTGCTGTAATTATCTAACAAAACGACTCTAAAACCTGCTTTTGCAAGAGAAACCGCAGTATGAGACCCAATATATCCTGCGCCACCAGTCACTAAAATAGAAGGTATCAATTGCATACCTCAAAGCTAATGAAGAGAATTCCGACTGAAGTCATACAATATGAAACCTTTTGAACTTAAATGCGTAAGGAATAATATGATTTCCCCTTTTGACTTAACATATCTAGAAGATGCATTCCAAGGGAATCGGCGTTTGGTGAATGGTATCATCGAATTATTTCTAAAACAAAATCCCGATTACTGCACCATACTGGAAAACAGGGTGAAGTCAGGAGATTATGCATATCTCCACACAGTCGCGCATACATTGAAATCAAGTGTGCAAATGCTGGGCCTTAGAGACACTGAAAATCTACTCTCTGGCATTGAACACAGATCCAAGTTTAATGTAGATACGAGTGAACTACCAGGAATGGTCTATGAGTTGGTTTATGAATTGAAGAGGGCTCAAAAGGCACTTTCCGTTTACATTTCTAACGCAGAGAACGACGGCGGCTTTCTTTCAGATGTTGCATAGTAAAAATTAGCCAAGCCCCAATAGCATTGTCATTCCTACACAACAGAATCCCACAGCATACCCTGAATATACTTCCACATATGAATGTGCTTTCAGGTAAAGTCGGCTCCACCCCAACAAACCTCCCAAAATAATTATAGAAGAAATCCATTGTAAGTCTAAGGTTCCAAGCCTTATAGAAGCAATGAGTATGGCCGCAAGAACGCCCCCAGAGGCCAGCATATGCATGCTTATTTTAAACTTAAGTGTGATTAACCATCCGACAAAAATAGAGAGCAACAATCCCAACATTAAGGATCTGTATAGCTCAGGAACAAAAATGCCAGATATTTCGAGTGTCAAGATATACGCCAGCGTATAATAAGAAAGCACTATTAAAAAAGGCTTCACTCTTTCTTTGCGGTTTCTGATGTCCAAGTCAGAAATGAGGTTTCGCTTGTACATAAACCAAAGTGAAAACGCAGGAGCCAAAGAATTGATCCCAATGACCATGGCCAAATAGATAAACATGTCAATTCTGTGGGTGAGATATAAATCGAAGTGAAGCAACAACACCAAGGTGGCAAAGGGCATCACAAAAGGATGCAGGAAGGCTGATATAAGTTTTGCGATTGTATGCATGCAATCTTAGAATTCAGAGTTCCTTTCTTAATCTCGCAACAGAAATCCCCAATTGCTCACGGTATTTCGCCACAGTTCGACGAGCGATGTGATATCCTTTCGAATTTAAAATGACGCCGAGTTTTTCGTCAGTGAGAGGTTTCTTTTTATCCTCTTCAGCAATCGCATCCTGAAGAATTCTTTTCACCTCCCTTGAACTTACATCTTCACCACTGTCGGTAGACAAACTTTCTGAAAAAAAGGTTTTAAGGAGGAAGGTTCCATAAGGCGTTTGGACATATTTACTGTTTGCAACTCTTGAAACTGTACTAATATCCATTTGAATTCGCTCGGCAATATCCTTCAGAATCATGGGATTAATATCTGTTTCATCTCCGCTTAAAAAATAGTGTTCCTGATGATCTACGATCGCTTTAATCGTTTTCATCAAAGTGAGTTGTCTTTGACGAATTGCATCAACAAACCATTTGGCAGCATCCACCTTTTGCTTCACAAAACTCAACGCTTCCTTTTGGGATTTTGAGGTTTCTGCGCCACTGCTGTAAGTGTCCATCATTTCTTTATAAGATGGGCTTATTCTCAGATCTGGAGCATTCCTTTGATTGAGAGAAATCTGTAATTCATCGTCGTGAATACTCAGTATGAAATCCGCGACGACATGTTGCACATTGCGAGAAGACTCTCCTCCTGAATTCCCGGGCTTGGGATTTAATTTGGTGATTTCACCTAAGGCTTCCCTTAAATCTTCATCCGTAATTTCAAGCTTGGTGGTGATCGCTTGGAAATGTTTTTTAGAAAACGATTCGAAATGATTATTCAGAATTTCCTCAGCAGAAATCATCGCTTGAAGTCTGACAAAATTCACTGAATCTTGAAGCTTTTCAATCTTTCTTCTAATTTGAATGAGAAGACATTCCTGAAGGTTTTCCGCACCAACACCAGCTGGGTCAAGTGTTTGAATAATCTTAAGCGCAGACACGAGGTCCTCCTTATCAATCATCAGGTTTTGGGTGAAGGCCAAATCGTTAACGATACTCTCTAAATCACGCCTCAGATATCCCGAATCATCAAGTTGACCTATAATGTGCTCACCTAACATGCGCTCACTGTCATTTAAAAACACCATCCCAAGTTGACTGACTAACAGCTCGCGAAATGTCGCCCCTGCACCAAGGGGAATGTCTTTGTCTTCGACATCAGCGCCATGATTTCTTATGCTGGTTTTATAATCCGGCGTTTCATCGTCTAAATATTCTTCAAAGTCGAATTCCTCAATTGCATCATCCTTCTCTCTCTCATCTTCTAAGACATCCTCAACCTCCTCCACGCCTTCTTCTAAAGCAGGGTTTGCCTCGAGTTCTTCTTTAATTCTAGCCTCTAATTCCACAGTAGGCACCTGCAAAAGTTTCATCAGCTGGATTTGCTGAGGAGACAGTCTTTGTAGCTGCTTTTGTTGTAGAGATTGTTTTAGCATTATTAAAATTCAGCCGACAGAGGCGTTCTTGGAAATGGAATGACGTCACGGATATTTGACATACCTGTGCAATACATGACTAGTCTTTCAAATCCCATGCCAAACCCACAATGCTTGGCAGAACCAAACTTTCTTGTTTCGAGATACCACCAAACATGATCCTCTGGAATATTAAAATCCGCACATTTCTTTTTAAGGACATCTAACCGCTCCTCACGTTGTGACCCCCCGATTAATTCGCCTATCCCAGGCACCAGAACATCCATTGCGGCAACCGTTTTA
>CAJQPF010000145.1 GCA_905480095.1 uncultured Flavobacteriales bacterium
GAGAATTTGTATTATCGGAGTTGGTAATATTGGTATGAGGTATGTTCAAGGAATCAGCAAGAAGTTTCCTGATGCGCAGCTCTTTTTAGTCGATTGCGATGCTCGACTCAAGGAGTTGGAGAAATTAGATCTAGGAAATGTGAAGCTGTTTACGTCTTTAGACGAAATTGATGAATCTATTGATCTCTTTGTGGTAGCTACTTCTTGTGAGCCCCGTCTCTCTATCTACAAACAATGTTTAGATCGCAATCCCCGATATATTATCCTGGACAAATATTTATTTAAGTCCAGGGAAGAGTTTGAAGAATGTCTTACTCTAACTCGGGTTCCTACTTTTGTTAATCAGTGGATGTACGGGAGTAAAACTTTTGATCCTCTTTTTGAAGAGCAGGCCAGGTCGGTTGAATTAACAGGGTCTGGTTGGGGGCTGGCGTGCAATGCAGTCCATTGGATTGATGTCTTTAAGAGGCATATGAATATCACTCATCTTGAGGTGGGCAGTGATACTACTGTTTCCAAGGTGTTTCCCAGTAAAAGAGCCGGGTATGAAGAGATTTTCGGGGAGTTGGTATTTGTCGACAGAGATAGCGACAAGACCTTTAAGCTAATTGATAGACAGGACGCTAGTCTTATCAATATGCAAAAGATCAAAGTAGATGCGAAAGTTTACTCATTTGATTACAGCAAGATCATAGGCGACGAAAAAATCCTTAGTCATTTTCCTTATTTTTCGGAACTGATCGGGGACATTGTGGGGGATATTTTGGACACAGGTAGTTGTCATTTGCCTCTCCTTGAGGAGTCCGTCTCTCAACATCTACTGATTGAAGACATTCTTGAAAAGCTTTATCATCGCCCGAAAATTACTTGAAAAAAACTCTTTTCAGGCCCTTGAGGATCACTTCGAGATTATCGTCAAGTAGGGTCTTAACCTGTCGCCCGTTAGATTGATCACGGGCTCGATAGATTTCCCACGAAATCAAATAAAAGTCGGCTCGTTAGACCGGGTTCGATGGCGGTTTGGAGAATAGACAATGAAGATTCTGCTGTTTTGTCGCCTTGGCGTACAACATCGAGAATATGCAGAATATATTAATGCGTTCAAGAAAGTGAACTCAGTACAATCACTATTGCTAATAATGGGTCGGGAAGAATACAAGCTCGGGCAAGAAGTCGATGCATTTGATGTGGTGAAGGATATTCTTCCTAAACAGTCAGCACTCGATGCTGCGGATACAGACCTGTCTGGAGCTGCTCAATCATTGAAGGAGCTGGAAGATCGCATCGGATCTAACTTTGTTAACAGGGATATTCTGATGGATCGGTTTTTTCGGGGGCAGCAGCGCTTAGACGTGGACCCAAATATGGTCCCTTTGATTTGGACTGGCTCACGAACTAAACAATTCATGCACCTTGTCTTCAAACGAATTGAAGAAGAAATAGTAAGTTTCGATCCTGATTTTGTCTTTGTAGAACCGTTCTGTGCGACGACTCGGATGGCTTGGCGTTTGGCGCGTGAAAATGGTGTGCCGGCAGGAAGATTTATGCCTGTGCGCTTCTGGCCGGAGCGATTACACTTGGAAACTGGAATCGGCTATGATTGGCACCAAGTGCGAATTGCTTATAGTGAAATGACAGACAAGCCTATGACAGGAGCAGAATTTACGAAAGTTAAACAAAGATTACAGACTATCAGACATGAAAAAATAAAGCCTGCTTATTTGCAGACGGAGCATGCCAAGGGCGCGCCCAACTTCTTTAAGAAATTATATAACATGCGGCTATTTGCAGGACTCAATCTCTGGTTAGGAATGCGTACACGAACATGCATGAGAAATCCAGAAGTATTACCGAGTGTAGTAAATTCACCGATTGCAAAATATGTCAGGTTTAGGAGTGGGCAAAAGGGGAAGCGTTATCTGCTAAAACACCAAACGCCGTTCGATGAAATTCGAACAAAAAAATACGCGATATACTTTCTCCATGTTCAGCCGGAAATATCTGTCGAAGGAATGGCATTCGATTACCAAGACCAAGCGAACACACTAAGAAACATCTTAGCTTCCTTACCTGCGGACATGGACCTGGTTGTCAAAGAGCATTCACCCATGCTCGGTTATAGGCCGATGGAAGTATACAGTCAGCTAGTGCATATGCCTGGTATAATTATTGCCGAGACGCATGAAGATTCTCATAAATTGATTGATCAGGCCTCTGTCGTAGTTACCCTGACAGGTACGGTAGCGCTGGAAGCAGTTTTGTATGGGATTCCAGCAATTGTGTTGGGGTCTATATACTTTGATAGTTTTAACGGTATTTATAAACCTGAAAATCTATTTGAGCTCAAGAAACTATTGTCAAATCCTGAGAAGTTACTGGGAGCTACAGAGGAAGACGCGCTTCGTGTTCTGGGAAGCATGCTGAGGGCATCGAAGCCCGGGAGGCCGGCTCGCGAAGATGTGACGGTGAAAGAGATTGATTTTGAATCCGCAAAAGTGATGATGTCAGAGCTGGAAAATGCCTGC
>CAJQPF010000146.1 GCA_905480095.1 uncultured Flavobacteriales bacterium
TCAGCATTTTCATCAAAATTTTCTTATCAAGCATGCATGCTGTCGATGAGCAACTATTTGAATATTTACCCCATGAGTTCCCCGGGGAAGTGTTGATAGTATTAAACCCCCCAAGACTATCTTTTTTCATTTCATACCCCTCGCAATACCCGAAAGCATCGTTCAACTGGCAGGTTGGTGTAATCCAATTGAAGTCAACCGACCAAGATGTTCCCCAGCCCTCATATAACAGTGGCTGTGTTGATTGTATTTCAGCTAAAGCAATTCCAGCGGATTGTTTGAACGACATCATGTATTTCCCCTCACCCTTCTCAAGTTGGGTGATTCGGGTTGTCTGCCCCAATTCATTGAGAGATTCTGAGAGCTGGATATGATCTGAATAAGAGAGCTCTAATTTCATTGACTGCGCCTCATAAATAAATCTGTCACCAAAACTGAGGCCTTACTTGATTTATCGATAGTCTCATCTGGACTTTCTTGAAATGTTTGATAGTAAAATCTCTGAAATGTTTCCCAGTTCTTAAATCCGTAGTACAAAGCATTTTGCTTCTTTGTGAAATTTTTTAGTCCTTTTGGTACGTGTGGATTTAAGTAGGACTTCTTGACTTGCTCTAATCTGATGCTTTTTATTAAATCGAGAATAGGCATATCAAAATTTTCTCTACAGGCAATACTTAATGATTCTTTTTCTGCATTCAAATATTTCGTAATCGCACTAATTGTTAGGGGAGGCATCCCTTCCCTATCTTCATAAAGCAGCTTAACAAGATCTTCTATGAGCTCTGTTTTGTCTGATCTTTCAGTCAGAACCTCTTGATCGCAAGGTTCTTCTAGTGTTGCAATCGCTAAATCATAAAAAGCATCTGACTTACATAGCCCTTTTGTAAAATGGCGTTCAAATAGACTCTTCAATTGAATGCTTGCTGAACTATTAGAATCAATTCCAATACATTCTTCCAGCTTGGCGAATGCATTGTATGCATTCATTTGATCTATCTTCTCTTTCGTCTTTTCCCACTTAAGACTCATACAGCAAAGCTGAATATTTGCGCCGACAATATCCCATATATTGCCTCCTGTTTTGTTTAATCGATTAAAGCCTGCAATGCTTAGATCCATCATCTTATGACCACTGATGATCGTATTGGTTTGCGTTTGTTCGCCATTGCTACTAATCCAGCAGAATGCTACTGAGTTATGGTTAGCTTCTTCTTCATACAAAATAGTTTGACTTGATTTGAAAATTTCAAGATGAGCATCATTGATTGGCGCACAAATTGAACTTGTAACTAACTCACCTTTGCTTAACTGCGTTACATTGCATGAAAAATTTGATTCGGAATAATAATCTGTATAGTGGTCCTTGCAATAGCTCTCCATCGAGAGGAGATCGTTGAAGACAAATTCTTTCGCTTTCCTTGCCTTCATTATTGTGTATTGGTGAGTTATTAGTAATAGATCAGATTATTTTAGGTTGTTTTTGTAGAAGTGAGGAGTTGCTGTCGCGTGCCTTTACATTTTGACTGACCAACAGATTCATACTTCTCTCAAGTCTTTTCGTATTGGTTACGTATCTTTATTGTCGCAGTTCTTAGTTCTGCTGTTGTGCAATTTTGTATTGTCAAAATTAAATTTTAGCGGAGTTCATATTCTTTAAGCGGTAATTGTATTAATGGTGAAAGCTACTGATTGGCCACTTTTTTTGGAGAATCTGTCGTATTTAATTTTAAACGATACTTGTCCGATGTCTAAGTCTGCATTGCATGCTTTCATCGATAGAGCTCGAGCTGATGAGGATTTCCGCTCAAAGCTTGCACATCTTGATCCCAATCAAATCATTGAATTTGCCGGGCAGCATGGCTTTATGTTTTCGGATGAAATTAAAGGACGCTTTATCAATCGATGGAGCGGTGTTTACTTTTGCCCGCAGGCCATTGAGGTTGGACAGCTCTGCCCTGGTTTAGTCCCAGAGGGTTATAAAAATCTGATTCATTATGCTCAATCGACTTGTAGCTCTAGCAATCTTTCAAAAGAAGAGAGGGATTTTAGGTCTGGAATAAAATATTAAATAATCTTTAATGAGAATGATTTTAAAATCTCTAGAGGTATAACTTGAGTCGCGGAGAGATTTGTCGACTCCATAATGATTGGTGGAGCTACACCGTCGATTCTGGCTTGTTCCCAGCGTTCTGCACATAGGCACCAATGGTCCCCGGCTTTAAGGCCGGGGAATCCCATCAATGGGTTCGGCTCAACCAAGTTATTACCCTGTGATTTTGTATATTTAAGAAAGGTTTCTGTCACGACACTGCATATGGAATGATTGCCCAAGTCCGATTGGTCTGTTTTGCAGTAACCATCTAGATACCATCCTGTTTTTGGGCTGCATCCACATATTTTCAATGGTTTTCCTAAAAGGTTGACGAGCATTCTTAACCTTGTAATTAGCTTGGTTATCCAAGACTGTGTATGAATAACTTAATTTCGGCCAACCACTATTTTCAATCAGCAATAATGCCCACAGTGTTCATATATATGTTTTGTGCAATGCTGCTGATGCGATTGCTTTTTGAGTTATGTCGTGAGTCTCTGTTTGGATGCTTTGAGCCACTATCGTAATTCCTTGGGCTGCTATTTAGTACGTCTGTTGTTGGATGTTGTACGGTTTATTATTAAACTAGTTGATATATCTTGCCTCTTTAATCCTCTTCTTTCTTGAGTTGCATTTTTTGTTCTAGTGTGATGATATCCCTCTATATGCTTTTATCCTGGGCCTAACAGGATCTTGTCTTGAGTCCTAGGAGGATGAATCTCTGCATTGCTTGTGCTTGGTTTTGTCTCGAGTGTCGCTGGAGCGTTGTCTCTATCCCCTGGCATGTCTCTTATTCATGGGAATAAGTCATGCTTAGAATTTTCATCAATTAGTTTCTTTAGTATTCTTTTAGTGGATCCAGGCTCACGCTTTTATGCTAATAATTTATGGCCTTGATCTTAATTTGCTGGCCTTAGTTTTGTCCTTGCCTGATTTATTGGTAGGCTTTGTTGGACTTAATAGGCAACTGATTAGTGGGATAAGTTGTCTTTGGTTCCCTTTTTTGGCAACTATTTAGTTATTCGCTGGGCTCAACCGACTTTTTCTTCATTAATCCCGTGAGGGTTGCCAAGGCAAACATGGCGAGTAAGGCAACTCCCAGCATCACACTTGCTCCTTGAGTAACGCCAGCGCCTACGGCTACCAAAATTGAGTCACTGATCAGTACACTGATTACAAGAGCAGGCGCAAAAATGCGCCAACGGGTTTGACTGATCCCAATGGCGTAGCTTAAAAAGTCAAATAAACCAGTCATCAATAGCCCTGTCATTAGAAAGAAATTGCCCTCTAGTTGATTTTGGCTGAATCCATCGATTCGCTCCATGGCTTTTGTTCCAACGAGGCGGCTTACGGGTGAGCGACCCCAAATTCTTGCAATGAAAAATGCGGCATTGCAGAAGACAAGATCGGCGAAAATGATTGTGAGATAGCCAGTCTCAAATCCCAGCAATGACCCAGCCAGTAAGGAATAAACTGAGCTTGGTAATGCCGGTAAAACGATGCTGACTCCACGAAGAAGTGCTATGCCCAATGGTGCCCAAACGCCCATGCTCTTGACAGTCTCTTTTAAAGGTTCAATCCCATATTTCTGCAGATAATAAACAATTAATATTAAAGATATGGTAATTAATGCTATTTTTAGTCCGTTCTTAATTCTTAGCATCGGTGAGGCTTAATCTTTTGACTACTACTGTAGGCCAATTGGCTAGTCCTTCCGCCTATCGGTAACGCTTTATGCAGTAAACGGCTGCGTTCAAGTGATACAAAATCTCTGCAGTCGGCGCTGCAATGCGCGCATGATTTGCCCGCGAGAGGTCAAGTTCTTCCAGTAGGCGTGGACAGTGCGTTCTGTATCGATACCATCAGCGAAATGCTCATAACGAGGTTGTCTCTAGTGGCCACTCCCTCCCTGCGCTCCGAGTTCGAACAACAGCTGTGTGTACAACTCCTCAGTCTCAGCGAAGTGGTGGAAGTTTTAGTGGATCGAGTCCTCGACTTGGAAGAGCGTTTGCAGTTGGTGGAAGGGCAGCAACTCGAGGCTTCTACAGGTTTTGAAAGGGCTGAGCAGGCTGGTGAATTGCTCTCCGCTAGTGAGTTGAAATTACGTTCGCTTCGAAATCGCTTGACTCCTTCGACAGTTGTGCCTTTGAAGCCTGAAGCCGTTATTGAGGAGAGGATTGAAGATCAGATCACTGCCGTCCACTCTTCCGAAGATCACACCATCGCTGATCAGCCTGCTGAACAAGTCTTGCAGTCCGCTGAGGACGTAATCGAAGCTGCTTCTGATAGCGAGATGGAATATGTGGATGATCCTCAGATTGATTTGTTGTCTGCTTGATTTAAGACAAGTCGAGTAAACGAATCCTGAAGATGGCGACTTGATGCGCCATCTCAGGTGAACTGATCAAAAAAGGATGCTCAGCCATGGCTTCGAGCACAGCTTTAATCCGCTCTTCCGTGGAGCTGGATGCGTCACTGGAGCCACTCAATCTTTTCCAGGTGCGATCGAACACCATCGCGAAGCTGTCCGCATTGTTGAAAACGCGGTCGCTGTCTGCGTTAGCCGCCACAAAGGACACAATTAATCCGGCATCGTTGAACGCCAGGAACCAGATCTGAGTTAGGGCGATACGACATCGTTTCCCCTAAGCATTCAAAGTGGTGGAGCTCCGATGCGAACAACGCCCTGCGGCGTATTTGCTTGTTGCTCCCTACCGGATTGCCACACCTTGAGGTGTGCAGGGCGATAGGACCGATCACTCCTGGAGGGTGGCTCGGGATGCTGACTCTATTCCTTGTTGGTCTCTGCCCAATGGGATGCCATCCTTTCGTCAGACTTGCCCTTGACGATTTAAAGCCGATACGGCGTCTGGTTTTTGCCTTGCGTCCAGCCAGATGCGCGACTGGACAGCCGCCCTTCAATGATTCGTAACATTCCGGTTAAGGTATGTGAAGCGTTTCCTTGGACGGGATCGCCAGATAAAAGACACATCAAGAGGAGCCTGTGGGAGGGGTCCTCTTTTTTTTGTTTAGAGGTGTTCACTCACAGCTTCCTCGACACAATGGAAGAAATGGTTTTCGTTCAATGAAGTATGAGCAAGAAGTGATTTTCAAATGCGCCATCAAAGGAACCATTGGCGGTCTCCAGGAGAAATTGACCGCAGAGGATTTTGATGAGTTGCTCAATGCTTCTCAAGATTGGCGAGAGCACCTTGTGATCGAAGCGATTACTGAGGTGGCAACGATTCATGCTGGTCGGCGGCGTCCTGAAATTGATTGATGTGGATCAGGCCAAGCCAATGGCCTTTGCTCAAACGGGTAGAGATGGATTGATTGGCTAACCACGGATGATGAGGGAAGGGACGTTCCGAATCGAAGAACTGAATCCTTTCCAGGAGTGGCATCATCATGGTTCCTCTTCAACGCTTGAGGATGCCTGCCGTATGGCTCAAAAGATGTCTCAGATGATCGGTCGGAAGACCAGGGTGTTGGATGAAGATGGCAGGGTTATGCAGCAGGTGAATCCATCCTTTTCGAGTCGAGATCTTTAAATATGGGAGTGCTTCCCTCTGCTGTAGCGGAACGGTTCAAGCGGCTAATTTTTTGACTTTCCGTTTTTGTATTGGACTGTGTTCTCTAGATGCTCCAATCTCTTCTCGATGTCCTTGTAGGTGACTTGACCTTCCAGTGCTTCGACCCGATGAAGCAGCATCTCAAAAGCGCTAGCAAATTCACGGTCATCGGCTTCAACTCTTTCCATTCGTTCCAGGAGCTCTGCAACCGTGTCGCCTCTGGTGTTAATGCTGCTGCTGGCAGGAACCGGTTTTGACGTTGCCGCGGGAGCTGGACCAGAAAAGTCCTCAAGCAATGTCCCGTTGGTCTTGAGGTAAGCCTCTGCTAAATGCTCCAGCACTGTCGTGTATTGCTTTCCCTGTAAGCGAGACAGGTTCTTGAACGCCTCAAGGGTGTCTGGAGCAAAGTTGATATTGAA
>CAJQPF010000147.1 GCA_905480095.1 uncultured Flavobacteriales bacterium
GGTCGAAGGCATGTTGTGGCGGGCCTTCGCACTTAAATGTGCCATTTGAAGAGCCTTTATACGGGAAGGCCATGTGTCAAGAAATCGACATATCAGCGCCGAATCCAACATCGAAACCAGCACTTACAATCCCCCGCATTCTGCGAGAAAATGGGCATCGTGCAATACTGATTGCTGGCCCCAGAGGCCTATGGAAGCAGGGCATACAAACAAACCTTCCTGGTGTTTCAGAGACATTTTCCGGGATCAAGGGAGATGCACTCATTGCTTCTGGCGATCTGCTCGCCTCAGGTCAAAGTTTAGATTTAGGAAACAGCACACAACATCGCATCGCTCCCTCTGCAATTATTACAGTGGGGCAGCCTGTCATGAGTAAATCACTCAGGAAACAACTCACAGCCTTACATGTGCCACATATTCACGTGGGAGATGACGGCGCAGGGCTTGACACATTTGGCTCTCTGGTTGAAAGCGTTGATGCTGAACCATGTGAATGGCTGTCATTTTTTGAACACAATGTCAAAAATTCAGATGCGTTTGCTGCGTTATTTGCAAAAGAGAAGTCGCGATTCAAAACGATTCATGAACATGCAATAAAAGCTGTCAAATGGAGTGATTTAGCTGCTTATCAAGAGGTGTTCAAAGCAATCAACAAGGGATGCATTCATTTCGCGAACAGCACCTCTGCAAGGTATGCCATGCTTTTTGAGACCATCAATAGCGCGAAAGGAGATATTAAACTTCACGCAAACAGAGGGGTGGCTGGGATCGATGGCTGCACGTCAACAGCAGTCGGGCATGCTTTAACGACACAAGAGAATGTTCTCTTAGTGAGTGGTGACGTTGCTTTTCTTTATGATATAAATGGTCTTGCTTCTGTTCAGGAACTGCCTGACAACATCAAGGTCATCGTCGTGAATAATGGCGGGGGAGGCATTTTCAGGTGGCTTGAAGGACCACATGAAGTCGGGCTGTTGGCATCACATTTTGAAGCCAAACCAAAAACAAACATTAAAGATGCATCGCACTTCTGTGGGCTGACGTACTTTTGTGCAGACGATGCTGAAAGTACACAAAAGAAGTTGTCTGAATTCATGACATTTACTGGCCCCGCAGTCTTAGAAATCGTGACGGATCCGAAAATGAGTTCTGATGTTTACAAGACGTATATCGCAGCGTTTCACAACGAGTAACAAACGTACTAAAGAGATAAATTAAGACAATGATCAATTATAGTTGGACTTCAATTAAAGAATACAAAGACATTCGTTTTGAGTACTTTGACGGAATAGCTAAGATTACAATATGCAGGCCTAAGGTCCTTAATGCGTTCCGACCTGAGACGAATATCGAAATGATAGATGCCATGGACATCGCCCGCGAAAGAGGGGATATAGGCGTGGTGGTTTTGACCGGTGAGGGAGAGGTCGCTTTCTGTAGCGGAGGAGACCAAAACGTGAAAGGTGTGGGTGGATATATCGGTGAAGATGGGGTTCCTCGTTTAAATGTTCTCGACCTTCAGAAGAGAATAAGATCCCTTCCTAAGCCAGTGATTGCAATGGTCAATGGATATGCCATTGGGGGCGGCCACGTGTTGCATGTGGTTTGTGATTTAACGATTGCGGCCCAGCACGCTAAGTTTGGACAGACGGGACCTAAGGTTGGCAGTTTCGATGCAGGGTTTGGCTCAAGTTATTTGGCAGATATGGTGGGCCAAAAAAAGGCCCGTGAAATCTGGTTCCTATGCGACCAATACACCGCAGAAGAGGCAGAGCAGATGGGAATGGTCAACAAGGTTGTACCTATGTCAGAACTGGAGGACACGACCGTGGCGTGGTGTCAAAAAATAATGAAGCGTTCCCCGATGGCCATCCGTATGATCAAACGAGGCCTAAATGCTGAACTGGATGGACAAAGAGGTTTGATGGATTTTGCAGGAGATGCCACGCTGATGTACTACCTCATGGAGGAAGCTCAGGAAGGAAAGCGGGCGTTCTTAGAAAAGAGAGACCCTAACTTCCAGCAATATCCAAAGTTCCCATAACGCTCAAGATGGCATCATTCGGAGCATGGATTAAAGCCGCAAGGCTACGCACACTCCCGCTTGCGGTCACATGTGTCCTTGTCGGAGCGTCTGTCGCCCGATTTGGAGATTCTCAGCATACGCAAACAGACACACAGTTTTATGCAGTCTTAGGTTTCGCTCTACTGACCGTGATCTATCTGCAGGTGCTTGCAAACTTTGCAAACGATTACGGAGATTTTAAAAAGGGGACGGATGGACCCGAGCGGTCAGACAGAGCAATGGCATCTGGAGACATCACTGAACGTGAAATGAAAAGAGCATTGACGGCAACATCCATCAAGGCATTTGTTGTGGGATGTGTGACGCTGGGGTTTGCGTTCAATTTTGATTTCTCCATGGTGTACGGCGTGTTAATACTGGGTGGTTTAGGCGTGTTCGCTATACTTGCAGCATTACGTTATACAATAGGACGTAAAGCATATGGTTATAAAGGACTTGGTGATATGTATGTGATGTTGTTTTTCGGGTACATAGGCGTGTTGGGTGTGGCGTATTTATTTTCACACAGCTTTCAATTAAGCTGGCTCTTGCCCGCCACTTTCTCTGGTGCGATGGCTGCAGCAGTTCTGAATTTAAACAACCTACGCGATCACGAGAATGACGCCCTTTCAGGCAAAAACACCCTCGTAGTCCGAATGGGGTTCAAGAACGCAAAAAGATATCACCTCTGCTTAATGATAGCGGGATGGGCATGCATGCTTGCCTTTCTTTTAGGAATGGGAGAACTCGAAGCATGGAAGGGCGGAATTTGGTATGTGATCATCGCACTTATCCACCTCAAACACCTCGTTTTTGTGATGCAAAATGAAAATCCCAAACAATTCGATCAGGAATTAAAAAAGATTGCGTTAAGTGCGTTCGTGGTTGCGTTATTTATGATCCTTAGTGTCACAGCTTGATTTTGGAAAAACCTGAAAACATAGCACTAGACATCACATACCGAGCTCATCCTTTGACGTTCAGCAAACCCGCTCAAACCTCTCGAGATGTTCTATATCACAAACCCAGTTTTTTCATCACCATGTGTGACAAAAGTGGACGCAAGGGAGTCGGAGAGATCAGTCTCATTCCTGGCCTAAGCCTTGAATCCGAGGAAGAAGTACGTTCATATTTAGAAACACTGATAACGAAACGGGGAATCAATGTGGAGGACATGGACATACCTCTGACGCTTCCCTCCGTTAGATTTGCCGTAGAAACGGCACTCATAAGCCTCAAAAGAGAAGGTGAGGCCCATTGGTCGGGCGGAATTACAATCAATGGTTTGGTCTGGATGGACCGCGTAAAAGGGATGCTTGAACAGGTGGACACCCTTGTGAACAAGGGATTTAAGACCATCAAGCTCAAGGTAGGAACGCTCCCCTTCCAGGAGGAACTTGACATGCTGCGAGAGATTCGAAGAAAATGTCCTGCTGAAGAATTCACCCTGCGAATAGATGCAAATGGCGCCTTTGGCAAAGACGCGGGAGATGGCATGACTGCCATTGAAAAACTCGAAGCCTTGTCACATGCTGATCTGGATATTCACAGCATTGAACAACCGATACCTCAGGGTCAATATGATAAAATGGCAACATTGTGCGCGACTTCTCCCATTCCAATCGCACTCGATGAGGAATTAATAGGGGTGCATTCTCAATCCGAAAGAAGGGCGCTCTTGGAAAAAACCAAACCCAAATACCTGATCTTAAAACCCAGCTTAATTGGGGGATTGGCAGAATCAGAAAAGTGGATAGAACTCGCGTATGAATTGGGCATCGGTTGGTGGGTGACATCTGCACTGGAGTCTAACGTGGGATTGTCAGCCATTGCTGAATGGATCGCAGGGGTTTTAGAAAACAACCCCAAACTTCAAGGACTTGCACAAGGTCTGGGGACAGGCGGCTTGTTTACAAACAACACGGCTTCGACCATGTATATCGAGGATGGCAAATTGTACGCGCAGCAACAGAAGCCAGGGTCCATTGTCCTTCAAGGCCAAACCTTCCCATTTTCTCGCGCGGGTGCCAACGAATTCAAAGCTCACAAAGGAAGACCCAGTTGGACGGATGGCATCGCGAGAACACTCGTGGATTGGTTTCAGAATCCCGAAAGTCCGCTTTTATTTAAAACATCTGGATCAAGTGGACCACCAAGGGACATCTTACATACTCGGGAATCGGTCATTTCCAGTGCAAAAGACAGCATAACATGCTTTGGGTTAAATCCAGGAACACGCGCTGCTCTTGCATTACCGATTGATTTCGTGGCCGGGAAATTAATGCTCGTGAGGGCGATTGTGGGTCGCTGGAATCTCGAAATCATTGAACCCTCATCTCGCCCTGCTTGCAAAAACGCTTTAGATTTTATTGCCTTAACCCCACTTCAATGCGCTTCCCTCCTGCCCGATTTCCCAGTGGTCAGCAAAGTGCTCCTGGGCGGAGGCGTCCTTCGTGACAGTTTGAAAAACAAACTTCCAAAAGGGATTGAATTTTGGGAGGGATTCGGGATGACGGAAACCCTCACGCACATCGCCGCAAGACGCGTCATCAGTGGAAAAGATAACCCTCCATTTAAGGCCCTTCCCGGCGTAAGTTTCGACACAAGACCTGACGGAGTTCTTGTGATCCACGCACCAAACAGAGGTGTGAATCATCTGGTGACTGACGATGTGGTGGAACGCATCGACGCGCAAAATTTCATATGGCTCGGACGCAAGAGCTCTGTGATCAATTCGGGCGGATTGAAAGTCATTCCCGAAGTTGTCGAACGAGAAATCAGAAACATCCTGCGCCCACTAGATTGCGCGTATCTCATTCGAGGATTAGAAGATGAAGGTCTCGGCGAAAAGGTGATGCTTAGACTCGATTCAGAAAAACTGAATCAAGAAGACGAAGATGAGCTGCTTCGTAAGATCGCATCTTTAGATACCCTCCCCGCCTATCACCACCCACGTGGAATTGAATACGGAGCTATAAAAACATCGATTGTGGGGAAGATCCAAAGATTATAAATCCCAAATGAAATGAAACCTACCCTAGTTTTTGCCACGGCAAACGAAAACAAAGTATCTGAAGTACGTCGACTTTTAGAGGGTCGATTCGAGGTGAAATCTCTTGTAGATATCGGTTGTTTTGAAGATATTCCTGAGACTTCGCTCACTTTAGAAGGAAATGCAAAACAGAAAGCAGATTACGTGAAGCATAAATATGGGTTCGATTGTTTTGCCGACGATACCGGACTGGAAGTCCAGGCGCTCAATGGGGCTCCAGGTGTATTCACAGCAAGGTTTGGTGGACCTGAAAAAGATGCCATGCAGAACATGAATCACTTGCTGAGCGAACTTCATTCAGCAGGCGCGAAAGAAAGCAGGGACAGACAAGCACAGTTTAAAACGGCCATTCACCTTATCGTGAAGGGTGAAGAGATTGCACTTGAAGGTATTTGTAAAGGTGAAATTGCTGAAAAACGCTCTGGAACTGAAGGTTTCGGCTACGACCCCATCTTTATTCCTGAGGGTGAGACAAGGACATTCTCGGAGATGAATGCCGACGAAAAGAATGCCATAAGTCATCGGGGACAAGCAATCCGAAAAATGACGGAATGGTTAGGCGTGTAAATAACATGGCAAAGTGTGAGAAATGATATGGTTTTTCTCATATTTGCGGTATGAATTATTTGGAATTCGAAGCGCCAATAAAAACGTTGCGAGAGCAGCTTATACAGGCAAAAGAAATTGAGTCAAAAAACGATCTTGATATGACCACTACGATTGTGGAACTTGAGGAGAAGATCGCAGAAGTGACAAAAGAAATTTACGGGAAACTTACCGCTTGGCAACGGGTACTGGTAAGCCGTCATCCTGACAGACCCTATACACTTGATTACATGGAGGCCCTCACAGATGGGGAGTTTATGGAACTTCATGGTGACAGAAATGTCAAAGATGACAAAGCCATGGTCGGTGGATTAGGCGAGATTGACGGACAGCCTGTGATGCTCATCGGGCAACAGAAAGGATACAACACGAAGATGCGACAATACCGCAACTTCGGAATGGCAAACCCTGAAGGGTACAGAAAGGCGCTGCGCCTTATGAAACTGGCAGAGAAATTCAATATCCCTGTCGTTACGCTCATCGATACACCAGGCGCTTATCCTGGACTTGAAGCCGAAGAACGCGGACAAGGAGAAGCGATTGCAAGAAATCTGATTGAGATGGTTCAACTTCGCGTCCCTATCATCTGTGTGATCATCGGAGAGGGTGCTTCTGGAGGCGCATTGGGAATCGGCATTGGCGACAAGGTGCTTATGTTAGAAAATACATGGTACAGCGTCATTTCTCCTGAGTCATGCTCATCAATTCTATGGAAATCATGGGACCACAAGGTGAAGGCTGCGGAGGCATTAAAGCTTACTGGAGAAGACATGTTAAGCAACCAACTTATCGACGGAATCATCCCGGAACCCTCAGGCGGGGCTCACAATAACAGGGAGGAGATGTATGCCACGTTAAAGGGTGAAATCAACATGCATTTAAAGAAATTAATGCCCATGGATGCCGACAAACGCATCGACAATAGAATACGTAAGTTTTCCAACATGGGAGTGGTGACTGCTTCCTAAAATGACCTGAAATACACGGTTGATTTGACCTAATTTTGTATAAATAATTCACAAATCCTAACACTAAAATGCTACGTACCCAAGCATATATTGTAGCCATCGCTACTGCTCTTTTCCTAGCTGGCTGTGCCGGACTGGGCTCAATGGAAAAAGCCATTGAAACGCTAAACCTAAAAGTCAACCCAGAAACACTCATCCTCCGAGGCGACATCGTCGAAGTTGAGATTACGGGCAACTTTCCTGCAAAATACTTTGCAAAGAAAGTAAGACTAGAAGCAACTCCTGTCCTGGTTTGGGATGGTGGAGAAGCTGCATTTGCAACGGAAGGATTCCAAGGAGAGGATGCCGCTGGCAACTACACCGTAGTCCCTTTTGAAGCAGGCAAGTCATTTACCTACACGGCAAGCATTCCATACGATGCTGCAATGGAAGATGGAAGCCGTCTTGAATTAAGGCTACGTGGTCTTAAAGGAGACAAGGCGGTCGACTTCGACCCCTATGTGTTAAGCAAAGGTGTGATAACTACACCTAGCCTCGTTCAGCCAGACGACAAATTCGCAATGACTCCTGACCGTTTCCAGCGGACGATGTCCTACGCATTGGTTGAGGACAACACAACAGAAGGAACCACAACTGAAGCGACCAACGCTAAAAATGCTGTGAGCATCAACTATGCATACAACAGTTCTCGCGTGACCACAGCTGAAACACGTACAGATGGCTGGAAGGCAATGAAGGAACTCTTCGTTCTGGCCGCATCTGCGGACAGCGTTTCACTCACTGGGGTAACCATCGAAGCCTACGCTTCTCCAGAAGGAGAGATTTCTTTAAACGAGGACCTTGCAACGAACCGTGCTGAATCTGCGCAAAAAGCCCTCATGAAAGAGCTTAAGCGCAAAAAAATCGAGACACCTGAGGGATTTTACACACTCATCGCCAAGGGTGAGGATTGGAATGGGTTTAAAAGCCTGATGAAAGCGTCTGACATTGCTGACAAAGATCTCATCCTTCGTGTGCTTGAGATGTACTCTGACAAAACAAAGCGTGAGGAAGAGATACGCAATATTGCAAAGACGTATTCGGAAATTGAAGACCAAATCCTTCCGTCTCTTCGTCGCTCTGAAAATTGAGAGCATAGCCGTAGCGATAGTCGCGCTGATGACGGTCCCGGTAATTGATCTGCGGGAATTCGCAGCCCCCATCGGCCAGGTGTTCCCGGGTTACGCGCCGCTGCGCAAGGTCCAGGCGCAGGCGCACTGAGCGCCCGCCGAGCAGTGGATTGCCATCTGCGAGCGCAGCCAGATAGAGCTTATCGATGACATCCGGACCCTGATGCTCGACCAGGTCCATGACGATCTCTCCATCGCGCTCGAAGCTGTTGTAAAGGTGGAATATGAAGCCG
>CAJQPF010000148.1 GCA_905480095.1 uncultured Flavobacteriales bacterium
CATGCCACCATGCGCTGGGGGGAGGATGATATGCAACAATTTAATTTATTCTGCCTGTTAGGGGTGGCGGCGACGAGCGGGCTTGTTGTGAGGTCAAAAAAAATAGCTTTTCAACTAACTGAGTACTGTAATTAGCTTTAGTGATTAACCCTAAAAAGGGTGGTCACGTACGCCGCACACCGGGGGAAACCTAGGCCGTAGAAGGGGGGTGACCCCCGGTGTGCGGCGTAGAAAGGAGCGCTGGTACGTCAGTAGGTCAGAAATAATCGCCTAGGCGGGTAGAACTTCGGGGTCTGATACGAGAGCTGAGGAGAAAAAACTAAAAAACAATCGAGTTGCAACCATGGAAAATGAAGCTCCACCGCAGTCGAACGGAGGAGACGACGCGGGTGGCGATGACGGTGGCCCCGCTAATAAGAAGAAGGAGGGGAGCAAACCTGCCACCTTCAAAGAGATGATATTGCGTTTCGGCGCGGTGGGGAATTTTGCTTTCCAATGTTTCAACGTATTCAGAATCGCAACATCGGGCGGCTCCATGGCAGACCCTACAACCTCGACGGCCACGAAGGTGGGGAAGGGCATGGGCTACGGCAGCAGCGGTATTGGGGCGGCACATTCCCCGGTGATAGTCTACAAGGAACGGCAATTAACCAAAGAAGATACATTCAGGGCGGCATTAAATGGCATACGCGAGGAGCAGTCACGTCTCACGGAACAAAATGATATATTAACCGCAGAGATTGATGATTTGCAGTCCGAGGTAGACCGTATGAAGGATGTAGAAATGGCACTTCGCGAGCTGTCGGAAACGCAGGGATCGCAGCTCAGTGAACTTATGGATCTCATAGAAGAGAACAAAGAAATCAACGAGGGATTGAGGGCGGTATTAAAGTCCAAGGCTCTCGAGGAGGTGATTACTCTGGTGCTTGATATCGACAACGATGGAAGCTTTACTATCCAAGACAAAGAAATTGACAGGTTGATAATAGGGATGAAATTGATGGAGGATATAACCTTCGATGAGCGCATTTTTCGACAGGAGGTTCTTCAATGTGATGGGAATGTAGATGAGGTTGTAGCGATGATTAAAGCAATGATTCAGGGCGGGGGTGAAATTGGCATGATGGGTAGTGATGACGATGGTAGTATAAGACATACCAGATGCACTATTGATATGCAGTGCGATCCTGAGGCGTGGTTCAAGAGGCATCGACCCTCTGAAGTTGGGTGATATATGATAGATAAAATCAAGAGTGGAGGCGTGGCGGGGGGATATCTCCTGTGGTTGTTTGGTCATCAAAATACAATCAACCAACATATCATGTGTACAAAATATAATTGTAAAAATGCTTTGATTGTCTCCTAGCAAACAATAAGTGTGCTTAAAAATACGAATTATTTTTGCAATTCTGTATTCCCAGTGTCATCATTACGCCCCCCAACCGCCCACCAATATCCAACAATATATGAGCCCCTCCATTAATCTATTCGAAATTGGGAACACTCGTCTGGAACATCCGCAAGACCTGTACAATACTACTTCCCACGACCACAAACAAGAAGAAGGCAATGAGGGTCTTACTCAGGTGAGATTCATCGGTATGCTCCGCCGCTTTACCGATGGGAACATGTCCACGTTTCTTAATGTTGTCATCGAACTTTGAATTTCGGTTGCGGATAGCCCGTGGTGCTGGCTGTTGTATTTTGAAAAGGGAGGATGCAGCATGAGATTTTTGGATATTTGTATCGATAAGAATTGGAGGAGTTGGAGAGAGGATCAAGAATTGGTTAGCACGGGATGATGCAATAAGGCAATAATAAACCAAGAAGAAAATAACACTGCAACATCCTTCAACTCTCTCTTCACTCGTTTCTTTCTGGTGCATAATATTGTTCATAATTTCTATTTGTATTTTCCCGTGTTCTCCCGCAGTGCATCTCCATAGTAATTTTGCACTACCAGCATCAGAAGAGGGACCGCAAGCGACCAAAATATCGCTCCCTACATGACAATCGCAGACGGAAAATTGTTCTACACCGCCTCGGTTAGGCCAATCTGGAGGATAGATACCGTACGCAACTCCGCTGGCGAAGAAAAAGGTACCAAGGGCGACCGGCTTGCCAAGTGCCAGCACTCCCTATGACGAGAAGACCACAAAGTAAAACCGAAGACCACAATTTTAGGTGACAACCATTCTTACCATTTCTGTAGTTGAAGAGTTGGCTGGTAGACGCGAGGTACGATAGGTTGAGAGAGGTTGCGTCAAATTTGTGGCATGCTAGGCTGAACCAGGTGGAACTGCTAGTACTAGAATGTTAGGGTATTCATGAAATCCATTGCAAAAAAATCATCCTTATTCATGAAAAATTGATACCAACTTGCTCAAGCTGATCCCAATCCACATAATACAAAGATTCCTTTGTTTCACCCGCATCAAGAAGCGTTTGTATTTCCATCTTCATCTTCTCCACTCTCACGTCCAGGATTGCATTGGCAGCTCTCCAAACGGCATAATCTGCGGGTTCTCTCTCCTTGACAATCTCTCTGTGTTCCTTTGTCCACCATGAATTGGGTCGACATTCTTGTATGCGATGGATAGGCGTTTGTGGCAGCGGTTTCGCTTTGAAATGAAAGTAAAATAAACTGATAGACTCCTTCATTCTCTCGGTGATGCCAAACCAAATAAAATCGGGCTCTGGTGGACCCACGCCGTCTCCGGCACCACTGATTGTCAAGTCTAATCCTCCCAAGTCTTGGAGTGTGTACTCCTCTACCGCCTCCACTGAATAACCTGTTGTGTCCTCCGCCCTAGCAAAGCCGTAGCCCATTCGACCATATGCTGTGCTGTTCGTAAATGTCTGTCCACGATGCATTCTTCCCATGAGTGCTGTGAACATTGAGCGGTAGTGCTTGTCATATTGGGGCGAATTGAGCAAGTGAGTCGGGGAACGGCACT
>CAJQPF010000149.1 GCA_905480095.1 uncultured Flavobacteriales bacterium
GGGCATAGCCACCCTTGATGGCGATTTTTGATGTGCCTGTTTTTCCAGCAACAGCATACGGTCTGTTTTTAAAAATATGCGAAGCTGTGCCTTCTCCATCTGGATCACATACTCCTTCTAACATTTCTCTACAGCTTTGGAGTGTGTTCGATGAGCATACGCGTTCATTCACCACAACAGGTCCAAAGGTTTCGACAACCTCACCCTTTCTTTGCGTTTCTTTCACAAATGTGGGACGCATCATTCTGCCGCCATTCGCAATTGCGCCATAAAGGGCCAAAGTTTGAAGTGGTGTTTGTGTAACTTCATAACCGATTGCCATCTGTGTGAGAGAAAGTCCAGACCACTCACCTTCTCCAACTGTTGTATATATTTTAGGTATTCCTTCACCAACGAGGTTTATCCCCAAAGGTTGTGTGACACCAATTCTTTGAAGCCCATCCAGGAATTTCTGTGGCTCGAGATCGAAGCATTGTTTTACAGCGCGCGCCGTGCCAATATTTGAGGACATCTCAAAGCATTCTTTGAGCGATATTTTTCCGTGTCCACCTTTGTCCCAATTAGAATCTCGCATTCTCCGATTATGGAAAAAAACCTCTCCATCGCCAGCATCAATAGAATCATTGAGGGTCATGCCACCCGATTCTAGACATGTCATGAGTGATGCAAGTTTAAATGTAGACCCTGGTTCTATGGACGTGCCTATTGCGTGGTTATAACTCTCGTAATATTTCGCATTGCCCTCACTGTCATCAAATCTTTTGAGATTTGTGATCGCTCGGATGTAGCCTGTTTCGACTTCCATGAGAACGACCACCCCCCATTCAGCATCGTGCCGTGTCAATTGTGTTTCCAGTGCATTTGATGCAACGTCTTGCAAGTGCATGTCAATTGTTGTCACGACATCTAATCCCTCTTTCGGTTTTACGATATAATCATCTGTCACAGGTAGCCAAGCGCCTCCACTGATTCGTTTTTGCATTTGTTTTCCTTCTTCCCCGCCAAGTTCTTTGTTCCAAGAAAGTTCAATCCCCACTCTTTGATGTTCACGGTCAATGCCAATTGTTCGGCCAGCCAGCTGTCCAAATGGTTTACGCCTTTCTTCTTTTCGTTCAAAAACAAACCCACTCGTATATCTCCCAGATCTGATAAATGGGAGTTTTTTTAACGCTTTGTAGTCTGTGAACGGAACTTGTTTTGCAAATCTGGTTGATCTGCTTCCGGCCTCTCGTGCTTTGTCAAGCTTTATGGCGTATTCTTGAGGGGTTCCACCCAAAACCCTTGCCAGTCCGAGGCATAAAGAATCTCTTTGTGCTTCGAATAACGTCCATTTGATAGCTTCACATTTGGTGTCCCATCTTAAATCATACACGGGCACACTTGTCGCAAGGAGGCTTCCATCTTGTGCTTGAATTTGTCCTCTGGCAGGGTCAATCGTTCGAATACTGTGTTTGAATTCAGCGCCTCTTTCCGACCAGATTTCATTCTCAATTGTTTGAATGGAAAACAGTCTCCAAAAAATGCATAGCCCTACAAAACAAAGGCACACGAAGACGATCCAATACCTGCCGGTCGCCACTTTGTAAGTTCCTATGTTTTTACTTCTTGTAGTCATTTGACATCGACTTCAAGGAGGACAGGTGGCTCCATAGGTTGTTCAAGTCCAAGAAATGCCGTTGCACTTTCGACTCGGCTTTGTTGTAGCCTTGATTCCAATTCAGATCTCAGTGTTTTATATTCAGCAGTGACTTCTTCAAGCGCATGCTCGGTCTTCATTTTCTCTCGCTCAATATTTTCAAATTTGTACCCCAAACTGATGTACAATAAAAAAATGCCGCACATGAACAGCAGGTATGGAATGTGTGTTGTGATTCCATCACCTGTTAAGAACGTTCCATTTAATATGTCGCGAAAAAACTTTCCGATACTGTTGTTTTCTGCACGTTTTTTTGTCGCTTTTTCCTGACGTGTGCGCTCCGATTTGTGATTTGATAACTCACGTGCTTTTGCTGCTTTTTCTGTGGCTATTTTCGTTGCTTCATCAGCAGCTTTCTTGGCCATTTCCTGAGCTTCAATGCGCGCGTTGATCTCCTCTTTTGTCAGGTGTTTGTTTCCTGAAGCAGTTCCGGCTGCAGGCTTTTCTTTTTTATTTCGTCTAAATAACCACTTCATGATGCATTCTGAAATTCAGTTCTTTCAGCTACGCGAAGTCGCGCGCTTCTAGCACGTGGGTTATTCATCACTTCCTCTGGCGATGCAACTATCGCTTTTCGTGAAATAGGTGCAAATGGTGCGTGTATTTGACCTTTAATATCTTTTTCTACTTTGTCCTCAAAATTTCCAGATCTCATATAGTGTTTCACCAAACGGTCCTCGAGACTGTGGTAAGAAATCACGACCAATCGCCCACCGGGTTTAAGCAATTTCGAAGACTGCTCAAGCAACTCTTTTAATGCAGCTAATTCATCATTGACTTCAATTCTTAGCGCTTGAAATATTTGAGCGTAAAATTTATTTTCTCTTCCACCGGGCGCCATTTTACTTAGAACATTCACCAGGTCTTCTGTTGATATTATTGGCGCCTCATTGTGTGCGGCCACAATTTCACGTGCAACGCGATCGGGCCGATTGACCTCCCCATACATCCTCAGAACGACCATAAGTTCTTCCCATGTGTATTCGTCAATGATGTCAGCGGCAGACATGCCAATTTCAGGATTCATCCTCATGTCTAGAGGCCCATCCATGCGCAGTGAGAAACCTCTCTCTGCGGTATCAAATTGATGAGAAGAAACGCCCAGATCAGCCAGAATCCCGTTCGGATTTTCTACGCCATGTAAGCTTAAGAATTGCTTGGCATATCTAAAGTTTGCCTCAACCAAGGTAAATCGCTTGTCATCAAGTGTATTTGCGACGGCATCCGGATCTTGATCAAAGCCAAACAACATTCCTTTTTCATTCAGGTTTTCCAAAATGACCCTGCTGTGCCCGCCACCACCGAAAGTCGCATCCATCCAGGCCCCGCTGCCGTCGCCAAGTCTAAGCGCCTCTATTGAGGCGTTTAGCAGCACGGGGACGTGATAGGCTTGTGTCATGTATTAGGTGTCGTTTCCTGGTTCAATATCCTTGCGGACGTCTTCAGCTAAATTCCCAAAGTCAAAATCGGTGTCGTCACTTAATACTTGCTTCCCATATCCTTCAACTGTCCATATCTCCACTTTTTCACCAAGTCCAGACACGATGATTTCGTTGCTTTTTGACAAGTCTATCCCCGCATATTCGAGGAGTGCAGTCGGTACATTTAATCTTCCAGAAGCATCAAGGTTCACAATGGTAGCCCCCTTCATAAACTTCCTTTGAAACAATTGATGCTTCCTATTGTAACGACTCAGTTGCGTCATTTCCTTGTTCACTTTGTCCCATTCTGGCTTTGGGTAAAGCACCAAGCATCCTTCAAAAATATCCCGGTTAATGACAAGTCCATGATGTAGAACCTTGTCCAATTGACGTCGCAATTTGGCAGGGAACATGAGGCGCCCTTTGGCGTCTATTCTACATATATGTTCTCCTAATAGGTTGAGCATTGTCAGGGTTATCTCGAATCTACAAAATTAGTTAAGATTCCCCACATATTACCACTAAATGACACTTTCTACCACATTGTGGAAAAGTGATAAACATTGTAGAGTTAAAAACCTATGCTAATCAAGGGATAGCGTAGGTTCAGTGAAATTGACAAAATATCATTTCAACATGATATTAACATTGAATGTGAACAACCCAACGTGGATGTTTAAGTGATTTCAGGTGTGAGTAATGGTTGTTATGTGTGTAGTTTGGCCTTTCAAATAAGAAGAGATGGACACGAATATCATTGAACTCGGAGAATACAAATATGTTGAAGAGGGGACAGGAGAACCGCTCATTGTCCTACACGGGTTGTTTGGTGCGATGAGTAACTTCACCCATGTGAGAGAACACTTCAGTAAGAGATTTAGGGTCATTACTCCCATACTTCCCATTTATGAACTGCCCCTTCGTCAAACCAATGCAAGCACAATTGCAGAACACATCAAGGGTTTTGTCGACGCAATGAACTTAGATAAAGTTCACTTACTTGGAAACAGTTTGGGTGGACATGTAGGTTTGATTTTCACGAAGAATCATATTGAAAGAGTGTCTTCTCTGACCCTAACAGCTAGCAGTGGTTTGTACGAAAATGCTTTTGGAAACAGTTTTCCGAGGCGAGAGGATAAAGAATATATTAGGAATAAAGTTGCGGTGACATTCTTTGACCCACTATTGGCCACTGATGAATTGGTTGAGGAGTGTTTTGAAGCTGTGAACAATAGGAATAAAGTGTTGCGGATTCTCTCAATCGCCAAATCAGCGATTCGCCACAATATGGAAAAAGATTTGCCTGCCATGACGATTCCAGTTTGTTTAATCTGGGGTCGCAATGATATCGTGACACCCCCAGATGTTGCGGAATCTTTTTTAGCAGGGTTCCCCGATGCTAATCTGTATTGGATCGACAAGTGTGGACATGCACCCATGATGGAGCATCCAGAGGAATTTAATGAGATATTATCTGATTGGTATGATTCACGTTCAATAGGCGTTCAGCCTTAGAACAATTTTAGTTATGGAAATTTCACAGGTAGAATTTGTTAAAAGTAGTGCCCATCCCAGAGAATGTCCTGAAATGGACAGGCCTGAGTATGCTTTTATTGGTCGCTCAAATGTGGGGAAGTCTTCTCTCATCAACATGTTGGTAGGAAGGAATTCGATGGCAAAAATTTCCAGCACGCCGGGCAAGACTCAACTCATCAATCATTTTGCGATTAATGGATTAGAGCTCGATAAGAACAAGGAGACAAACCCATGGTATTTGACTGACTTGCCAGGTTTTGGTTATGCGAAAATCAGTAAATCAGAACGCATTAAATGGGAAAGAACGTCCCGGCAATTTCTAGAAGGTCGCAAGAATTTGTTGTGTACGATGATGCTTGTGGATTCGAGATTGAAGCCCCAGAAAGTTGATTTGGAATTTATGGCTTATCTCGGAGAGACGGGACTTCCATTTGTTCTGGTGTTTACAAAAGTTGACAAACTCAACAAAACAGAAAGGGAAGCGTTCAAAGCCAAATACGAAGCGGTGATGCTCAAGCAATGGCATAAAATGCCACCCATTTTTATTACAAGCGCAGTCAAAGGCGATGGGAGAGAGGAGCTCCTGACCTTTATTGAGGTGACGAATCAGCTTTTTTAACCGTTGCAGAATCGTCATCTTTCATGACCCCTATCCTTTTTGCAAGTTCTCTTGTAAACCCTCTTAGCGCCTCAGCATGAGGCTTGTCCGAGGTTGAACGTTCAAAGGTGTCTGCAAGCGTCATCATTGTTTGGCATACAAAATGACGCATCTCTTCAACACTCATGTTTTTCGTCCACAAATCCATATTCATGAGTCGCCCATCCGTCTCATCCCACATGGCGAGTGACATCGCTTTTGCAGTTCTTTCGGCACTGTCCTCACCTTCCGCAGACCAAACGATTTCTGTGGGAACATGATTCTCATCTGTGGATACTGTAATTTTAATAATGTTATCTGGCATGATCTTTTAATGTTCTGGTCTGTACGATTTAAGAAACGGTATGTGATCTTGTTGCTTAAATAATTCTTCAATTGTTATTTCAGGATTTCTATCCATATAGTCTTCGACGATCCGCCACCCCATCCATATCCCTAGTCGATCAGGGCTTTCCTGAGGAATTGCACCCGCTTTTGTAAAGGGTCCATCTGAGAGCCATCTTTTATAAATGGTTCTGTTCGTTTCAAAAAGCACTTTAGAGGGTTGCAATTCTAGCCATATTGCGCTTTCATTTGCTTTAGCCCAAAGCAATTTGTCTGGCGTCCAGTCCATCAGAAGATGGTCGTGGAGTTCGGGCATACATTTTTTCATAAGCCATAAAATTTTCCCCCAGTATAAAATGTCATCAATGCACCTTTCGCCTGTATATCCTGATCCCGAAAAGTAGACCAACAGCCAGCCTCTAAATGTGTCTCCAGCCATAAGGTCGGGATGCATTCTCAGTTGTTGATACTGCGGGAAACGGTCAGGAGGAAGAAGTCCTATAATGTGATGGTCAGGACCGAGAAACCATTCAACACCCACTGCGACATATTTCTTGCGAGGGTAAATTGCGAAGTTAAATCCACTGGGCATCCAAATAATTGACGGAATTGTCTCTTGAGGCATGAAAGCGTGGAAGCGTTTAAATCCGTCTTCCAGTGTTTTTTCGACAGATTGTAAATAGGCTTTGTCCCCAGAGGTGGTGTCAATCGCTTTCAGTGTCTCTTCAGTGTCTGGATGAGAGACAAATCGGCGTAACTCTTTTATTGTTGAGACCTTGTTTGCCGCCCCTATTTTCAGAATATCTTCAGCATAATCCTCCCAAAACGTACCGTATTTCTGTTGAAGTGTATTTAATGCGAGACTGTCATTGCCTGGTAGATATTGAATGTCCTCGATAAAATTAAGTGTTGAAAAAGGCGCATCAAATTTGACGTCAGACGGATCAACGTCCCATTTATCGTTGCCGCATGAGAATAAAATAAAAGAAATAAACATTGTAAAGCACAGTGAAAACGGGCTTTTAAGTCTTGTACACAATAGGCCTCTCAATAACGTGGTACGAATTTCGCTTGTTCCCATGCATTCTACGTTTAATTTTACTTTAACAACTGCAAAGATGAGCACACTTATGCGTACTATTCAAACTTCCCTTCGTTCAACCTTAATATTGGTTGCTTTATCTGCTGGATTCAGCATGTTTTTTTCCACACAATCAAGCGCTCAGGACTTTAAGATGGGTCTTGCCGTCACGCCAAACACAGCTTGGATGGTGTCCACTGATTATGATCATGAGACGCTTGGCGCGAAAGTAAACTTCGGTTTTGAGTTCATAGCTGACGTGCTTTTCTCTGACAATTACGCTTTAGGTCTGGGGGTCAATATTTTTAATACAGGTGGTGATGTACGCTATTTGGTTCAGGATCTTGAAGACGATGACTACCTGATGAATGTCGATAGAACCTATAGACTCCAATATGTTGAACTTCCGTTAACGTTTAAGATGCGAACAAATCAAATCGGATACACGACTGTTTTTGGACGTTTTGGCCTAGGATTAGGAATGAATATTAAAGCGGAAGCTGACGAGGCCAGGTATAGAAGTTATGAAGAAGTCTCAAATGGAGTGTGGTCTACCTATGATGTCGGTGGATCACCAATTAGCGACCGAATCCCGATAGATTCCGACATTAAATTGTTTCGCGCATCGATGATTATCGGTGGCGGCATTGAACGCACATTAAGTGGAGAGACAGCCTTGGTGGTTGGCTTGAATTACAATGCATCTTTCACCAATACGCACAAGAATGTTGAACTGATCAACGTTGACAATTCTCAATCACCCGTTGTTCAGTCAAATGAAGTCTCTACTGGCTTAATGAAAGGACATGACAGTTTCATCTCTCTCTCTGTAGGAATACTTTTTTAAATGGCCTTTCATCCTCAGAAAGTTGTTGAGCATATTTCTTCTTGGCTTAATGCGTATGCTGATGCATCCAGATTTGATGGTTTCGTTTTGGGCGTATCGGGTGGGATAGATTCAGCGGTTACTGCTACTTTGTGTCTGTTGACTGGCAAGCCTGTCTATGTTGTTGACTTGCCGATTCATCAAAATCCAACTGAATTAGAGAGATCAATGGAGTTGTGTGCTTCTCTATCTCAACGGTTCTCTAACATCACGGTTTTACACGTCCCTCTTACAGACGTTTATGAAGCAACCAAGTCAGCTTTGCCCGATGTAGGTGACTTGTCTCAGGGGCTTGCACTGGCAAACACGCGTGCGCGATTGCGCATGACCTTACTCTATGCAATTGCTTCTCAGAGAAGGGCATTGGTCGTGGGGACTGGAAATAAAATTGAAGATTTCGGTATCGGTTTCTTTACCAAATATGGTGACGGAGGCGTGGATATCAGTCCCATCGCTGATTTGTTGAAATCTGAGGTTTATGCTTTAGGCCGAGCGCTGGGGGTTCCTCAGAGTATTCTTGAAGCTGCACCGACAGATGGGCTTTGGGGAGATGGTCGGAATGATGAAGATCAAATCGGGGCGTCTTACGCAGAGCTAGAAATAGCCATGACATTCTCAGAAGGAAATGGAGATGCCAAGACACTTGAAGGTCGTGAAAAAGAGGTGTACGAAATTTACACACGTCTAAATAATGCAAATCGGCATAAAATGGATCCGATTCCAGTATGCACTATACCAAGAGATTAGTCTGAGTCACGCTTTGTTTTTCGTGTCGATGACAATCGTGACAGGTCCATCGTTTGTCAGTTCCACTTCCATATTTGCCCCAAATTTTCCGGTTGAAACTTCTTTTCCAAGGATGTTCTCGCATTCTTTTACAAAACGTTCATAAAGAGGGATGGCCTTTTCAGGGCGTGCCGCTTTGATAAATGATGGTCTTGTTCCTTTTTTCGTTGAGGCATGAAGCGTAAACTGAGAGATTACTAACAAACCGCCTCCAACTTGCGAGATATTTAGATTCATTTTCTCTTCTGAGTCCGAAAAAATCCTGAGTCCAGTTATTTTAAGTGCCAACCAGCGCACATCTTCGTCGTTGTCGAGGTCTTCTATGCCTAGTAAAACAAGGAGACCCAGTGCGGTTTGGCCTATGATCTCACCATTGACTTTAACAGAAGATTTCGATACCCTTTGTATAACTGCTCTCATGTGCGAAAGTTACCTCATGAAACGCTTCTAAAATGGCTTTGCATTGCTACCTTTACTTATTGAATTAAAACGCATTTTATAACGGATTATATGCCTACCATCACTGCCTCTACTGCTCCGGCTACCTTGAAACAAGCTCAAGATATGGGCCTAACTTCTGATGAGTTTTCTGCCATCAAAAAGATTCTTGACCGAACACCTAATTTCACCGAAATGTGCATATACTCTGTGATGTGGAGTGAACACTGTTCGTATAAGAATTCCATTAAATGGCTTAAAACGCTTCCCAAGGATGGAGATCAAATGCTTGTTAAAGCGGGCGAAGAGAACGCGGGGATCATCGATTTGGGTGATGGTATAGGGTGCGCATTTAAGATTGAAAGCCACAATCACCCATCTGCTATTGAGCCATACCAAGGTGCAGCTACAGGTGTAGGTGGTATCAATCGCGACATCTTTACGATGGGCGCCAGACCGATTGCCCAACTGAACAGTTTGCGTTTTGGTGATCCAGAACATCCACGTACGAAATGGTTGGTAGAAGGCGTTGTTAAAGGTATCGGAGATTACGGAAATAGTTTTGGTATTCCAGTGGTGGGGGGAGAAGTCTTCTTCGACCCTTGCTATCAAGTGAACCCCCTTGTTAATGCCATGTCAGTAGGTCTGTTAGATGCAAATGAAATCATTTCAGCAACAGCAAAAGGCCCAGGTAATGCTGTTTATATTGTAGGCTCAGATACAGGGAAGGACGGCATTCAAGGTGCGTCTTTCGCTTCAAAAGACATTACGGAAGAAAGTGCAAATGATTTGCCTTCTGTCCAAGTGGGTGATCCTTTTCAAGAAAAGCTTCTGATGGAGGCTTCGCTTGAGCTTGCAAAATCCGATGCAATTGTTGGGATGCAGGACATGGGAGCTGCAGGGATTACATGTTCTACTTCTGAGATGAGTGCGGCAGGAGATGTGGGTATGGATATACATCTAGACCGCGTTCCATTACGTCAATCAGACATGGAACCCTTTGAGATTCTTCTTTCAGAGTCTCAGGAAAGAATGCTTGTCGTTGTTGCCAAAGACAAGGAGAAAATTGTTGAAGATATTTTTGCCAAGTGGGACCTTCATGCCGTTCCTATCGGGGAAGTCACCGAGGGAGATACAATTAACTTCTTTTTGGAAGATGAAATTGTTGCGCAAGTCCCTGCATCTACGCTTGTGCTCGGTGGTGGCGCCCCAGTGTATGAGCGTGAGTATTCTGAACCTGCGTCGTATGCTGAGTCGTTGGCGTTTGATCCGGCCTCCGTTCCAGTTCCTTCATTAGATGAAGCCATTGCGTTGGCCCATGATATTATTTGCCTACCGAACATTGCATCTAAAAAGTGGGTGTGGGAACAGTATGACAGCATGGTCGGGACGCTAAATAGAACCACAAATCGTCCTTCAGATGCTGCGGTGGTTTCTATTCGAGGATCAAAAAAAGGTCTTGCCACCACGGTAGATTGTAATGCAAGGTATGTCGAAGCGGACCCAGAAATCGGAACGGCCATTGCCGTTTCTGAAGCTGCGCGAAACATCAGTTGTACAGGAGCGACACCCTCAGCAATTACGAATTGCTTGAATTTCGGAAATCCCTATAACCCAGAAGTGTATTGGCAATTTGTGGGCGCGATTAAAGGGATGACCCGAGCGTGTGAAAAGTACAACACACCCGTTACAGGCGGAAATGTGAGTTTTTATAACCAAACAGCGAATTCTGATGGCACCTCAACCTCTGTTTTCCCGACACCGACAATTGGTATGGTGGGGGTCATAGAGGACAGAGATAAGCATATGTCTCTCAACTTTAAAAAGAAAGGTGACTTGATTTTCCATCTTGGAGAGTTGTCAGACTGCATTAACTCGTCGGAATACCTTGCAAACATGGTGGGAGTGAAACAATCACCTGCGCCTAAATTTAATCTAGATGAAGAAGCAGCGCTTCATACATGCATCAGAGCACTGATTGCAAAGCATCTTGTGACAGCTGCACACGATATAAGTGATGGAGGTCTTTTCACGACTTTGTTGGAAATGTCTATGCCAAATATGTTAGGTTTCGATATTGTTTCTGATGATG
>CAJQPF010000150.1 GCA_905480095.1 uncultured Flavobacteriales bacterium
CGGCGACGTAGTCGCCTATGGCGAGCGCAGCGGTCGCCGCTGGAGAGGGCGCGTTGAGAACATGGATGCTGCGGTCCGTGGTCTCGATGCGGAAATCGTCACCTGTATCGCCCTGTTGATTGAGGAGCATCGCACGAACGCTAGATCTCCCGGGACGGAGGTCGTCCATGGTGAGGGAAGGAACGAGATGTTGAAGGGTTTTCAGGAACAGACGTTTTGAAAACGCCCGGCGGTATTCGTTGATACCGAAACTCACGTTGTTGAAGAACAGCTTCCAAGTTCCTGAATACCCGAGCGCATCGGCGGTGTCGCGCAGGTTGAAATCGGTTTTTCCATAGCCCTCTCGCTTGAAGGTGAAGACGGCGTTAGGGCCACACTCGATTTCGCCATTCGTCATGCGGGTGAAGTGAACGCCAAGGAAAGGGAAGTCGGGATTGGGGACGGGATAGATGAGGTTGCGGATCTTATGCTTGGCGTGGTCGTTCAGTTCGTAGTAGTCACCCCGGAAGCCGACGACTTTCTCACGAAGTTTGACGCCGTCTTTTTTGGCGAGGCGGTCAGCTTGGAGGCCACCACACACGATCAGGTGTTTCGTCACATATTTGGCTTTGGAAGTCGTCACAAGTGTGCCCTCACCTTCAGGGGTGAAATCCAGGACTTCCTCTGAAAGGTGAACGGCGGAAAGCGGCTGGATACCAAGGGCGACTTCAACCATTTTCTTTGTGGCAGAGACAAAATCTATGATACCGGTACACGGCACCCACAGCGCTGCCTCTCCCCTGCATTCAGGTTCGATGTCGCGGAGCTGGTCCGAGTTGATCAGTTCGATGCCCTCGATTTTATTCTCAAGGCCTAAGCCGTGAATTTTATTCAGAGAACCCATTTCCGAAGCGTTGGCAGCGACGACCACCTTGCCGCAGACATCGTGGGGCACGTGATGCTCTTTTGCAAAACGGACGAGCTCATGTCTGCCTTTGACACAGTTCTCGGCCTTTAGAGATCCCGGTTTGTAATAGAGTCCAGAATGAATAACGCCAGAGTTGTGACCGGTTTGGTGTGCAGCAAGGGAAGGCATTTTATCAATCAGCAGCATCACCTTATCAGGGAATCTTTTCTGCATCTTGTAAAACGTAGCCGCTCCTACAATACCGCCTCCAACCACAACAACATCGTAATTCTTCATCAGGATTTATTTCTAACGCAAAGGTATACGCGAGTTCACCCTATCTTGTCGCACATGTTAAAGATTTTCAAAAAAGAAGGGCCAGAAAAAGTAAAGTGGGGATGGGCGATGTACGATTGGGCAAACAATGTGTACTCACTCGTCATCACCACGGCGATTTTCCCAGTCTTTTATAACAGCGTGACCTCTGAAAAAGATGCGGAAGGAAAGATCATAGACGGGACGGACAACGTAATGTTTTTAGGGATGGAGTTCGTCAATACGCAGCTGTACAGCTATGTCCTGGCGACCAGTTTCGTTGTCATCATTATCATCAGCCCCCTGTTGAGCGGGCTCGCAGACTATGCCGGGAAAAAGAAACTGTTCATGCGGATTTTCTGCTATGTCGGGTCGGCGGGATGTGTGGGGCTGTACTGGTTTGATGCCAATCATTTGGAATTGAGCATGGTCCCGTTCTTTTTGGCGAGCTTGGGGTTTTGGGGGAGCGTGGGGTTTTACAATGCCTTCCTGCCTGAGATAGCGCCCAGAGAAGAACACGATAAGTTGAGTGCAAAAGGGTACGCCATGGGCTACTGGAGTTCGCTGATCATACTCGTGATCTGTGCGGGGATGATCATCGGAGTAGGCTCGCATACGACGACGTTTTGCTTCGTCCTTGTGGGCTTGTGGTGGTTTGGGTTTGCCCACATCACATTCAATGCCCTTCCAGAAAGTGAGATCAAAGATTTGCCGCCCGGAAATATTTTGGCGCAAGGATTTAAAGAGCTCGTCGGGGTGGCTCGCGAACTGAAAGGGTTCGTTCACCTCAAAAGATTTCTGGGGGCGTTCTTTGTGATGAGCATGGCGATACAGACCATTATTATTATGGCTTCTTCGTTCGGGATAAAAGAGGTGGGACTTAATGAAGCCGAGCTTATCATTACCATTTTTGTGGTGAACCTTCTCGCCATTCCAGGAGCGTTTGGGTTGAGTGCGGTGAGTCGAAGAATTGGAAACATCAAAGCACTGATGACTTGCATCGCCGGATGGGCTGCGTTGTGTTTGTTCGCCTATTTCTTCGCGACAACGAAGATGGGGTTCTATGTGGCAGCAGGGGCGATAGGATTCCTGATGGGAGGCACGCAAAGCTTAAACCGAGCGACCTACTCAAAGATTCTTCCTAAAACGAATGACCCCGCCTCATATTTCAGCTTCTACGAAGTCCTCGAAAAAGGAGGTCTGATTATCGGGATGTTCGGATGGGGGTATATCGAAGGATACACAGGCTCGATGAGGGAGTCAATCCTCGCGATGATCATCCTCTTCTCTCTGGCCTTCATCGCGATGCTGATGGTGCCGAAAGTGTACAGAAATAAAGTCCACTACGCCGGTTAAGCGCAGTGGACCTTGAAATTTATTTATATAGGAACGTGCCTAAGGGCAAGCGGTACCATAGACTGCTAGGAACGCTAGTAAATCATTCGTATTGATGAAGCCGTCATCATCTAGGTCACCTGGACAACCATCTCCGGTGCCTGTTCCATCTGGCAGACAAGTTCCTGTGACCGCATCAAAATACGTTCCTGTGCCGCACAAATCGGGATTTGTCAAGTCGAAAACACATGTACCGTCATCCACATTATTGTTAGGATCGTAGTTATAGGCTGTAGGGTATGTACAACCTAATATTTGACCTTCAGGGTATATACACGACTCTAAACAACCAGGGTTCATGAGATAATTACATGCCAAAGGATCTTCACACCCAGGATATGTACAAGTGCCATCATCATAGGTAGCAGACTCACTGTAATTACATGCCAGCAAGTCAGTACAACCTAACGTGATAGATGTCATCTTGAAGCAACCTATTATTGCAAACCCACCTCCTGGATTCGAGTTGTATGTCCCTTCAATGAAATGCTCTGTAAATAAAGAAACAGAGCCCGTGTATAATGATCCACCATCAGACAAAAGAGAAAAATCAGAATCACAAGCTGACCAAGTCCCCTCATTCCCACCTTCGGTGATGTATGTATTGTCTCCAAGGAGTTCAACCCAATATCCTGAAGAATACTGCCCGTCACAAAGGAAATCTGTTTGCAGAAGCCATGTGTAATCTTCAATCCCCTCAAGGAATACAGAAGGGGAATAATAGTCGCAAGAACCGTCATCAAAACAAGCAAACTCATCGTAATTACATGCGATTATGTTCATGCATCCACCTGCACCAGTCGAAGACAAAGAAGCTGTATCATTTGTGTTTCCCGAAAACAATACACCTTCAAATCCAATGTCCCAGGACACTCCAGCAGTAAGAAGTTCAGGTATAATTTGAAAAGTGTAACAATCTTCTGGAACACATAAATCAATTTCCAAATAACCTGCTGAAAAGGTACTGAAATAATAATCCCCAGTCGCTTCCACATCACCATCTGAGCCTATCAACTCCCAAACACCATCAGCCGGAAAAATAGATCCTCCTCCTGAAACAGTAAGGTTGAAACAAGAATAGCCTGTGATGCAACTGAAACAAGATCCATCATTCCAACAAGCATCCGCATCGTAGTTACAAGCATCATCAATAGTGCATCCATGATTGTCGGTGTCTTCACAACAATTGTATGCAGCCTCACATACCGAATCCCAATTGTTATATTCGCAATAGGCATCGCCGGAAATGACAGATTCAGCACAAGATTGACTGACAGCAAAGTGGTAATTATCTGGCGCCGAACAAGCTTCTATGGCTGGAACTGAACCCACAACATCTGGCAAATACCAGAAATATGAACATGAGCCATCATCTTCAATTGCTGTTAAATCAAAATTGCATGCATCAGGATCAGTGCAACCTGAAGAGGAATTAACACTCCATCCGAGGTCTTGCAAAAGCCCCATGCCTGATTCCCCCGGGTGATGAATCGCTTCAGCGCCACTTAGATTTGGAGTCATGAGTGAGTTGTTATGACCAGCTGGGAAATATGTTTCGTCAAAATGGCTGTAGCTCGACCCAGGGTTAAACGTCGCCGGATCGAATAGTTCTGGCTTATCACCATCATTTCCAGCAACACCGTTAGTTCCGTTCCAAAGTAAATTACCACTTCCCTGAAGCACATTGCCCAGTAACGTTGATGGATTGTCATAGGCAAAGACACCTACAGTATTGTTGATGACGAAGAGGTCATAAATAGTCCCCCAAGAATTAGGTCCCAATCCAAGACTACCTACACCTGCACCATCAACACTGCCCGACCCTGCAAAACCTAATCCATGACCAATTTCATGCAGCACCACACTCACAAAGTCGTATTCTCCGGCTGGGGTATTACCGTCAGTTCCAAAGTACCAGTCAGTTCGATTGCTGTTAAAGTTAGCATTGATGTCGGGGTTAGCTAGGGAACAATTACAGATCGATTCAGCCAGGGCTTGAGGATAGTAAGTATTACCGTTAGGAGCCCCCGAGAAATTTGGCCAATAAGATGCAGCTCCCGCGGACCCTAAATTATTGGGATCTGCAGGAGCCCAAGTAGCATCTATGTTAATGATTCTATTGGAATTAATCAATGATTCCCAAATGTCAACAGCATACTGAAAAGCTATCTGTGCTTCTGTTGAAAATCCCGTATAAGTAACATTAATTGTGGCTGCCCTTTCAGATAAAGGCAAAATAGTTGGTGGAGGCACAAACGTAAAAGCATTGTGATCAACACTGGTTAATTCAATCTTTTGCCCTGGGACACTTGAGGAATTAGATTGCTGTTCTTGTGCAAAACTGTAGGAATAACAAAAAAACAGAAAAGTAAGAATAGGAAATAGATTTTTAAGCATAATAATGGTATTTGGTTATAAATCAAGGCATTGGCCGCTTCAAAACTAACATAAATACTAATTGAATCCAAAATAAACAAGAATTATTTAAGAATTATGCATCAAAAAAAAAGCCCCAATCACAAGGAAAGGGGCTTCAAGACAGGTTGGGTTAGTTCTTAATTAACCTCGAACGTGACGCGTCGGTTTTGAGCACGACTGATGTCAGTGTCACGAGAGTTTGCAGGATCTTGTGCGCCGATATCCGAAACAGAGAATTGAGAAGCAGGAACGCCTGCCGATTCAAGCATGCGACGTATTTGATCTCCGCGATTCTTGCCGATCATTTTATAGCGTGCATTGATTTTCCCCTCACTTGCTTCATCATTGTCACAGTGGCCCACAATGTTTATTCTCATACTCGGGTTTGCCTTGAGGATGGCCGCGATATCAGCGACAGTCTGCTTTCCAGAACCTGTAGGTGTACGCTTAAGGAATGCATAGTAAATCGCACTTGCATTGATTTTTTCGACATCTGTCATGTCCTCGTCTTGAACGGAAGAAGACCCATACACCAAGTCCATGTCTCTCTCCTCAACTGCGGAACATACACATTGTGATTTGGCTTGGATTTCAACAATCTCGACGTTGTCAATGAAATAATAAGCATGGCTCAGTTGAGGCCCAGTCAGACCCATCGGACGTTTTACTTTTTCTATGGTCATCTCAGAACGACTTCCGAAACATCCGATAACGATGTATTCTTCCTGACCCGTACCTACAAACGTTCCGCAAAACTTCTCCCATCCTTCCGTAAACTGAAAGACTTTGTTTGTTTTCTGCTTGACATCAGGTTGTAAAATCATGTCGCCAAGATTTGGCTGCTCAATTTTTCTGTCACTGACAATGACGCCGATGTCATTGACCGCATATCTGCTTAGATCGGCCAAACTGATATCAAACGACACGCAATACATCACATCTCGGTCTAACATCTGAGGCAATTTGACCTCCAAATAACTGCGCTGCAGGCGGGGATCTTTCGAATACGCTCTAAATCCAGCATAACACAGACCGCCAGCTGGCTCCTGTGTGCCATAATCATTGGTCGGGACCCCGATCTTATCACCCTTTGCGCCGTCTCCATATACATCTGCCGGAACCTCCGTCGCAGAAAACCAATCCGTGCTCACCTCTTCCATTTGGCCATAAGAACGCAACTTCTTAATATTTGTGTCCTCGAACCCACTGTTCGGAACCAAATTAAACGTCTGAGCGTAGGGACTCAAAGTCAAAGCTACCAAAGCAACAATTGTCGCTGCTGAACGGGAAATAGTCTTAAGTGTCATATGCATTTCTTAGTGTGTCTTAATCTTACAGGATTGCAAGTTAGCATAGATTATGCCAAACTCAGTACGGTCAATTTCCAATCACTTAATGGAGGATCTTAAAAATTGTTTCTCGCAGAATCATCCCTTCAGAGATTGTCGCATTCCCTTGGCCCTTCGATTTCCGATCTGCATCTCGGAGATAACTGAAGATTCGGGCGATTTTATTGACCGCATAAACCCTTGAAGCTGCAGAATAATCTCGAACGGCATAAGGACTGCACCCCATCGATTTGGCTGCCGCTTGTTGCGATTTATCTTTCAATCCATGGTAGACAAACAACTTCGCGAAATAGGCTGAAAGTACCGGAATAACCATCGCCAGGGGATTGCTCTTCGGGTTTGCCTCGAAGTGATTGACGATGCGAGACGCCTTCCCCACGTCTTTAACCCCCAGGGCGCGCTGCAATTCGAAGACGTTGTAGTCTTTGCTAATTCCGATGTGTTTCTCGATGACTTCAGAGGTAACCGCACTCCCTGCAGGCAAAGAAATTTTGAGTTTTGAAATTTCATTGACCACTTTTCTTAAATCGTTGCCCAGATATTCTGAGAGCAGCTGTGAGGCTTGACCATTGAGGGTTAATCCCTGATCCTGGACATAGGAAGAAATCCACTCAGAAAGCTTATAATCCCTGACTTTCTCGCTTAAAAAGAGGATGCCGTTTTTCGACAATGTTTTGACGGCCTTCGATCTGCCGTCAATCTTTTTATTCATGTACGCAAAAACCAACACCGTACTCGAGACCGGAGATTCAGCATACGCGGCCAATTTTTCCAGTTCATCTTTGCGCTTCCAGCACTTCAAGTCTTGCGCTTCTTTCACAAGTACGAGTTGGCGTTCTGCCATCATGGGGAACCGTCTCGCAGAAGCCAGTATTTGATTGATGTCACTGTCCCGCCCATACACCACGGTCTCATTAAAATCTTTCGACGCTTCATCAACGGTACAGGCCAACAACACCTTCGTGATCTCCTCTATAAAGAATGATTCCTCTCCGTGAAGCACATAGATAGGCGCAAATTTACCCGACTGAATGTTACGTATGATTTGCCTGTGAGCCATAGGGCGAAGTTAACACCTTCAATCTCTAACTTCGCACCATGTCAAGACAAGCAGATCTTCCCAAATTAAACCTCCCCCAACCGACGCTTGTTGCGCGGAAAGGAGAGAAACACGATGAGATTCTGTGCTTAATCAGGCGCAAATGGGTGGCCCTGGAACCCGAAGAGTGGGTGCGTCAACACCTGATTTACCATCTCTCTGAAGATCTGGGATACCCCATGGGACTTATGGCTGTAGAGCACACCCTCATCCTCAACGATTTGACAAAACGTGCCGATTTGGTCTGCTTCAACCGTGACCGTAACCCCATCTTATTGGCCGAGTGCAAAGCGCCTTCCATCCCTTTAAGCCAAACCACGCTTGACCAAGCTGCACGTTACAACCTCGTGCTTAAAGTCCCTACCCTGCTCCTCACAAATGGCATCCAACACTATGTCGTTGCGACAGACCCCGCACAACCCATAGAAGTACTCAAGGCAATCCCGAAATATGAAAGTCATTAAAAAGTAGACTTTCTTCGTACTTTCGCCACTATACAATACAAAAGAATGAAGATTTCAGAAGTACTCGCCATTTCGGGCAAGCCCGGATTATTTAAAGTTCTTGCCTCATCGGCAAAGAACCTTGTCGTTGAAAGCATGTTAGACGGTAAGCGCACAAGCGTTCCCGGATCCATTCGTGTGAGTAGTCTCAACGACATCACGATGTATACCCTTGAAGACGATGTCCCTTTACAGGAGATTCTTCTGAAGATGCATAAGAAAAACAAGGGGGCTGCAGTGCTCTCTCACAATTCTTCGCCACAAGACATTAAGGATCTTGTTGACAGTATCATTACAAATTTAGATCACGACCGTGTGTATTCTTCTGACCTTCGCAAACTGGTGCAGTGGTACAATATTTTGACCGAACAAAAAGCGTTGCCATTTGACCCTGAAGACCCGAAAGAGTCTGAAGACGGTGAAGAAAAAGATGCAAAAAAAGACAGCAGCACCAAGGCAAAGAAGAAGCCTGCAGCTAAGAAAAAGCACGTAGCGCATAAACCAGTCGCAAAGAAGAGAACTTCAGCAAAAGCTGCACCATCGAAAGCGGGGGGCAATAAGGCGACGAAAAAGGGCTGATCAACTTTATCTCATGAAAGCAATTACTGTAATAGGTGCTGGAACAATGGGGAATGGCATTGCCCATGTTTTTGCTCAAAAAGGACACCCCGTCACGCTTGTGGACATGTCGTCTGAAGCGCTCTCAAGAGCGACAGCGACCATAGACAAGAATCTAAGTCGTTTGGTGTCGAAAGAACGTCTCACTGAAGATGAGAAATCAGACACCCTTGCGCGTCTTAATACCTCGACTGACATGTCTGCATCTGTCGTAAAGGCCGATTTGGTTGTCGAAGCTGCAACCGAAAACGTGGACTTGAAGCTCAAGATTTTTCGCGATTTAGATGCACTCGCTCCCCCACACTGTATCCTCGCGACAAACACCTCTTCAATCTCGATTACGGAGATCGCATCTGCGACAAATCGTCCAGACAAAGTCATCGGGATGCACTTCATGAATCCTGTACCGATCATGAAACTTGTTGAAATTATTCGTGGCTATGCGACATCTGACGACACATGTTCTGAAATCATGTCACTGAGTTCTGCACTGGGGAAATCTCCTGTAGAAGTCAATGACTACCCTGGATTTGTCGCAAACCGCATCCTCATGCCCATGATCAACGAAGCGATTATCACCCTTAACGAAGGTGTCGCGGGAGTCTCGGAAATCGACACCGTCATGAAGCTCGGCATGGCACACCCCATGGGCCCCCTCCAGCTCGCTGATTTCATCGGACTCGACATCTGCCTGTCAATCATGCGCGTTCTTCACGACGGACTTGGTTCATCGAAGTACATGCCATGCCCCCTGCTTGTAAACATGGTGATGGCAGGGAAGCTGGGCGCAAAATCCGGAGAAGGCTTTTACCTTCACACGCGAGGATCTAAAGAAATTACAGTCTCTCCTTTTTTTGCATAACGTACAAATAACACCGTTTTTCGTTCTGCTATAAAAGTTCACTACATTCGCATATGAATCGAAAGAAACTACACGACATTATCTTTGAAGCAGATACCTCTAAGGGCAAGCTGTTCGACGTAATCTTGTTGTGGGCAATCGTTTTAAGTGTCGGCGTGGTCATGCTCGAAAGCGTCCCCGGCATAAAAGCAGAATATGGATCTTTACTGAGGTACATTGAGTACTTTTTCACCGGCCTCTTTACACTTGAGTACATCCTCCGAATTATCGCTGTAAAACGCAAAAGTGGATACATCTTTTCGTTCTATGGGATCATCGACCTACTGGCCATATTGCCTACTTTCTTAGAGTTATTCATCCCAGGTGCGACAAGTTTAATGGTGATTAGAGTGCTTAGATTACTGAGAGTGATTAGGGTCCTCAAATTGGTGAGTTTTATCCAAGAGGCCAGCGTTTTAAAAAATGCCTTGTGGGGCGCTCGCAATAAGATCCTTTTGTTTCTGGGAGCAGTCCTCGTATTGGTGACACTTTTAGGCACCATGGTATACATCGTGGAGCACGGTGAAAATGGGTTCACAAGTATTCCCAGGAGCATCTACTGGGCCATCGTAACAGTCACAACTGTCGGGTATGGAGATATCGCTCCTGTGACCGTATTAGGTCAAACCCTTGCGTCAATTATCATGCTCATCGGTTATGCAATCATTGCTGTTCCCACTGGAATTATAGGGTCAGAACTTGTCGTTGCCAATAACCACACACCCAACACCAATACGCAGGTTTGTGACAATTGCAATGCAGACAAGCATGACGATGATGCGAAGTACTGCAATCAATGTGGTGAACTGTTGTAATTTGTTCCAAATAATTTGAACTATGAAAAATCCAACCAGACTTTTTGATTTTCCGAAATATCAGCTAGCGAATAACCCGCTAGATGTGATGCTATCTATGCCCAACGATGGAAGTGGCAAGGCTTTGAGCTACTCCACGAAAGAATTCGTAGCGGAAGTGGACAGGGCCTCACGCGGTTTGATTGAATTGGGAATGAACGTTGGCGATAAGGTTGCGCTTATTTCACATAACAACAGGTGTGAATGGAATGTCATGGACCACGCGATTATGCAGGCAGGGGGCATTGACGTGCCGATCTACCCCACCATGACAGAGGCAGATTACAAATACATTATCAATCACAGCGAAACAACATTCGTTTTTGTGTCCAATGCTGAGCTATTTGCGAAGGTGCAGGCTGTAAAAGATGAATGCCCCTCTTTAAAAGGCATTTATACATTTGAGAACGTCGCGGGCGCTGACTCATGGAAAAAGATGTTAGAAGGTGGAGGCGAGAAAAACCAAGCCGATCTTGACGCACGAAGTGAAGCCGTCTTGCCAGAACATCTCGCAACGATCATTTACACCTCTGGAACGACTGGACTTCCAAAGGGCGTGATGCTCTCACACAACAACGTGGTGACAAATGCATTGATCGCCAAGGAGCGTGTTCCTCTAGAAGGTGTGGATGGCGAGATGAGGGTGCTCAGCTTTTTACCGGTGTGTCATATTTTTGAAAGAATGCTTCACTACCTCTATATCTATATGGGTGCAAGTATTTATTTTGGAGAATCTCTTGAAACAATCAAGAATGACCTGAACACGACTCAACCCATTATGTTTACTGCTGTACCTCGACTTCTTGAGAAGTTTTATGACGGCATTGTCGCAAAAGGTCGTGCAGCAGGTGGCGTCAAGACCGTCATCTTTAATTGGGCTTTGGGTGTCGTGCTCGCATGGGACCCTGAAAAAGAAGGCCGTGGCGTGTATGGTTTTAAGCTTAAAATGGCGCGTAAGCTCGTGTTCTCGAAAGTCAAAGAGGCGCTTGGTCTCACAGGGATTAAAGCTGTGGCTTCGGGCTCGGCGGCACTCCAATCCCGTCTGGCGAGATTTTTTAACGGCGCTGGGATTCCCGTTCTCGAAGGGTATGGGCTTACAGAAACATCTCCCGTTGTTACCGTGAATACAATTAACGCACCTAATATGCTTCGAATAGGTACTGTAGGTAAAGTGGTAAATAGCGTCGAAGTCAGCTTCGGACCAGATAAAGAGATTCTCGTAAAAGGTCCAAATGTGATGATGGGATACTACAAGGATGAAGAAAAAACATCAGAAGTCATTAAAGACGGATGGTTCCACACAGGGGACATCGGAGAACTTGATGACGACGGTTTCTTGAGGATTACAGATCGTAAAAAAGAAATGTTTAAGACTTCAGGCGGAAAGTATGTCTCCCCTGCCCTGCTTGAAAATGCACTTAAGGCATCTCTGTTTATCGAACAAGTCATGGTCGTGGGTGAGTACAGAAAGCACCCCGCTGCGCTGATTTCGCCTGACACCGCTGCGATCAACGAATGGTGCAAACGTCACAATCACACCTACCCAGGAGATGACAAGATTGGTGACGATACACGAATTACGGACCGCATCATGGAAGAGGTCAACACGTTAATGGCGCCCTTCAGCCAATGGGAACGCGTCAAGGTTATTCGAGTTCTTCCAGAACCGTTTTCAATTGAAGGAGGAGAACTTACACCAACCCTTAAGCTGAAGCGCAAGCCGATAAAAACCAAATATGAGGCACTTATTGAGGGCATCTATGAATAAGGATTCCGCCCAGTGATCAATTGGTTGTCAAATATTGACGAATCGTTGTTCTTTGCGATCAACGGCGCATGTCCTTCGTGTGATACGTTGATGTGGTGGACAAGCCAACCCATTACTTGGACACCTCTGTATCTCGGCATCCTTTTTTTACTTTGGAAACATCTCCCTGAAAACTCATCGCGACTTTTGGCAGTTTTAGGAATCGTAATCTCAGTGGGTCTTGCTGATGTGATTTCAGCACGGGTGATCAAACCTACTGCAGAAAGAGTCAGACCTTCACACAGAGTAGATTTCGCTGAAGATGTGCATCTGTACGAAAGAAGTGATGGCACGATGTATCAAGGGGGCACCTTTGGTTTCGTTTCTTCGCATGCTGCAAACCACATGGCTGTTGCGATATTCGTAGGCAGCCTGATCTCAATGCTTTTAGGGAGTACAATGTGGTTGTGGATACTCATCGGTTGGGCCTTGCTCATCGGATATAGCCGCATTCACTTGGGCGTTCATTTCCCTGGAGATGTGCTCTTCGGATGGATGCTCGGTGCGGTACTCGGAGGTGTAGTCCTTAAAGCGATTCGTCCCAGACTTAACCTAGAGACCAAATAATGTCGATCAACTTTGTGACCCTAACAGCGATTTTTATAGGTGGAGGCGCGGGAAGTGTTGCCCGAGCGTTATTGGGCGCGGGCGTGAATAAACTTGCAAGCAGCGGAAACAATTTGGCACCTGCAATGGCACCCCTCGGGATTCTTGCTGCGAACGTGATCGCCACAGGACTCCTGGCTGCTTTAATCATGTATGGGGGCGCCAAATGGGACAGAGATTCTATTTGGATGCCGCTTTTGGCTGTGGGATTTTGTGGCGGGTTTTCAACGTTTTCGACGTTTTCAATCGATACACTTCGCCTTTTTCAAGAAGGAAACAACATGTGGGCGCTCGCGAACATCCTGGTCAGCGTCATGGCCTGTTTGGCAGTGGGATGGGTGGTCTTTAAGGTTTGGGCAAAATAAATAAAATAAAAAAGATGCGCATGAAACATATTTTTATCATTGGTGGAATGCTCTTCGTGGTTTTGAGCTGCAGCTTTGAAACCAAAATTGACATAGGGAGTGTGTCGGATGAGACGCCCAAACTGATCGTGGGGATCACCATAGACCAAATGCGTGCGGATTATCTCCACAGGTTTTCTCCATACTTTTCAGATGGCGGGTTTGCCCGTCTTGTAGATGGCGGATTTGCGATGTACGATCACCAGTACGGATACGCTCCGACCTATACTGGACCGGGTCATGCGTCCATTTTTACGGGAACGACGCCATCTATTAATGGCATTGTCGCTAACAATTGGTACGTGAGAGAATACGGGGTTACTGTGTACTGTGCGTCGGATTCTACAGTGCTTGGCGTAGGTGTGGATGGGATCGATCAGGATGGAAATATTTATGGGTCGGCTGGTAAGATGTCTCCCGTAAGACTCGTCACATCTACAATAGGAGATGAACTCAAACTGGCGACAGGCATGAATGCAAAAGTCATCGGAGTCAGTCTGAAAGACCGAGGAGCGATCCTCCCTGCAGGCCATGCAGCTGATGGTGCCTACTGGTTTTACGGAAAGGACAAAGGACATTTTATTACAAGCACCTACTATGGAGATGAATTGCCAGTTTGGGCCAAATCCTTTAATGAAAAAGGGAAAGCTGAAAGACTGACAAACCTTGGATGGGACCTCTTAAGACCTTCAGATGTATACGCCAGTTGTACCCCAGACAACAATCCATACGAAGGGTCATTCACGGGTGAGATCAGACCCACATTCCCCTACCTTCTCGACGCTCTGAAAGAAGAAAATGGCGGATATGATGTCCTGAAGGGAACACCGGGAGGAAATACCATTCTCGTCGATTTTGCACTCTCTGCAATCGAAGGTGAAGCGTTGGGGCAAGATGACGTGTGTGACATGCTCACCATGAGTTTTTCTGCGACAGACTACATCGGACATCGATGCGGACCGCACGCGATTGAGACGATGGACATGTATCTCAGGTTGGATCTAGAACTGGAACGATTCTTCGACGCCTTGGATGATCAAGTGGGGGAAGGAAACTGGACCGTTTTCTTAACTTCAGACCATGGAGGAGCCACAGTCCCCTCCTACGGACAATCCATCGGACTCCCTGTAGATTATTGGAGTCATGGTGACATGCAGATTAGAATCGAAGAGAATCTGGATCAGAGATTTGGTGAACGGAATTGGATAGACAATGTGAGCAACAACTCGATTTTCATTTCTGAAGCGGCCTACAATTGGGCGGATGGGGACACAAATAGTCCACTTGATGGTGCTGGATTACAGAGATACATCGGCAAATTGGCTTTAGAAGAAGTGGGCATTATTCAAAGCATTGCAGAAGTTGATTTGGCCACGAAAGCGGCAGTGGACCCGATCGCAAAATGCATTTATGCAGGACATATGCCCGGTGTAAGTGGCGATGTCCTTCTGGTAATGAAACCCGGATGGCTGACCTATGGCCGAACGGGAACGACACACGGGAGTCCATTTGCCTACGACACGCATGTCCCTTGTATTTTCTATGGGGCTGGAGTGAACGTCGGTTCTACCTACGCGCGGACGCACATCAGAGATATCGCGCCGACCATGTGTGCTGTCGCCGGCATTCCATATCCGAACGGGACTACGGGAAAGCCAATCTCTGAAATGTTTGAATAGACGCTGCATAGAATAGCGACCCCTCGACCACAGATTTCATTCTCTCAATTAAACACCTAAGCAAACGAAATGACTCCGAACGCAAAAATGATCGACCTTAGAATTGCGCGCGTTAAAAATTCGTCTGCACTTTCATTTGATGCCGTTTTTCCCGAGCGCGATGAATCATGGGAAGCGCAATTGCCGGTTTGGCGACCTGGGAGATATGAGCGCGCAAATTTTGCGCAGTATATCCTCAAGATGGCAGGCGTTTCAGAGAATGGATCTGAGATTAAACTTGTAAAGTCCGACCTACATCGATGGATCGTCCCGGCGGGAATTCATCGGTTGCGCTGGATCTTTCAAGCGGACATCCTCAATGCCGGTTCTACGTTTGTGTCTGACGACCTTCAATATGTCAATCCCGTAAACTGCTTTATCTATGACAGATCAAACCACACGCTGGGATACAAAATAACGCTTTCCGACATTCCTAACAACTGGGACATTGCAACAGCGCTTCCGACCGTTGATGGATGTCTGATTGCACATGACATGCAACATGCGATGGACAGTCCGTGGATGGCATCCCCCAAGCTTTGGCATGAAACGTATGACGTTGAGGACAGTGACAAGATGGTTAATTTCCATGTTTGGACCTATGGGGACGCGCCGCCGCAACAGAAAAAGTTCATGGCGGATCACATCGCTTTTTCAAAAAGCCAAATCTCAGCCTTCGGAACCTTCCCCACCTCAGATTATCACTTCCTATACCTCCTGCCCTCAGACACAGAGGTCAGACACGGCGTGGAACACGAAGACAGCACTGTCATTGCGTTAGGCCCTTCAGCAAAAATCCAAACCCAACATGGCTACAATGAGCTGGTGGGGATTGCATCACATGAGTTATATCACGCTTGGAATGTGAAGCGAATCAGACCCTCTGAATGGATGCCCTACAATTTTGAAGATGCTTGCCCTAGCCGATTGGGATATATTGCCGAGGGCGTCACGACCTACATGGGCGACCTTTTCTTGTTCGAATCTGGGTGCATTGACCTGAAGGGATGGAGTACACTCATGGAGTCGCTCCTCAATAGACACCTCAACAATCCTGGAAGACATAACTTAAGTGTGGCAGACTCCAGTTACGATACTTGGCTCGATGGTTATCGCCTCGGGGTAAAAGGGCGCAAAGGGTCGATTTACGTAGAAGGGGCGGTCCTTGCCTTTATGTGCGATACCCGAATCATGAAAGTCACAGACGGGAAATCTTCGCTGTCTACGGCAATGAAAATACTTTGGGAACGATTCGGGCAACCCAGAACTGGAATTGTGGCGAATGCGTATTGGGATGTCCTTGCAGAAGTTGCTGGAGAACGTCTTGACGACCTCAGAGAAAAGTATGCAGATGGAACCGAGGATACCTGGGATGACCTTGTGAAGTGTATGCACGCAAACGGTCTCGCACTCACCAAATCTTTGGACGAAAAAGGGCGCGTTAAAGCAACACTGCACCCCGTATAGTTTTTAAAGGCCCTATTTACTCTGCGCCACCCATGGCGAATTGCATGAGGTTGGCCCCCATTTGTAGCGCTAACAAACGCACTGATTCTGGGTCTCTATGCACTTGATAGTCTTCCCATCCGTCTCCCAAATCACATTCTGTATCGTAGAAGCACATGAGACGCCCTTCGAAGAAAAGCCCAAACCCTCTTGGAGGTAAATCATCATGTTCATGAACTTTAGGCAAGCCCTGATCGAAATCGAAGGTTTGGTGATACACCGGATGACTGAAAGGCACTTCCACCCAATCTAATTTAGGAAACACCTTCAAAAACTCCTTTCTGACAAACGCATCCATACCATAGTTGTCACTGATATGTAGAAAGCCTCCAGCAAGCAGATAATTTCTCAGGTTTCGGGCTTCTGAAGAAGAGAAAACCACATTCCCATGTCCAGTCATATGAACGAATGGATAAAGAGATAAATCTGGTGAATTCACCTCAACATAGACCATTTCTTCGTCGATATTCATGCTTAATTCAGAGTTGCAAAACTGAATCAAGTTGGGCAAACTCGTGGGATTAGAGTACCAATCCCCTCCTCCTCTATACTGAAGGACGGCCACTTGATACGTTGCATCCTCCACACCCACTTGAGCATAAGTATCAGTATCACTGACAACTAGAGTCATTATAAACGTAAAAATCACAAACACAGGGTGACAATTTCGAATCAATTTAAGCTTTTCCATATGGCTCCAAGATACGACTCAGAACATCTGTTAAATCAATCCAATTTTTCAGTATCTTTACGTCCCTGTAAAAGAACCCTTTTTGACCATGGAAAATAAAAATGCCGTCCAGATTTTCACATTGTTGCTTACGCTTGCAACACTCTACACACTGTCTTTCAACTGGGCTTCTAAAAGTTTCGAAGCCAAAGCTGCCTTACATGGCGAATATGTTGCTGACAGCCTAGAAGGAAACAATCTTCTTGGAAGTTTGACATTGGAGGAAGCTACCAAGATCGCGACACGTGAATATCTTCGTGACAGCATCAATTCAGTGGCTGATATTTTTGGCCACACCTACCGAGAGATTAAGGAGCAAGAACTCAATATGGGACTTGACCTTAAAGGAGGAATGAGTGTGACGCTAGAGGTAAGTATCCCCGATCTCATTATTTCTCTTTCTGATTATTCTGACAACGAGGATTTCCGTTCTGCACTCTCTGCTGCACGTGAAGCACAAAACAGTTCATCAGATGGATTTATGGTGCTTTTCGATCAGGCTTGGAGAGCGCAAACAGCAGGTCAAGAGGACGATAAGTTGTGGCGCATCTTTCACAACATGGAGCAGAAAGATCTTTTTCCAGCAAAAAGCTCTGACGATGAAATTCTAACAATTTTAGCAAGCGAAGCTGAAACTGCAATTGACAATACGGAAAACATTATCCGCAAGCGTATCGACCAACTCGGTGTGGCTCAGCCAAATGTTCAAAAACTACAAAACGGGCGTATCCTCGTTGAACTCCCAGGTGTCGACGATCGTGAGCGTGCTCGAAAACAACTTAAGTCTACAGCGAATCTAGAATTCTGGGAGACGTATTTCAATGATGAAGTCATCGGAAAATTATCTGAAGCAAATACTGCGATCGGTAAATCTCTGAACCCTGAGCTCTTTGCTGAGGATGCTGCGCCTGATTCTACGTTAACAATTGAAGAACGTCAAGCAAAAAATCCGCTCTTTGCCTCTTTTCAAATGGAACTCTCACGTCGTTCAGCGATTGTGGGCTATGCCCAAGTAAGTGACACAAACCGTGTGAACGATTTACTCAACCGAGCTGAAGCAAAAGAAGCAATTGGTGCGAACCTTCGTCTTCTTTGGGATGCAAAACCTACCTCTAACATTGCGTCTCTTTATGCAATCAAGGATGAATCAGGAAAGGGACGTGCTGCCCTTTCTGGGAAAAGTATTGTTGATGCACGCGTGTCGTATGACGAGATCGGCGACGTTGTTGTAAGTATGACGATGGATTCTGATGGGGCTGCAGTATGGGGCACCATGACTGAAAAATGTGCATCAGAAAACAACCGAGCTGTAGCTGTCGTTCTTGACAACCTTGTATTCAGTGCACCAAACGTTCAGTCAGCTATTACAAGCGGACGTTCACAAATTAGCTTTGGAACACAACAATCGGCTGAACAGAAACTCATTGAGGCACAAGACCTTGCTGGCCTATTGAAAGCAGGATCACTCCCTGCTCCTGCCCGCATTGTTGATGAGGTGAGCATTGGCCCGCAATTGGGAGAGGCGAACATTAAAGCTGGATTTTCATCCTTCCTGATCGCACTGCTTGTTGTACTTGCCTACATGATCTTCTACTACAAAGGTGCTGGTCTTGTATCAAATGTTGCACTTCTTGCAAATCTGTTCTTTCTTATTGGTGCACTCGCATCGTTAGGCGCGGCGCTTACCCTTCCAGGTATCGCAGGTATCGTACTTACAATCGGTATGGCGGTAGACGCGAACGTTCTTATTTATGAGCGTATTCGAGAAGAAATGAGACATGGAAAAGGTTTGGCACTTGCTGTGAAAGATGGATATTCCAAAGCGTACAGCGCGATTATTGATGCCAATATCACAACGCTCTTAACTGCGTTCGTGCTCTACAGTTTCGGTAGTGGGGCCATCCGTGGATTCGCAACGACATTGATCATTGGAATCTTCACTTCATTGTTTAGTGCAATTGTCATTACTCGCTTGATTATCTTCTCTCGTTTAGAAAAGAATAAAAACATGACTTTTTCTTCAAAAATGACGGAGAACTGGTTTACTAACACACATTTTGACTTCATCAGCAAGCGCCGTATCATGTACATCGTGAGTGGTTTGGTTATCCTTGGTGGTATTTACTCATTAAGTACAAGAAACCTGAACTATGGTGTTGAATTTACCGGAGGTACGACTTTCGATATTTCTTTTGCTGACCCTATAAATACAGACAGTGTAAGAACTGCCCTTTCTGTTGCATTTACTGAGAATGGCACGCCTGGAAATCCTTTGATCCAAACAAAGGAAACAAACCAGAAGCTTCGTGTGATGACAAACTTCATGATTGATTCTCAAAGCACGACAGTAGATGAAGACATTCAAAATGCACTTTACTCAGGGTTGGCAAGTTTGGGATTAGAGGCAGATAGCAGTTATACCATTGACATGTACAACAAGGTTGACTCTACCATTTCGGATGATTTCCGTGACGGTGCGAAGAAAGCAACCATATTCTCTCTCCTCATTATTTTCCTATACATTGTTTTCCGTTTCAGAAAATGGCAGTATGGACTGGGAGCGCTTATTGCGACGACGCATGATGTGTTGATTGTACTATCAATCTTCAGTATCTTCTGGGGAATCCTTCCATTTACAATGGAGATCGACCAAGCCTTCATTGCGGCGATTCTCACAGTCATTGGATACTCAATTAACGATACGGTCGTTGTATTTGACCGTATCCGTGAATATGTAGGGCTTTACAGCGGGAAACGTGATGACAAGACATTAATTAACGATGCTTTGAATAGCACACTTTCACGTACGATTAATACATCACTTTCGACATTCGTTGTTCTATTGACTATTTTCAGCTTGGGTGGTGACAATATCAAAGGATTTATTTTCGCCTTAATGATCGGTGTCGTAGTCGGAACATATAGTTCAATCTTTATCGCGACGCCAAGCATTTTCGATTTAAGTAAAAAGCTTAATTAATAAGTAATACATAAACCGCTGTATATACAGCAAAATCATAGCTTACATCAACAGCCGTCTTGCAAAAGGTGGCTGTTTTTTATTCCCTAAACCATCCATCATCGTTTGTTCATACTTGCTATTCAGGTTATTAGTCGATAAAAAATGTAACTTTAAGTCATTTATTTCGTATTTTGTCGAAGATAAATTGACTTTCGACCCTTCAAACATTTTGACATGCCTTGTTTGTTTCCCACATCCTTCCCTACTTGCAAATCATTTGCCTCGGTACTCATCGGGGCTTTCTTGTTTTTTATCCCATTTAATTTCCTTGCGTCTGAAAGCCATCTTTCAGCTATCGAAGAAGTTATGTCGTCGGGATGTACAGACATAAATGCCTGTAACTACGACTCTGAAGCTGTCGAAGATGATGGTTCATGTGATTACTTCAGCTGTATTACATTTGGCTGTACGAACATATCGGCCTGCAACTATGACGCAAGCGTCGATTACGATGATGGATCGTGTGACTTTATTTCTTGTGCTGGATGTATGAACATCAATGCATGTGATTTTGATCCTGCAGCTACAATCGCTGGAGTGTGTTCAGATTTCACTTCATGTGTAGGATGCATGGACGCCTCCGCTGACAACTTTGATCCTTCAGCAACCATAGATAGTGGGTATTGTACGTACAATGGTTGTACGATTTCAGTAGCCTGTAATTATGATTCTTCCGCAAATTCGGATGATGGATCTTGTGAGTATACATCGTGTGCTGGTTGTATTAATCCACTTGGATGTAATTATGACCCTACTGCTATTTTAACAGGAGACTGCACTTTTGCAGACACTGGATATGATTGCCTCGGAACCTGTTTAGAAGACACAGATGGAGATGGGATTTGTGATCCATTTGAAGTACTTGGATGTACTGATATGAATGCTCAAAATTACGATTCATCAGCCACTGATGATGATGGAACTTGTTTCATTGTCATTAATGGGTGTACGGATGTGACTGCCTGTAACTATGATACCAATGCAAATACAGACGACGGTTCTTGTGAATTCACAACGTGTGCAGGATGTTTGAGTCCTACAGCTTGTAATTATGACGTCAATGCTATTTACACCGCTGACTGTACATACCCAGATCCTGGATACAATTGTGATGGAACCTGTGTGATTGATTCAGATTCAGATGGAATTTGTGACCAATTCGAAATCGATGGTTGTACAAGTATTAACTCGTGTAACTACGATGCATCAGCAACTGACGATGATGGAACATGTGATTTTATCTCTTGTGCTGGATGTTTGAACCCTTTTGCATGTAACTATGATGCGACAGCAACGATTGATGATGGCTCATGTGATTACGTGTCTTGCTTGAACTTCGGATGTATGGACATCGATGCATGTAACTTCGACCCTATTGCTGACTACTCTGACGCATCATGTGAGTATACAACTTGTGCTGGATGTATGAATTCCACTGCTTGTGATTATGACCCTGAGGCGACAATCGGATCTGTGTGTAATGACTTCAGTTCTTGTTACGGATGTATGGACGCCAATGCTGACAACTATGATCCTTCAGCAACACAGGACAGTGGCAACTGTCTTTTTGGGGGTTGTACAATAGCAATAGCTTGTAATTTCGACCCAAACGCAAATTCAGATGATGAATCTTGTGAGTACACATCGTGTGCTGGTTGTATTAATCCACTTGCTTGTAATTATGATCCTACTGCCATTTTAACAGGAGATTGCACTTTTGCTGAGTCAGGATATGACTGTGACGGAATCTGTTTGTTAGATTCAGATGGTGATGGGGTTTGTGATCCATTTGAAATACTTGGATGTACAGATAATACTGCTGAAAATTATGATCCATCAGCTACTGATGATGATGGAACTTGTTTCATTGTTGTTCTGGGATGTACTGATCTTACTGCATGTAATTTCGATGATGGTGCAAATACAGACGACGGTTCTTGTGAATTCACAACGTGTGCAGGATGTTTGAATGAACAAGCTTGTAACTACGACTCAGAGGCTATTTTTCCTGCCGCCTGCACTTTCCCAGAGAACGAATATAATTGTGACGGCTCATGTATCGTTGATACAGATGGAGACGGCGTTTGTGACCCTTTTGAAGTTGATGGATGTAACGATTCAACTGCATGTAACTACGATGAGCTCGCTACAGAGGATGATGGGACCTGTGAATACACTTCTTGTGGGAACCCTGGATGTACTTTTTCATTTGCCTGCAACTACGATCCCACAGCCACTGTAAATGATGGCAGTTGTGAATTCTCATCTTGTCTCGCTTTCGGTTGTACAAACCCTTCAGCGTGTAACTATGACGCTACTGCTGATTACTCAGATGGCACATGTGAATACGCAACCTGTGCTGGATGTATGAATAGTGCAGCATGTGATTATGATCCTGAGGCTATTATTCCTTCAACTTGTTCTGATTTCACATCTTGTGCAGGATGTACAGATCCTGATGCAGCAAATTATGATCCTACTGCCACAATTGATGACGCTACATGCCAAATACCTGGTTGTACACTTTCAGGGGCTTGTAATTATGATGCCTCAGCAAACTTCAATGATGGCAGCTGTGATTTCTTATCGTGTCTTCCACAGGGGTGTCTAAATGCAAATGGCTGTAACTACGACCCTGAAGCTATTGTTTCTGGAGAATGTACTTTCCCAGAAACCGGATATGATTGTGATGGAAATTGTTTAGCAGACTCCGATCTCGATGGAATATGTGATCCATTTGAGATTCCTGGTTGTACTGACACATCTGCCTTTAATTTCGACGCTGATGCAACTGACGACAATGGGTCTTGTATTGCCATTGTAAACGGGTGTCTCGATCAATCTGGATGTAATTACAACCCGTCCGCAAATACAGACGACGGAACATGTGAATTTACATCATGCATTGGATGTCTATCCTCTGCAGCTTGTAACTATGATCCAACAGCAATTTACCCTGGCGATTGTATCTATCCTGACGAAGGCTATGATTGCAATGGAGACTGTCTTTTTGACACCGATGAAGATGGCATATGTGATCCATTTGAGATTTACGGGTGTACTCAAGAAAACTCACTTAACTTTGATCCTATCGCGACAGAAAATGACGGTTCATGTATCATTATTGTTGAGGGTTGTACAGATAATACCGCTTGTAATTATGACCCTGATGCCAATGTAGAAAATAATTCTTGCGACTATACTTCTTGTGTTGGTTGCATGAATATAACAGCATGTAATTTCGACCCTGTGGCAACAATCGGAGACGAATGTATCTTCCCTGACTTCGGCTACAATTGTTCTGGAACGTGTTTAGGCGACGCAGACGGTGACGGTATATGTGACCCATTTGAGATCCCTGGATGTTCTGACACATCAGCATGTAACTTTAACTCTGAAGCAACAGACAATGACGGCTCGTGTATCTATCCACTTGACGAATATGACTGCTTCGGAAACTGTATTTCAGATCAAGATAACGACGGGATTTGCGACGGTCTAGAATCTGCTCCGGACCTCATTATACCTTCTGACATTTCTATCGAATGTGATGTGACCTATGAAGGAAATCCAACTGCATCAGGTGGATGTAGCGAACCTGTAATAACTTACTCAGACATCACCCTCCCTGGTACTTGCCCAAATACTTTTACAATTATTCGTGTTTACACAGCTTCAGACAATTGCGGTAACCAAACTTCAGAATCACAAGTTATTTCTGTTTCTGATACGACTTCTCCCGTTCTAAACATCCCCGCAGACTACACCGCAGAATGTTCTGACGCGCATCCGATGGAGGACGCTTCTGCAATTGACAACTGTGGGTCTGCAACCATCAATCTTTTAGAGACGACGATCCCTGGCGCATGTGCTGGAGACTATACGATCACGCGTGAATTTACGGCTACTGATGATTGTGGCAACGCAATCACAGCAACCCAAACGATTACGATTATAGATACGACTGCTCCTGAGCTTTCGATTCCAGCGGATTACACCGCTGAGTGTTCCGACGCGCATCCGATGGATGACGCCACAGCTATCGACAACTGTGGAACTGTTGTTTCTTTGGTTCTTTCTGAGATTACAACTCCTGGCATTTGTGCGGGAGAGTACTCTATTGCTAGAACGTGGACTGCAACGGACGATTGTGGAAACGCTTCTTCATCGACTCAGACGATTACCATTATCGATACGACTGCACCCGAGCTTACGATCCCAGCGGATTATACTGCTGAGTGCTCAAGCACACATCCGATGGATGACGCCTCTGCCACGGATAACTGCGGAGAGGTAACGATTGATGTTGTTGAGACGACCATCCCTGGCCTATGTGCTGGTGATTACTCAATCACTCGCGCGTTTACTGCGACGGACGACTGTGGAAACGCAACTTCTGCGACGCAGACGATTACAATTACTGATACGACGGCTCCTGAATTTACAAGCGTACCATCTGACTATACAGCATCATGTGATGATGACTTGTCATTGGTATTTGCATTAGATGATGTTTTTGCGACAGACAACTGTGGTCCTGTATCCATAACTTTAGAAGAAGTAACTGCTATAGGAAGTGTTCTAGGCTCATTTACACTTACCCGCACTTTCACCGCAACTGATGACTGTGGCAATGCGACTGACGCAATTCAAGTTATCACAGTAGTGGATACTGCAGCTCCCGAGCTTACGATCCCAGCCGATTACACCGCGGAGTGTTCAGACGCCCATCCAATGGACGATGCTTCTGCGACAGACAACTGTGGCGAGGTGGTAATTAATGTTGTTGAGACGACGACTCCAGGCGCTTGTGCTGGCGACTACACGATCACCCGTGCGTTTACTGCGACAGACAACGCAGGTAACGCAACATCAGCGACTCAGACAATCACGATTGTCGATACAACTGCACCAGAATTCACAAGCATTCCAGCCGACTACACCGCTGAGTGTTCAGACGCGCATCCGATGGACGACGCTTCTGCGACAGACAACTGTGGTGAGGTGACGATTGATGTTGTT
>CAJQPF010000151.1 GCA_905480095.1 uncultured Flavobacteriales bacterium
TTTCACAGACAGTCACAGACATGTCATAGAACAGCTACATATAGTCAGAATAGTTAAAGAGGCATTTTTCATAACCCAGACGGGGGATCCCCATTGTCGCGATGCACCGTGTATTTTTTAAAATTCGGAGGTGCGTTCCAGCCAGATTTTCAATGTACGGGAAAATAACACGGTGCGTAGATCCGGTACTTTAGGGCACGAGGGTCGAGAAACTTTCTGAAGATGTCTGACCGTTTTTTCTTCTATGGTGTGTCACCTGTCACCTGTCCTTATACCTCCCTTGCTACTGGGAGATAGTGAGCGCGAGACGCGTGCGTAAGACGGTTTTTGTCTGTCAGACGTGCGTTCTCAGTTCTCAACACCTCGCATTCAATTCGCTTGTCTCATCACGTCTCACGTCTCACGCGCATCACGTCTCACTCGATCACTGCATGATGACTGCTGATTCCTGCTGTTGAGGAACGAAACATGACCGCCTACGAGTTTTTATCAAATTATGAACGAACACCGGTATGCCGCCCAAGTCAATATAGTCACAACCAAGGACCAAAGGTGAACAATGGTATGCAGCCCAAGACAATTCGATCCATGTAAACTTTTTTACAAATGAAAAACATTCCGTTTTGCAGCGTTTTGTCGATATTATTTGCACAAATAATTCTCTTCCGTTGAACGTCCGTACCACGTTCATTCCTACTGGGAGATAGCGAGCGCGAGACACGTGAGTTACTGCAACATGCCGATCAATGACGCATATTGATAATCACTACAAATTAGATCACCGTCCAAATCCTTCATCAAAGGTTCTGCTATCCGAGGTTTTCTTAGCAGGAAGATGCCCACATCGAGTGCTTCAATGACTTTCTTTATCAATCCTTCTTGAGTCAACTTGATTGTACCGTCTTTCTCGCGTCGATCTTCAATGTGCATTCCAAGGAAACTTCCGAACCGAATTTGTTTTTTTTACCGAACGTCGAACGTCTCAAAATCTGTTTGGTAGAATTAGTAGCAGTGATTTTGAAACGGACTTGCGGTAAAATCGGAAGAATTGTAGCAAGAGTCGACATAGGGTTGGAAAGGTAGGGGGGAGACGATAGCAATCACAAATCACAAGATAAGACATAAGACAATAACAAGAAAAAGATCCTTGGAGGAGGAACTGATGGCATTCTAATGACTGGGGGAGAAGCTAGGAATCTAGCTGTAGATTACAAGAATAGGAGACTACCGTAGTGTACTACTTAAATAGAATGGGGGAAACTAGGATATGCTTGGGACATGTAGATGGACACCCAGTTTCTGGCGGGAAAAAAAATTAATCTCGAGATTAGTTGGTAACAAAGATTCTGCATTCCCCAATCTCGAGATTAGCTCGAATCTTGTGATTGGTCGTAACAGATGACCGATGACCACAACAACTCCTAGGCTGTTCTGAGTTTTTGAGTTAGTAGTGCTATTTTCGTTTTGTGAGTTGTTCAAGACAAGGTGATGGACAAGCGAAGAAAAATACTTTATGGTCTCTTGGCGTTTTTCTTTTTAACAGCGTTCTTAAAGACGATAGGACGAGAAAACAATGAGATGATGGTGGGGGGAGATGTTCGAGTGAAAACCGCCTTGGGATCACACAAGCAGCATGTCCAAGTCAACAAGACGGATTCTATTTTTGTTCACGGCAAAGAATGGGGCATTTCTCCTATTGTTGATGAATCACACAAAGTCGTGTTCTTTACACAAGCAAAAATTGGTGCCACTGCGTTTCACAAGTTGCTTCGACGAATGAAAGGCTTGGGAGACTGGAATTCGCACTATTGTCCGTTTAATCCCCTCGTCAATAGTTTGACATATTTGTATGATTTCAATATCTCTTATGCGACCCACATTATGAATGCTCCTGACTGGACTCGAGCCATTTTTGTTCGAGATCCCAAAGAACGTTTTCTGAGTGCCTATCTTGACAAGGCGGTGGGTTGGGGAGATCATTATCTTGTCAAAAAGTGTTGTAAAGATGGATCCTGCGTCCAGCCGGCACAGGCGTCGCTCCGGGGATTTTTGAATCTTACCAGTTGGTGCCACGATATTCACTGGCAGCCGCAAAGCGATCGAATGCCGGCCAAATATTTGACAACCTTGGACTTTGTGGGCCACTTGGAAACGGCCGCCGAGGATGCCAAGACGTTGCTGGAACGTGTGGGTGCTTGGGAAGCGTTCGGTGCCATGGGGTGGGGAAAGGACGGTACAGAAAGTATGTTTCAAACGGTAGACGCAGCGAATCATGGAACGTCTGCAAACCGAAAAATGACCAAGTATTATACTCCAGAGATTGAACTATTGGTGGAGGAGAGATATGAAGTGGATTATGCAACGCCTCAATTTGGTTTTACAATCAAAAAGATTAACTATCATGAATCATGATCATGACTGCTTTATGGAATGATACGCAGCTATCATATTGTGAGATTACCTACTAAAACTGTTGATAATCTGAAGGCTTACCTCTAATATTATACTTAGTCTATACTAGCCTATTTCATCCCAAGCCGAGATCCCAGCCTGGATCGAAAAAGATTTGCTTATCTTTGCAGGACTCTCGACATCCGGATGCATATCAAGAAACCCAAGTGACAAAACTTTTCAAAAACTATTAAAGATGAGGTTGGATGCCCCATTATGATGGATTTGTGGGGCTTCCCCAATATTTACTCTACTAGCTAGAGCTCTAGAGGGGGCTATACCACTTGTGGTGTCAAGCGAGGGGTGAACAAGAAATCGTCGCCCTGACGCTGTCTCTCCCCAAAAACGTTTTCCCCAGAAATGATCCGTGCTATGGCATGCTAGCTTCTTTGCTCCTTCATAGCAACCTCATACCCAGCCCTGGCTTGTTACGATATCAAGATATCCCTTAACTGCTGGAGGATAACGCCTATATTATAGGCGTTATAATACCACTAAAATATGACATTAAACTTCAGTTCTATTGTTATGATAGAGGGCAAAGTGCCCATTACACAAGTGTACATCACAAGCTACACAGCATCTTGCAACCCTTTTAGGTTCTTGCCTAACCTCTGTGCCTTCTAGATTGGCGACTGCTTTTAAGTACAGTATTTATAGGCCCTTTGTAAATCTTTGTCATCTGACTC
>CAJQPF010000152.1 GCA_905480095.1 uncultured Flavobacteriales bacterium
CCAGTGGCTACACCAGCAATTGCTTCTGGTTTTCCATTGCGTTCGACAATCGCCTCAGAGGCAATCTGACGAATATAAGTTCTGATGGTTGGATGACTTAATATGCGCCTATTGTCGCAGTAAATTGGAGACTTTCTTCCACTTGCCCACGTAAATGGCTGTTCAGGAGATAATTGAATCGCTTTGATACGTAGTAAAAATTCCGCTACCTTTCGTTGATTCTCATTGCTATTAGACATGTCACAAATGTACGTTGTATTTATGCTGAACCGAAGGGTAATTTTTGTCAATTCAGCGGCAGAAAACACGAATTCCTGTGGATCGATATTATCTATTTTTAATCCAGATAAAAAAACACTAAAAGAACTACCCAAGTTCATTAAAGCGCACAATGAGGTCGAAGAGGTTATGCTCGTGAGTGACGATGTCGAAGCACTGTGGATCCGATTTTGCCTCAATTATTTTGAAGTTCTTTCTGCTGGAGGAATGGTTTTAAATTCGAAAAACAAGGTGCTTTGGATCAATCGAAACAATCACTGGGACTTGCCCAAGGGCAAAGTAGAGCCGGGAGAAAGCCTAGAAGATGCCGCCATGAGAGAAGTCAGCGAAGAGACCGGGATAGAAAACCTCCAGGTTACGGGAGATCTTGCGACCACCTATCACACTTATGACATTGATGGTGTTGTGCATTTAAAAACAACGTTTTGGTTTTCAATGCAACACAAAGGAGGAGATACTGTAGGAATACCCCAGGCGATAGAAGGTATCACAGAGGTGAAATGGCTTAAAAACCCTGTTCCAAAGAAAATTTGGGATTCAACATACGGAAGCATTCGAATCGTCGTGAATGCTTTTATAAATCGTTCTATTTAAGCTTTATAAGTACTTGGCCTAACCCTTGACTGGGGAGTCGAGTGGACACCGAGTGGACTTCAAGCGTAGGAGATAAAATAATTGTTTGTGGTATGGACTCAATTGAAAGGCCATCCAACCACCTCGTATCCGCACCTACCCAGCGCAACATGTCGGAGGAAGATTGACGAGAATCCACCAATTCCTCCCACGCCAAACGCGTTCCATCAATACTTAGTACAACAAACTGTATGTCGTTCCGTGCACTTTGCATTGATCTTTCAACAGCTCTAAAGGCCGACCATTCACGCATGCTCGCAGAACTTCCAGATTTGACAACGAGAATCGCAGCCCATTTACCTTCCAGTTCATCCAAGGAAATCAAATCTAAAGCGGGTGTTGTCCAAACTTGATTGACCAAATCCAAAGCACTCCATACCTCTGATCCCTTCATCATCCGCAAGGACGAAAGCGGCGAGTTCGCGTTATTTAACCACCACAAAGATGCGATTGGATTTGGCTCAGACAGTTCCCACCACCACATCGCAAGTGCGACCTCATCCAAAGCACATCCGAGTGCCAGCGCAATTGAGTCTGAGTGGTTATTACTTACCCAAGCAATGAGGTCAGAAGGTGGCGCGACCTCTTGGTACCAGCTTTTATTTACCTCTATCCAGGACGAACACCAGCCCTGGGATTGAACTTTTTCAAGAATTGTTCTTGCGGTATCCGCTATTGATTCTTCTTGCCAAAACTGCCTCAACAACTTCGTGGATAAGCCAGAATCTCTTTTCCATTGCAATCGCAGCGCAAAAACCAAATCTCTATAATGAGAAGGATGAATAAATGCTGAATCTGCGAGAAGGTTTGTACACGCATCTTCAAAAACCAAATCCAACGAATCTGTGTAATTTAAATCGACCAATCTGGTCCCACCTCCTACGGCCCCGGACAAAGCCATCCTGTCATACATCGCGAGTTCATCTAGTTCAGCGGCAAACAATCTCAGACGATCGTATTTCCATGAAGGGTGTTCTGGCCCCCAATTCGATTTGGACATGACTCTTCTTAACCTTGTAGGACCCACTGAAGATTTGTGTAAAGTCAATGTATCTGATTCAATTCCATTGGGTCTGGAAAGAATTTTCCAGCTCCAAGGTGGGGCTTCGAATTCGTAGACACGCGTCGTTGTAAGTGGGCGACTAAATGAAAAGCTTCCTTCTGAATTCACAGGCAATATGTCTATTAACGTCCGATTTCCCACCACGCCATCTAACGCTTCATACATAAATAAAAATGAGGGGGGGCCTGATTGCTCTTCAGCCCAACCTGACATGACTCCTTGAATGAGAGTTTGAGAAAACACCAAACCACTTACATGGAAGAACATGAGAAAAACAAAGCAAAGGCTCTTCATGTCACGCATGTGTTTAGACAAAGTCCACAACAGCTTTTGGCACAAAATTACTTACATCTCCACCGTTCGCTAAAATATCACGAACAACAGTCGAGCTGATCGGTGCAAATTCAGGATCAGTAAACAAGATCACTGTTTCTAAAGAAGGATTGAGCTTTTTTGTCATTTGGGCGATTGTTCGCTCATACTCAAAATCACCTCCATTCCTCACACCCCTAAGCATCCATTCAGCGTTAACCTTCTCACAAAAACGTACCGTAAGACCCGAAAACGTTTCAACTTTAACAGAAGGCGCATTTGAAAAAACGCGTTTCAACATCTGAATACGTTGCTCGAGTGTAAACATTGATTTCTTAGAACCATTGACGCCTATAGCAATGACAATCTCATCGAACATTGGAATCGCTCGACGAATAATATTCTCATGCCCAAGGGTGATGGGATCGAAAGAACCGGGGAAAACTGCACGTCTCATGATTCGAAGGTAAAGAAACTAAAGTGTACATGACCAAATTTTCTGGATTCTACAAAACCATCTGCCCTACCAAATGCAATCCTGTCTCCATGCTCTAATACAAAAAGCCCACCTTTTGCGACGAGTCCTGAATCTTTTACAAGCCCAGGAATTGATTCAAACTTATCCATGTCATAGGGTGGATCTGCAAATACGAAATCATAAGGCGTACATGCTCTCCTCATAAAACCAAAACTGTCGTTGCACACTACCAGAACATTGTCGTAATCAAGGATCTTAAACTGCGCTTTAATATATCGACACGCTTTATTTTGTTGCTCTACTGAAGTCACAAACGCGGCCCCCCTGCTCGCACATTCCATCCCTACCATACCTGTTCCTGAAAACAAATCAAGCACCTGGGCGCCTTCAAGATCAACCCTCGTTCTCAACAAATTAAACAACCCCTCTCTGCCAAAATCTGTTGTAGGCCTTCCTTGAAAACCTTTCATTGGTTTCAATCTTCTTCCTCTCCAAGCACCACCTGTAATCCTCACTTTGAAAGCAATTTCAAGCCCTCCCATTTGGACTGCCCCAAACATTCTGTATCGGAAAAGAACCTTTTGAAAACCGCGTGTAAATCCTGACCGATGTCCCCAGCAAACCTCACAGCAACACCATCTTGTTCTACGCCATTTCTGTGCATTGCATTGACGACAGAATAAAGAATACTTTCTGGATCACCTTTCAATGAATGGCCACTCCAAACCGCATTGCCTTTAAAAGATGCTGCGAAATCTGCACCGCGCGTACCTGAATCAATAACCACAACCCACAAATCTATTTGTCTGGATATACTGATTGCTGTTTGCATCAAAACAGCTGACTGAATGACGCCTTGTGCCTGGGGAAAACTCCGCTTGACTGACGCCTCCCAATCGTCGTCTAGTCCCTCCACAAAAACGGGCTCACCTTCTATAGACTCAAGATGGCGTATTCTTAGACCCACATTCTTTGAAGGCGCATGATGTAATTTAAACCATTTTTCTGCGGCTTCACTGTCGTCTTTTAAAACAATGGCTGGAACAATCGTTGTCCGAGCAAACCGTTGTGTATAGACCACTTCATTCACAGTGCTAAATCTGCCTTTAAGTGCCCGCAAAACTTCAGGCAACATCGAGATTTTACTTACCGCTCGGTGGCCGAATGAAAATTCTGATTCCTGTGAAACCGAATCGCGAAACATCCACGCCCATTGCACTTCACGTCCATCCCAACGCAAATACAACCCTTCAGGATTCTTTCGGGTATCAGTATCAGTTGCGCCAGTTTCCATCAGTGTGAGCTTCGGTAGTTGACCCGAAACGAAGCGTATCCTTCTTTACTTTGTCGCGTCCAAAGGGTGTTGGATCTTGCACTAAAATTGTGGGCTGCCACAAGCCACCTACCTCGACAACGCCCACTTTCATTCTGAAACGCTCACCTGTATTCGGATTGAAAGGCATCTCAGACAAATTAAACAATGGAAGCTTTGCTTTTTCTCGGTAATCTTGAGTCAGATTCTCGGCATAAAAACTCGTGAAGGTTGTGTCACGAATTTTATAAGGACTGTTATCTTCTTCGATATTGGTCAGAAACAAATCTCTATCTAATTCTAGCATCAAGGCCAAACTGTCAAGATCGGATCGTTTGATGACGTAGCCTTCTTTAAAACTTTTTGACTCTGGCAACGTGTCATGAAAAGACCCCATATTATAGGTTACAGGCATAACCTCAGAATGAATAAAGAGGGCAAGACTGTCAAAATCTGGCGCAAATGTGCCAAATACAGATTTATGTGCAATCTGTGTGTCTCTGATGTCCTTTAACCTTTGGATTGTTTTTGCTTGAACACTTTTCTTTGTTTTTTGAAATTTAATTTCATCATCGACAGATGAGATCACCGCATACCCTAAAGCAAAAGAACAAACAATCCCAAAAACAAGGATTTTTTTATAAAGGTCGCTGTTGATTTTATCCAGAATTTCTGGAAGCGCAAATACGCCTACCGCAATAAGCGCAAGCCCTGCAAACAACATCGCCAACGGCTGACTTTCAAGCGAATCACCGAGCAAATACTTAATCACTGGAACAATTCCAGCGATGATTAAAAATGCTGAGATGACATATTTACCAACGTCTTTACTATTCTTTTCCATCAAAAATCTGTTTCGAGTGACGAAACTACAACATACAACTTTTAATCCCTTAGTTATTGTTGCTTTTTCACAACAACACTCACGTAACTTCGGAGTTCATGATAAGTGCTTCTTCAAATGAACTTGCTGTCCAGCTTAAGTCTCATTTCCCTCACGCCCCAACCTTAGGACAGGAAAGACTTATTCATGCTTTCTCAAAATTCTTGATCTCGAAAAAACCGCGGTGCACTTTAATCATCAAGGGCTATGCTGGGACAGGGAAAACAACATCCATCGGCGCTATCGTTCGTACACTTAAGGCGCAAAAAGTCCCGACGGTTCTGCTTGCCCCCACAGGAAGGGCCGCAAAGGTGATGGCTTCATATAGCGGCATCAATGCCTCAACAATTCACAGAAGAATCTACGTTGGCAAAAAGAACAGCGACGGGTCTGACGGATATAAACTGGCGCCCAATCATTATAAAAAAACAACCTTTATTGTAGATGAGGCCTCCATGATTGGTGAATCTGGTGGTCATTTAAATAATCTACTTGACAACCTACTAGAGTACGTGTTTTCCGGAATCGAATGCCGACTTATTTTGGTAGGTGACGACGCCCAACTCCCTCCTGTAGGTTGCTCAACGAGTCCTGCATTACAGGAAAATAGATTAACAGAAAATCATGCGCTCACGATCGCAACTGTTGAACTGACAGAAGTTGTGCGACAAGAACTGGACAGCAGCATTCTTGCAAATGCACATGGCCTGCGTCTTGACATCTCCAATGCCATTGACAAAGAAAAAATAGATTATCCACAATTGGACTTAAGCTTGGGGCCTGATGTTGTGAGACTTCCCGGATTAGAACTTCAGGACTTTCTCGAAACACTGCATGGCCGATTTGGAGAAGATGGGGTGATTGTCATTACAAGGTCGAACAAAAGGGCAGTACTCTTTAACCAACAGATTAGACAGAGAGTTTTGTGGCAAGAAGAAGATATCAATGCGGGAGATCGACTGATGGTGGTCAGAAATAATTATTTTTGGCTTAAAGACCATGCTGAATTGCCGGTGGACCTGATTGCAAACGGTGACATGTTAGAGGTCGTTCGGATTTCATCAAGATTTACGAGATATGGTCACGAATTCGCAGAAGTAGATGTGACTATTTCGGATTTCCCTGACTATCCATCATTTACAGTCACCATTTTATTGAGCATCTTAAATGACACAAAAGCCTCAATGTCACAAGCGGATACAAAAGCACTTTACAACGCAATCGCAGAAGACTATTCAGACTTAAGAACGAAGACAGCGATCCGTAAAGCCATCAATGCGGACCCCTGCTACCAAGCACTGCAAGTCAAGTTTGCATATAGCTTAACCTGCCACAAAGCACAAGGGGGACAATGGCCAGCAGTCATTATTGACCAAGGATATGTCAGTGAAGAAATGATCGACAGAGATTGGTTACGGTGGCTTTACACAGCATTTACACGGGCAGAAAAAGAACTTTATTTGTTGAATTTTGACGATAGATTTTTTCCAAAACAATCAGATTAGCTTTTATTCTCAACCTGAATAAGACTCAAAATCCTGCCTTTTATTTAGGAATAGGGAAAATGAATGTAAAGCCCTATTTTTGCACCCCAATAAACAATTTTACTATGGCTACAAACCGAACATTTACAATGCTCAAGCCTGACGCTACGGCAGCAGGCAACACAGGAAAGATCATCGATCGAATGATTGACGCTGGATTTGCAATCAAAGCAATGAAGTGGACACAACTATCTAAAACGCAAGCTGAAGCATTCTATGCAGTACACGCTGAACGTCCTTTCTACGGAGAATTGGTAGAATACATGACTTCAGGACCTATCGTTGCGATGATTCTCGAAAAGGATAACGCAGTGGCTTCATTTAGGGAGCTCATCGGCGCGACGAACCCAGCTGAGGCTGCACCAGGAACGATTCGTGCAGATTTTGCAGAAAGTATTTCTGCGAACGCAGTTCACGGCTCTGATTCTGACGAAAATGCATTGATCGAAGGAAGGTTTTACTTTAGTGAAAGAGAAGAAGCTTAAACGATGAATAAGATCAAAGTAGATAACCCAGTTGTTGAGATTGATGGAGATGAAATGACGCGCATCATTTGGCAATTCATCAAGGATAAACTTATTCTTCCATATTTAGACATCGAGCTTCTGTACTTCGATTTAGGTGTTGAGAAGCGTGATGAGACGAATGACCAAATCACAATCGACGCGGCCGAAGCAATTAACAAACACCACGTAGGTGTTAAATGCGCAACGATTACTCCAGACGAAGGAAGGGTTGAAGAATTTGGTCTAAAAAAGATGTGGCGTTCACCCAATGGAACCATCAGAAACATTATCGGAGGGACCGTTTTCCGTGAGCCGATCATCATGAAAAACGTTCCGCGTTTGGTTCCAGGATGGACCAAGCCAATATGTATCGGACGTCATGCCTTTGGAGACCAATACAAAGCCACCGACACTGTCATTAAAGGCAAAGGGACATTAACAATGTCTTTCGTGCCTGAAGGAGGTGGCGAAGCACAAGAATGGACCGTTTACAATTTCAAAGGTGATGGTGGCGTTGCGATGAGCATGTACAATACTGACGAAAGCATTTACGGATTTGCGCATTCATGTATGAACCAAGCGCTGACGAAGAACTGGCCGCTATACCTCTCAACAAAAAACACGATACTCAAAGCATATGACGGGCGCTTTAAGGACATCTTCCAAGAAGTATACGAGGAACATTATGCTGAGAAATTTGCCACTGCAGGAATTACATACGAGCACCGTCTTATTGATGACATGGTTGCAGCAGCAATGAAATGGAGTGGCGGATTCGTTTGGGCATGTAAGAATTACGACGGAGATGTTCAATCTGACACCGTTGCTCAGGGATTTGGTTCGTTGGGACTGATGACCTCTGTGTTGGTGACTCCTGATGGAGGAACGATGGAAGCAGAAGCGGCACACGGAACCGTGACGCGACACTACAGAGAGCACCAAAAGGGAAATAAAACGTCTACAAACCCTATTGCATCAATATTCGCTTGGACCAGAGGACTGAACTTCAGAGGCAAGCTAGATTCTAACGACGCGTTAAGAAATTTCGCAGACACGCTCGAGCAAGTGTGTGTGAATGTTGTAGAAAGTGGTAGAATGACAAAAGATCTCGCACTCTTAATTCACGGAAAGGACATGACCTCTGAACATTGGCTCACAACTGAAGCATTTTTAGAAGCGATTGACGATGACTTAAAGGCACAGATGAACGCATAATCGTTTGTTTAAATATTTTATTTTTCAAGTAGAATCCATGACTCATGGATTCTACTTTTTTTATTTAAAAAGCATGCTGTGGCAAGATCGTTACAGAGGCGAATTCTACCGAATAAAGGAACTTACTTCCCACAAATAATAGATCACTACTTAGAAAAAGACCACACGAATCAATATCTTTGGTAAATGAACATGAATGAAAATATTATCTCCGGTCCAACCACCTCTGAGGAGGCGATGGAGTTAGAGAATAGACATGGAGCGCATAACTACCATCCTCTGCCAGTGGTGCTCGATCGAGGGGAAGGCGTATATGTATGGGACATCGAAGGTAAAATGTATTTTGATTTTCTGAGCGCATACAGTGCTGTAAACCAAGGTCATTGCCACCCGAGTATCGTCACTGCGATGCAAGAACAGACTGGAAAGCTCACCCTCACTTCACGTGCCTTTTACTCCTCAAATCTGGGCAAATACGAACAGTTTATCACAGAGTACTTCGGCTATGATAAAGTTCTGCCCATGAACACAGGTGCAGAAGCCGTTGAAACTGCGATAAAAATTGCCCGTAAGTGGGCGTATGATGTCAAGAAAGTCCCGGCAAATGCAGCGAAGATCATCACATGTACTGAGAATTTTCATGGCCGCACCACCACCATTGTTTCCTTCTCGACGGATGACGATGCAACTGGTGGATTTGGTCCATATACGCCAGGTTTTGAAGTCATCCCTTACAACGACTTAGATGCTTTAAGAACAGCTGTAGCTGACCCGAATGTTGCCGGATTCCTTGTCGAACCTATTCAAGGAGAAGCAGGTGTAAATGTCCCGCACGACGATTATATGCGTGAGGCACACGCCATTTGTAAAGAGGCAAACGTACTCTTGATGGCGGATGAAGTTCAAACAGGAATTGCGCGTACTGGTGCTCTGCTCGCAACATGTGGAAATTGCACATGCTCTGGATCTTGTGAGCGTCAACCCACATTTGTAAAAGCGGACCTCTTGATTCTTGGAAAGGCCTTAAGTGGAGGTGCTTACCCTGTGTCTGCGGTTCTTGCAGACGATGCCGTCATGTCGGTGATTCAACCTGGACAGCATGGCTCAACGTTTGGTGGCAATCCCGTAGCGGCGGAAGTTGCCATTGCAGCGTTATCTGTCGTGCGCGATGAAGACCTCGCTTTGAATGCACGTACACTTGGACAAAAGTTCCGCAATGGGATTGAAGAAATCGCCAAGGAAAGCACGCTCATCAAGCGCGTTCGAGGCCGTGGCCTACTCAATGCTGTCATCATCAATGACTCACCTGAATCATCAACAGCTTGGGACCTATGCGTCTCAATGAAAGACAACGGACTGCTCGCGAAACCCACCCATGGAAACATCATCCGCTTTGCGCCTCCGTTAGTCATTACTGAGGCTCAGCTCGAAGAATGCCTTGCGATCATCCGCAAGACGTTTGTGGAACACGGAAAGTAATCAGTCAATAAACCCTTGCTCGCGCATCCAGTCGTCGTTGTAAATTTTCGCAACGTAACGGGATCCGTGATCGTGGAAGAGAACAACTGGAACGTCGTCGGACTTGAGCTCAGACTTGAGTTGACGAAGACCTTGAATGGCAGAACCGCATGAGTATCCGAGAAACAAACCTTCTTTAAGGGCGAGTTCACGTGCAGCGAGGGCAGCATCTTTATCAGTCACCTTCTCGAACTTATCAATAAGGTCAAACTTCACGTTTGCAGGCAGGATGTCTTCACCTATGCCTTCCGTCAAGTAGCTGTAGATTTCGTTTTCATCAAACTCACCTGTCTCGAGGTATTTTTTGAAGACCGAACCATAAGAATCGACGCCCCAAATCTTAATGTCTGGATTCTGTTCTTTAAGATATTTCGCCACACCTGAGATGGTCCCTCCTGTTCCGACACCGACAATGAAATGAGTGACTCGACCTTCGGTTTGAGACCATATTTCAGGACCTGTGGACAGATAATGCGCTTTGCCGTTGCTGAGGTTGTCGTACTGATTACACCAGAAACTGTTCTCGATTTCTGAATTCAATTTCCTCGCTACACTGTAGTAACTCTCGGGATGATCGGGTGCGACAGCAGTAGGACAAACATGAACCTTAGCGCCCATCGCTCTCAGCATGTCCACCTTCTCCTTACTCTGCTTACAATTGGTAGTACAAATAATCTTGTAGCCTTTCACTATTGCACCAATCGCGAGCCCCATTCCCGTGTTACCTGAAGTACACTCGATGATGGTTCCGCCGGGTTTTAAGTCTCCCGAAGCTTCAGCATCTTCAATCATTTGAAGTGCCATCCTGTCTTTTACACTGTGACCAGGGTTGAAATATTCAACTTTTGCATACACCTCGCAAGGAAAATCCTCCACAATTTTATTCAGTTTAATAAGGGGCGTATTCCCAATTGCACCCAGGATGTTTTCGTGTACGTTTTTTCCTTTATTCATTCTGCAAAAGTAAGTACACATGGGGACTTTTATGCGCATCTATGATACTACCTTTATTCCCGATGAGTACAAAAGGTAAAATCACAAGGCGAATTGCAAATAGGATGAGCACTTCGAATCGCTCTGCTTCCTCTTGGGCCAAACCTGTTGTACAAATCGCTTCTGCAGGAATTGCATTGGGGCTGGGTCTTATCATCATCTCTACGGCAATCGTGCAAGGATTTCAGAGTGAGATTCGAGATCTCGTCATCGGATTTGGTTCTCATATACAAATCATCCCTATCGATCCTGACAACGACGGCATCGTATTAGACACGAATTTATTAAGCGAAATAAATGAGCTAAAGGGGGTGAAATCTGTCGCACCATTGTATTTAAACGCTGGTTTACTCGAAACAAATAAATCGCTAAAAGGTGTATCCGTAAAAGGGATGAACCTGAATGACCCACGCGGATTTAACAGCGATTCCGACATGATTGTGCAGGCGCTTATTTACGGCAAACTGCCTACGGAAAAATCGGACGTCCTCATTTCAGCACCCCTCGCAAAGACTTTGGAGATCGACACAAATGACCGCATCAGCCTTTATTTGGTCATTAAAAATGAAGATGTTAAACCCAGGGCAGTTCGGGTGTGTGGCATCTATGAAACTGGACTTCTTGAGTACGATGAACGGTTCATCTTTGTTCAAAACACCCTCCTTCAAGACGTGTCAAACCGTGGCGTTCAAGCTGTAATCTACCTCAACGAAACATCAGAAGGGATGGACATTCGTGGCGCTTCGTTTGGAAAAACCTTTGAAGGTGAAGCGCCCCTGGGAAGATGGGAACCTGACATAGATCTCCAACACCCTGATACTTCAAAAGCATACGCTTGGATTGTTGGAGGGGATGACATCCAAGACACAGCACATTTATACTATTCCACGGGCACATGGAATACGCAAGCTGGAGATGGATCATCGACACTGTTTGCTGACGGATATGAAGTTTACATAGACAACTTTGCAGATCTGGCTTCCATCGATGAAGAAATTCTGTACACCATACCGCATACATTCACCACAAATAAAATAACCGAACAAAGCAGAGAGATTTTCAGTTGGCTTGGGATGCTTGATTTAAATGTGGTTGTGATCATCAGTTTGATGGTACTGATCAGCATTATCAATATGGTCAGTGCGCTTCTGATTGTCATTCTAGAAAGAAGACCTCAGGTAGGACTCCTCAAGGCCTTGGGGATGAGAGACTCACGTGTTATTGACCTTTTTGTGCATTATGCAACGCGAATCATTGGGGGCGGATTTCTGATTGGAAACATCGTTGGATTCACGGTCTGCATCATCCAACAGCAAACTGGATTAATCAGCCTAGATCCTCATGCCTATTACGTTTCAGAGGTCCCCATATTGCTAGACTTCTCTAGATTATTGATCATTGAAGGAATCGCATTTTCTGCGTGCGTTGTCTCTATGCTTTTACCCGCTTGGTACAGCACAAGAATACTTCCATCAACAGCGTTAAGAATAAAGTGATGTATTCTATGAATTATATATCAAACCTAAATGTGTTCCTTGCCTTCATTCTGTCGCTTTTTGTTTTTACAAATTGTTCAGGCCAAACCACCCGTACTTATGCGCCACACAGAATTTCATTGGGCAATGAGCAGATTGATCAAATCGTTGAAATCGCTACTGACAAGCGCGTCGCTATCGTTGGGAATCATACCTCAGTCCTCTTTGCCGACACCCCGCACCAAAACATCCATTTGGTCGACACTTTGTTAGTCAGAGAGGTCAATATTGTGAAGGTTTTTGCACCAGAACATGGATTCCGTGGAGATCATGCAAATGGCGACCACATCTACGACGACATTGATCCAAAAACGAAGCTCCCCATCCTCTCTTTGCACGGAAAATCTCGCAAACCTTCCAAAGAATCACTGTCAAATGTTGACTTAATCATCTTCGACATTCAAGATGTGGGCGCGCGTTTTTACACGTACTTAAGTACGTTGATGCTGGTTATGGAAGCCGCAGCAGAAAGCGATATTGAGGTTTTGGTTCTTGACAGGCCAAACCCTCACGGACATCATGTTGACGGACCTATGCTCGACCCAGCCTTCAAATCATTTGTAGGGTGGGCTCCAGTCCCTGTGGTTCACGGCATGACTTTCGGAGAGCTCGCAAATATGGCTGTAGGCGAAGGCTGGCTAGAAGGTGGCATAACACCAAGAATCACCATCATCACATGTGAGGGATATGCGCACTCCGATCGATACATGTTGTCCATTGCGCCCTCACCGAATCTACCCTCCCACATCGCTGTAGAGCTCTATCCCTCACTTTGTTTTCTAGAGCCTACAAATGTCAGTATTGGGAGAGGAACCCCCACCCCTTTTGAGATTGCAGGTATCCCCAGAGGAATGACACCAAATATCCCTGTCGGAAAGGACGCATTGCGTTTCACACCTGTTTCTACGCCTGGCGCGTCTCCACATCCAAAACACGAAGACGTTGTTTGTGTCGGAGAAAACTTTCAATCAAGAGGTCAGAAATGGTGGATAGATGGTCCAAGCTGGGACCTCAGCATGCTTGAAACGTATGCACAATCATTTCGCAATGATGAAAATGAAATCTCTGGCTTCTTCACTTCAAAGCGCTTCTTCGACAAATTAGCTGGGACAGATCAACTTCGTTTGTGCTTAGAAAAAGGAGAGGGACTTGAGACGTTAAAAGCGCTTTGGCACAGAGATTTGATTAAATTTAAAATGGACAGACAACCCTATTTACTCTATCCCATTCAAAGAAACTGAAAATAAATTCGTTCGTATGTAAACCCTATCTTCGCAACAATGAAAGCAACCACATATACCCTCATCGCCTTTTTTGCATCAATGATTTTGTTCACCGGATGTGTAAAACATGACCCATTCATTAATATCGAGTACAACTGCGAATGTGGTGACCTCTCACTCGGCGACAGAGCATTGTCTGTACGTTTGGCAGAAGGGTTTGTCCCAAGTGACGACGCACCTAACCTTTACCGTTATCACATCGTCGCCGATTTAAGAACAGAAAACGAAGTGGCCAATCACAATCCAAACCACGATCTTGCCTTGACTGTAGATGTCATAACTGATGGTGCATCAACGACAGTAAACGCTGTTGATGTATTGGTTGCGAATGAGATTGAAGTTCCAGGCGTAGATATAAACTGGGAGATCTCAAGTGGCATTGTCAACGTTTTAATCACGGACAACTCACACATACTCACATTTACAAACGTGCAAGCTGGATCCAGCGGGAATGGCGGAACCATTGACGCTGAATTCACAATCATTCCTCAGTAGACTATTTCGCGTTTTCTTCTTTGATCATGTTAAGCGCAGATCCTGCACGGTACCAACTTATCTGTTGTTCGTTATAGGTGTGCTTTGTCATCACAACATCCACTGAACCATCTGCGTGAACCACCTCTATTGTCAAGGGCTTACCTGGCGCGAACGCGTCTAAATCGACGAAGTTGAACGTATCATCTTCTTGAATGAGATTGTAATCGTTTTCGTTCATAAACGTCAATCCCAACATCCCCTGTTTCTTAAGGTTTGTTTCGTGGATACGTGCAAATGAATTCACAATTACCGCGTGAACGCCAAGATGACGAGGCTGCATCGCTGCGTGCTCACGAGAGCTCCCTTCGCCATAATTCGAATCACCGACCACTACAGAGGCAACGCCAGCAGCTTTATAGGCTCTCGCTACAGCAGGCACCTCACCAAAAGTTCCATCAAGTTGGTTTTTAACTTTGTTCGTTGCCCCACCGAAGAAATTTAATGCGCCTGTTAAGGTATTGTTGGAGATGTTATCCAAATGTCCTCTAAAACGAAGCCAAGGACCCGCCATAGAAATATGATCTGTCGTACACTTTCCTTCAGCTTTAATTAGGAGTTTGGCGCCCAATAAATTTCCACCATCCCATGCAGAAAAAGGCGTCAACAACTGCAACCTCTCTGAGTCCGCATTCACATTGACTACAATGTCCGCGCCATCTTCTGCTGGCGCTAAATATCCTGCATCCTCCACATCAAACCCCTTGGTTGGCAATTCTTCACCGACTGGTTCTTGAAGCATCACCTCCTTTCCGCCCTTTGTATAAAGGGGGTCTGTAAGTGGATTGAAGGTCAAATCCCCCGCGATTGCAATCGCTGTAACAAGCTCTGGAGAGCCTACAAATGCGTGCGTATTGGGGTTCCCATCCGCGCGTTTTGAGAAATTCCTGTTAAAGGAATGCACGATAGAGTTTTTTTCTTTCTTGTCTGCACCTGCACGATCCCATTGCCCGATGCAAGGTCCACATGCATTCGCAAATACATTTGCACCTAATTCTCTAAATGTGCCGATGAAACCATCTCGCTCGATGGTGTAACGCACGAGTTCGGATCCTGGCGTAATTGTGAGCTGACCTTTAGACTCTATCCCTAAATCATTTGCTTGACGTGCGATAGAGGCCGCACGGCTAATGTCCTCATAACTGGAATTTGTACACGAGCCAATAAGTGCATATTCAATTGAAGTCGGCCAACCATTCTTTGCGGCAGCTTCCTTCATATTGCTCACTGGCGTCGCTAAGTCAGGCGTAAATGGCCCGTTTAGATGAGGCTCCATCGCACTCAAGTCCAATTCAATAACCTCATCAAAATATTTTTCTGGATCTGCGTAAACTTCTGGATCACCTGTTAAATGTGAAGCGATCCCATCAGCAGCAGCAGCAACATCCTCTCGCCCCGTGGCGCGTAAATAACGTCCCATGCTATCGTCATATCCAAACAGAGAAGTGGTCGCGCCTATTTCAGCGCCCATGTTGCATATTGTTCCTTTACCCGTGCATGAAAGCCCGATCGCTCCATCTCCAAAATATTCAACAATCGCACCTGTCCCGCCTTTGGTCGTTAAAATTCCCGCAACTTTCAGAATCACATCTTTTGCACTCAACCATCCACTTAGCTTGCCTGTTAGCTTCACACCAATTAATTTAGGAAACTTAAGTTCCCATGGCAATCCAGCCATGACATCAACCGCATCAGCTCCACCCACGCCAATCGCCACCATTCCAAGTCCACCTGCATTTACGGTATGGGAATCTGTTCCGATCATCATTCCTCCAGGAAAAGCATAGTTTTCAAGGACAACCTGATGAATGATACCAGCGCCAGGTTTCCAAAAACCGATACCATATTTGTCTGACACAGACTCTAAAAAATTATATACTTCGTTGTTTTGGTTAATCGCATTTTGCAAATCTGTTGTCGCTTCGATTTTCGCTTGGATCAAATGATCACAATGCACTGTAGAAGGCACATCAACTTTTATTTTACCCGCTTGCATAAATTGAAGCAAGGCCATTTGTGCCGTTGCATCTTGCATCGCCACACGGTCTGGTGCAAAATCAACATAATCTATACCGCGTTGATACACCTGGGTTGGACTGCCGTCCCACAAATGAGCATTCAGAATCTTCTCTGCCAAAGTCAATGGTCTTTCCATTAATTTTCTTGCCGCTTCGATACGCTCCGGGAATTCAGCGTACACTTTCTTAATCATTTCTA
>CAJQPF010000153.1 GCA_905480095.1 uncultured Flavobacteriales bacterium
TGAAGTTCTCGATCTGTAATAAGTTCCGTTTTCATCTTTTCAAACTCTTGATTCATGGCAGCTTCAACCTCAGAAGGTTCAATGCCCATGTTGACCATTGCAAAGGCGAAAGTCACCCCTGGATCTTCAAGTCCAAAACTAAAGGCGCCGCAGTAAAGTGCCAATTGTTTCTCATCGACAATGGATTTGTTGAGGCGACTAGAAGCACCTCCACTTAAGACTTGATTGAGCATGTCAACGGCGTAGTAGTCAGGTGTGCCTTGAGCTGGGATGGGGTAGGCCTGAATAACAACGGGGAGTCGGTCTTTTCCATAGACAATACTCCTGCGCTCTTCATTTCTCTTAGGCTCGACTTGAGTGGGGCGAGGAATCGCTTTCGTCCCTTTCGGAATGTCTTGGAAGTACTTTTCAACCAGTTGTTTTGCACTTTCCAGATCCATGTCCCCAGCAATACTTAATGTGGCGTTATTTGGCACGTAGAACGTATCGTAAAAATCCATGAAATCAGCATGAGTAGAAGCATCAAGATGTTCCATTGACCCTATGGGAGTCCACTGATAGGGATGCACATCGTAACATGCGTCCATGGTTTCCGCAATCATGCTTCCATAAGGTGCGTTGTCAACCCTTTGGCGTTTTTCTTCTTTCACAACTTCATTCTGTGTGTCAATGCCGATCTGTTGAATTTTTGCGTGAAGCATTCTTTCAGATTCTAGCCACAAGCCCAGTTCGAGTTGGTTTGATGGAAGAAGCTCATAGTAAAAGGTTCGGTCTTGTGACGTGTTCGCATTAAGGACCCCGCCTGCATTTTCCACATAATGGTCAAACTCACCTCTTTCAATATTTTCACTGCCTTCGAAAAGGAGGTGCTCAAAGAAGTGAGCCATCCCTGTCCTATTGGGGTTCTCATTTTTTGAGCCCACATGATACATGACGGTGACAGCGACGATAGGCGTCGAGTGGTCCTCATGAAGAATCACATGCAAACCATTTTTCAAATCGAATTCTGTGAAGTCGATATTGGTTGAGCTTTGGCCGTAAGCGCTTAATAGTATAGACCAAACGAAAGTGCTACAGAGTATATATTTCATATCAATAACTGATGAATAATAGAAGACGAAGTTAACGCGAACGGGGTTTATCTTGCCGGTATGAAAGCGGATAATTTTATGCTCGATGCTGAGTGGTGGACACTGGATGATGTTTTTAATCGACTCTCTAATTTTCAAACGGGTGAATTCATATCTGATATGGACCCAGATGTAATTGACAGAGTTGAAAAATGCCACAGGTATTTGGCTTCTAGAATTGCCGCTAAAGGAGACACTATCTATGGTGTTAATACAGGATTTGGCGCTTTGGCTCACACTAAAATTGCGCCAAATAAATTGTCGGAATTGCAGGATAATATTCTTATTTCTCACGCCTGTGGGGTAGGTGATCCTGTTCCAGATGTGATCGTGCGTGCGATGCTTCTATTGAAAGCAAAGTCACTAAGCCAAGGTCATTCAGCAGTCAAGCCAGAAACGATCCTTCGTCTTCTAGATATGTTGGAAAACGATGTCACTCCTGTCGTTCCTTCACAGGGTTCGCTCGGCGCGTCTGGTGACCTAGCGCCTCTGTCGCATCTCGCGATCCCCATGATTGGTGAAGGGGAAGTCAGTGTGGGTGGTGCAAAGCCTGTCCACGCTTTAGATGCCTTAAAAAGTTTCGGGTGGGACAAGCTTCAACTCGACCCGAAAGAAGGGCTTGCATTAATTAATGGGACACAGCTCATGCTTGGCTATGGTGTGATTTCTATGCTTAGAATTGAAAGATTGTTAGAATGGGCAGATGCAATCGGTGCGTGGTCTTTGGAGGCGTGGAGTGGATTGCCTTCACCGTTCGATCACGATGTGCATCGAATTCGACACCAAGAAGGTGCAATCGCTGTGGCTGAGTCGGTTCGTAAGTGGCTAGACGGTTCAGAAAAAATGTCCACACCCAAAGATCATGTTCAAGATCCCTATTCATTTAGATGTATTCCTCAAGTTCATGGAGCTTCTAGAGATGTCGTTTCTGCAGCTCGAATATTATTCGAAAATGAAGTCAACGCTGTCACAGACAACCCATTGGTTTTTCCTGATGAAGACAAAGTCGTTTCTGGTGGCAATTTTCACGGACAACCTCTTGCGTTAACACTAGATCATCTCACCTTAGCGATACACGAACTTGCATCTATTTCTGAGCGCAGGACTTTTAAGCTTATGAGTGGCACACGAAGCCTTCCTGCCTTTCTTGCAAAAGATCCTGGGTTGCATTCAGGCTACATGATTGCACAGTACACTGCTGCGAGTTTGGTGTCCATGAACAAACAACTTACGACGCCCAGTTCTGCTGACAATGCCGACAGTTCTAACGGACAAGAAGACCATGTCAGTATGGGCGCGAATGCAGCTCTGAAACTCTGGAAAGTCATTGACAATGCGGAGCAAGTTCTTGCAATAGAAGCACTATGTGCTGCTCAGGCCTCAGATTTGGGAGGAATGGCAGGCCTGGGAGAAATGTCACCCAAGCTCGTGAAGCTTCAAGAGTCACTTCGAGAGTCAGTGCCTTTTCTATCACAAGATGCATATATGGCGCCTATTTTAGGTGATGCACTACGCTGGATTAAAAACAATTTGCCTGAAGACCTAGACAAATGCCATTAATAGAAGATTTAGAACGCTCAGGCGCTTGGCTTTTCCGGTGGCGTAGTTTTTTGCCTGTTGTCATTGTTCCCGCGGCTTTGTACGTATCATATCATGATGACAACACCCCCGCATTTAATGATCCCCGATGGCTCGCTCTTTGTTTGGGGGTGGGTTTTTTAGGACAAATCATTCGCGCCTTTACGATCGCATATGTCCCCAAAGGAACATCTGGTCGCAACACCAAAGAAGGTCAGGTTGCGATGACTTTGAACTCTACGGGCATGTATGGTTACATACGTCACCCACTTTATACTGGGAATTTCTTTATGTGGCTTGGGATTCTCATGCTCACGGGGAATTGGGTGTTTACAACAGCAGTTTCGGTTATATTTTGGGTGTATTACACCCTGATTGCCATGAAAGAAGAGCGTTTTTTGAGGGACAAATTTGGGGAGACATATCTGGATTGGGCTTCTGGGATTCCAGCCTTCTTTCCCCGTACTTATAAATGGACGAGTCCTGGTGTCTTTTTCTCTTTCAGAAACGTCCTGAAACGAGAGTATAACGGAGCGTTTGCCATGGTGATTTCATATGTAGCTGTGCATACGATGCACTCTTTTAGAGAAGGGATGCTTTCTGGTTTGGCTTGGGAGGATTCAATACTTCCAACCCCTTTTATGCAGTCTCTATTGACGACGAGTGCAATTGCGTTTCTGTTGCTCAGATTTTTAAAAAAGAGAACAAAAATACTCGACGTAGAAGGGAGAGAATATACTTAGCGTGCTTTTACCAGGCGCGCTTCAATTGATTTGCTCACTGCTTAAGTCACTGAAGCTTTGCGCATGATCCTTCGTAAAAGACTGGGGAAGAAGCGACTGATGTAAACGGCCAAAATTTCGGTCCTGCCTATTAAAATTTGTGCTTTGCGTTTTTCGACGCCTTTCACCATTTTCCTTGCGCATTCCAAGGGGGTCATTCCAGCGCCTGTTTTTGCATCCATTGTGCCCTGCTTTGTGCCGTCACCCACCACAGCATTTAAGGAAATGTCGGTGGCGATAAACCCTGGGCACACCATGGTTATGCCTATGCCATCTTCATGGTGTTCAGCTCTCAGCGCTTCAAAAAACCCATGTAACGCATGTTTTGCACCGCAATAGCCAGATCGCAATGGAGATGAGAATAAGCCCATCAAGCTGGTCACAACTACAAATTGACCAGATTTCTTTGAAACAAAGTGGGGGAGTAGCGCCTTCGTTAATGCGACCGTTCCGAAATAATCGATTTCCATCACGCGTCGATCAACCTCCAATGAGGTCTCTGCAGCTAATGAACGTTGACTAATTCCACCGCAGTGAACGACAATGTCAACACCACCCACACGGTCTAATACGTTTTTTACAAGTTGAGGAAATGAGTTGGAATCATTTAAATCCAATGGGGCAATATCAAATGAAGTCTCAGTGTTTAGTTTGAGTTTCTCGGAAATGTCTTTTGCGACCTTGATTAAAGCCTCCTCTCTTCTAGAAGATAAAATCACCTTTGCTCCCTTTCCTGCATAGATCTCTGCGCATGCACGACCTATGCCGCTGCTTGCCCCAGTAATCCAAACTGTACCTGGCCCATTGCTTTTCATCGACTAAGCGTTAAGCGTCAATATTTGCATATTTCGCATTTTCTTCAATAAATGCACGACGTGGCGGAACCTCGTCACCCATCAACATAGAAAACACATGGTCAGCTGCTGCGGCGTTGTTGATTGTCACTTGACGCAATGTTCTTTGCTCAGGGTTCATTGTTGTAGACCAAAGTTGTTCCGCATTCATCTCTCCAAGACCTTTATAGCGTTGAATACCGATCCCCCCATCTGACTCAGATTTGCCGCGGAATTCAGCAACAAATTCATCCCTTTCCTCATCTGACCAGGCATACTTTTGTTTTCCACCTTTTTTCACCAAGTAAAGAGGAGGTGTTGCGATATACACATATCCACTCTCAATAAGTGCTTTCATGTGTCGGAAGAAGAATGTAAGTATGAGCGTTTCGATGTGACTTCCATCTACATCGGCGTCACACATGATGACTACTTTGTGGTAACGAAGTTTCTCGAGATTCAAAGCCCTTTCATCCTCTTCAGTACCAAAACGGACACCCAATGCAGTGTAAATATTTTTGATCTCTTCGTTTTCAAAGACTTTGTGAGGCATCGCCTTTTCGACATTGAGGATTTTACCCCTTAGTGGCATAATCGCCTGGAAATGTCTATTTCGACCTTGCTTTGCGGTACCTCCAGCAGAATCTCCCTCCACGAGGAATATCTCACAAAGAGAAGGGTCTTTTTCAGAACAATCAGCGAGCTTTCCTGGAAGTCCAGAGCCACTCATGACTGTTTTTCTTTGAACCATTTCACGGGCTTTTCGTGCAGCGTGTCTGGCTTGAGCAGCGAGAATGACCTTCTGTACAATAATGCGCGCATCATTCGGGTGCTCCTCTAAATACGCTTCGAGCATCTCACTTACTGATTGAGAAACAGGTGCGCTAATTTCTGCGTTGCCTAATTTTGTTTTTGTTTGGCCTTGAAATTGGGGCTCAGCAACTTTTACAGAAACGACAGCAGTCAATCCCTCTCGAAAATCATCGCCGCTGATATCAAACTTCAACTTGTTTAACATGCCTGAACTGTCAGCATATTTCTTAAGCGTATTAGTCAGTCCTCGACGAAAACCTGTAAGGTGAGTTCCGCCTTCGTGGGTGTTGATATTGTTGACATATGAAAATAAATTCTCAGAGTAAGACGTGTTGTATGTCATTGCCACCTCAACAGGGACGCCTGACTTCTCTCCATTCATATGAATGACATCAGAGATCAGACCTTCTCTTGTGCTGTCGAGGTATTGAACGAAGTCTCTTAATCCATTTTCAGAAAAGAATGTTTCCGTTTTAAAGACACCTTCTACTGCTTCTTCACCTTCAGCAGGTTCAGCAAGAACGCGCTCATCAGTAAGGGTTATTACAATCCCTTGATTCAAGAAACTAAGCTCTCGCATTCTGTCAGCGAGTGTCTCGTAGTTGTATTCAACAACTTCAAAAATTTCAGAGTCAGGAATAAATTCAATGATCGTCCCGTTCTTGTTTGATGTGCCACATTCCCTGACGGCATATTGAGGCTCACCTTTTTTGTATTCCTGTTCGTAGGCTTTGTTGTCTCGGTGCACTTCCGCTCTCAGATGAGATGAAAGTGCGTTGACACACGAAACGCCCACACCGTGAAGGCCACCAGACACTTTGTATGAGTCTTTGTCGAACTTTCCTCCAGCGCCGATTTTTGTCATGACAACTTGTAGGGCAGAAACGCCTTCCTTTTCATGCATCCCCACGGGGATTCCACGTCCATTGTCATACACTTTAATTCCGTTGTCTTTTGTGATCCAGACATCAATTTTGTTACAGTGACCAGCCAGTGCTTCGTCAATGGAATTGTCGACGACTTCATAGACCAAATGATGGAGGCCTCTGACGTTCACGTCCCCTATATACATAGATGGACGCATACGCACGTGCTCCATCCCCTCTAGCGCAAGAATCTGGCCTGCGCCATACTCACTTTTCGTATCTTTCTTTTTGTTGTCTTCTGACATAATTTTTATCTTATTTCTAGACTTTAAAAATACAAAATTTTAAGCGAATAAAGGCAATATCTAACGAGCGAAAACAGTGATTTTTACACGGAAAGTTGATGTTATAAACATGCGGCAATTTTCTAAAAATAAAACCACAATTGGTCATTTGACAGTTTGCGTCCGGAAACAGGCAATTTAGAATGCGTAGCTCGCTCCGAAAAGTGCCTGAAATCCTTGCACAGGATAGCCGATCCAATTCCTGTAGCTTGAATTCGTAATGTTACTGCAACGAAGCCATACTGCTGTTCTGGTGTTATATCTGTATTCGACCCCGATGTTGGCATCGATGTATGAAGGCAGTTTCACTGCGTATGAGGTGATGTCACCATTTTGCGGGATGGGGTCTGCCTCTGGGTATGGTAAGACCTGTGTTATACCAGAGCGAGAACCAATGATTTCAACAGCACAATCCACTTTGAACTTTTCAAGGAAATCATAACTCGCTTCGATACTCCATGTTGTAGATGGAAGGTTCCAGGCACTTTCAAGTCCATTTGCATCATACTTAAATAAAGTTCCAGCCAAACGGAGTTCTAAATTATCGATTAAATCTAATGTTAAATGACCTCCAAGCTTTGTGACAGTAAGCGTGTCGTAGAAGGATGAAAACCGTGTTCCAGAATCGAGCAACGTGTCGTTGACAAAGTACATGTAGTCTTCATAGTGAGCTGATGCGCCGAAGACTTGAAAACTTAAAGCTTCGGTGATTGTGCCGCGCATGCCGACTTCTATTTCTCTTGAGATGCTCGTGGTACGAAATTCGGAATCCAGAGAAGAGTAGTAGAACGGGTTGTCACGGATGACAGTCTCAAGACGGTTTTGGTCAAGTCTGCCATCCAGACTGATGTAGGGGACAAATACATCACGTAAGACACGCAATGATGCTTCGACTTTGGGGTAGAAATGAAACCTTGACCCCTCACCATTTCGACTTTGCTTGTCTGCATCGATCCATAATCCAGCACCTACACGTACCGTCAGTGGTCCTCTAAAACTCGTCACCATTGGCGTGAGGCTTACGATTGCAGCATCTGTTTTTACAGTATCTGGATTGTTTGCCCCGATCACCAAACGATCGATGTTCATATAGCCAGATAAAGAGAAGTGTTCTTTTCCCACGAATTTCCCCGCTTCAAACGAGCCTTCGAAATTGTTTTCTACGGTAGACTGTAGGTCACGCATTTGAAACCATCTGAGGGCGATTTCGTGATTGAGATCAGTGCTGTCCCGATGGTGACTCTTAAAGGCCACATCAGCGCCCACGGTGATGTAGCGCTCATGTGTTCCAAGGTCATTCACTGGTCCTACTGTGTCATTCTGTGCATTGCCATAAAAAACAATATTTTGCCGCGACAAGTCAGCTGATAAATCGACGCGTTCTTTGCCGATAAACCGACTTATCCAAACGCTCCCTTTGCTGTCTTTAAATCGTTCGTCAACCAATCCGAGCGGCGCATTTGTGGCAAAATGAGAGCCATTAACGCCCCATGTTCCTTCGCGTGATCTTAAATCAGTATAGCTAATGTCAATAAGGGGAGTGTTGTTTAAGCCATATCCTGCACGTGCATACCCTCTGTATAGTCGAGAAAGTGGTGCGTCTACGCGAAGTCTTACAGGCTTTATCATGGACCATACAGGAGTGACGTTCATACGCTTGGCCAGCAATCGATAGGCGAAGTCTCTTTTGCTATTCTCGAGTTTACGAAGTTCAGGCCAGCTTTGTAATTTTAAAGCGTCTTTCACGACCATTTCACGCTCGCCGACAAATGTGACATCCATTTTTAGAGAGTCTGTACTTGAATTCTCTGAAGGATTCTCTTGTGCAAACGCACTGGAACTTAAAACGACAAGAGATAAAAAGGGGATTGAGAAATGATTCATTATTTATCGTTTACTTCGTTTTGTGTTCCAGTTTTAATTAGCTCTGTGCCATTCAGCTCTGTGCCTTCCATTGATTCGATGTCCATCATTAAATCACTGCATGCATTTTGCACCCATTCAACATCAACATTTTCCATAATGCTTTCTGCTGTAGCTCGTGCTTGAAAAAGATCGTTCAAGCCTATGTAGGTTTTTACCAAAAGAAGGAATCCTTTAAACTTCCATTCATCATATGAGGGGAAATCACTGACGAGGGTGAAGATGTTTGTTTCTGCACTTGCGTAATCTCCCAAGTTATATTTGATTTTGGAGATCATAAATTGTGACTCAGCGCCAGCATTTCCGCCGAATTTTACAGTGGATTCGAAACAGTTTAAAGCCTCATCGTATTCTTCAGAGTCGAAGTGTATTCTACCCAGCCAAATTAATGCTGTTCTCTTGATAGATTCAGGAGTGCCTGGGTCTGAGTAAACATCTGTAGCGAATGAGAATGCTTGTTCGGGTTGATCGAGGAGATAGTAACAGCGCATTTGGCCGATCGATGACTCAAGCTTATTTGACTGAATGCTTGCAATATCTGCTAAGAGTCGGTAATGTGTGAGTGCACGTGGGTAATCTCCTTCATTCCATGCAAGTGTCGCCGCAGCAAGGGCTGCTGCTTCCGTAAAGTCTCCCGGAGGCAATGCCAAGACTGATTCATAAGACAACAAAGCACCATTTTTATCGCCAGCATTGTTCAGGCAGGCAGCAAGGTAATACTGCGCCTCATCGAGGTGGTTCCCATTCTCGTATTGCCTTAAATATTCTTCCAATCTGGGAAGGGCTTGCGTGTATTTTTCTTCTAATGCCAAAGACACAGCTGCATCAAATAGACGGGTCTCGATATCAATTCCCGACAAGCCTACGGCAGCAGGAAGATTGTCAAGGAGTCCGCGATCTATAAGGAGTGGCTCGACAATGTTGTACGCATCTGCTGCGATTGGATCGTTGCCGTAGGTTGTGCGGATTCTGTCCCACGTTTCGAGAACGTCATCTGGTCGGTTTTGTTTGATGCCGATAAGGCATAAGTCAACGAGTGCTTCTTTTGTGCGTGGATTACGTGGATGTGCGGACAGGAGAATATCTAATCGACGACGTGCGTCCTCAAGTTCATCGCGTTCGATTTGGGTGCGTGCACTTTCGTAAAGGGCATCTACCACGAATCTCGATTTCGGGAATTCTTTGAGGAGTTTATCCAAACCCTCAATTTGTTCTGTAAGTGATTCGGATTCTTCAGTCAAACTCATCGACATCGCCCTTTGATAAAGGATATAGTCAACGTTCCCTTTGTTTTTAGTTGCTCTGTCCAGACATCTGTCGTAGTAGGTCACAGCTCGATCAAATTCTTTCTTTGCGTAGAAACAATCTGCAGTTCTTAATTCTGCGTCGTGTATTCTTTTCGGTACATCATCTGGATGCGCTTCCAGATAAGAACGGAATGCAGAAAGTGCATCGGAATATTTCTTTCTTTTAAAGAGAGCGTATCCTCTGGCGTAATCGGCCGCAGGGTAATATGAACTTAAATATCCACCAGGTGCGCGAGAGAACTTTGAATAAGAACCCGTAGCGTTCACATAGTCTCGCAAAGAGAAATGACATTCTCCTTCCCAGTAATGTGACTCCGCTGCAAGTTGAGCATCTATGGGATACGTCCGGACTTTATTGAAATACACCAATGCTTGCGTGTACTTGCCACCCTGATATAGTTCAACCCCTCGGTTATATGCAAGGAGTTGATACGATTCACGTACCGTAAGGTCTTTGTCTTGGATTTGGTCTAAGGCATTAAGACCTTTCTCATAATCTCGGCTGGTGAGATATACATCTAACAAAAACCGATAGGCTTCGTCGCGTCGCACAGATGTAGGGTATTGATCCAGGTACTTCTGAAAAGCCACAATCGCATCATCAAAAGGATTGTAAGAGAGCTCGAACGCAAGCTTTGCATAACTGAATAACGCGTCCTCCATGATTTCAATGTCGAAGTCTTTAGATGCTGCCCGTCCGAATGCGCTTCTCGCTTTGCCTTTTTGACCGAGTTGAATATAACAATCCGCCATATGGTAAGTCGCGTTTTGTCCCAGTTTGTCATCTTCTCGAGCGGTGATCGCCAAGACATTCAATGCGTCACTCCAGGCCCCAATGCGATACCGTGTGTAGCCCACTTCATATGCAAACTCTGCTTTTCGATCTGAACCATGTGTCCCTTCCCATGCTAGTTCAAGGAATGGCGAAGCGGACTCGAAATCTTGATCCTTGTAAAATGCGTCTCCAACGAGCCTTGATATTTCAGTTCTTTCTTTCTTATCTAGTCCCGCGGATTCGTCAAGGAGGGGAGGTCCGTATTCCTTAAGTCGAGAAAACTGTTCAGTTGCGTGGAGCGTTTGGGCGATGTATGTCGGAACAACATCGATGAAGTCTGGATGAGAAGAGATCGATTCAAACCCCTCCAGCGCAACCTGTGGGTTCCCTTTCATGTATGAGATGTGGCTGAAATAATACGTTGAAGGAGCCAGATAAGCACCCTCTTCCTTCATGACTTCGAATAAATCGTAGCGGGCAGCTTCAAAGTCGTCCTCCTCAAATAAGCTGTGCCCTCTTTTAAACCTTAATTCTCGTTGCTGATCTTTTGGCAACCGTCTTAAATCGACTTCGTTGAAAGCTGCTGCTGCCTTTTTAAAATGTCTGCGTTTGTAATGATGATCCGCAATTTCCCACAACGCCTTCTGTACATAAGGGCTCTCAGGATAAGCTGTGACAAAGCCGTCGATTCGATATTCAGCGTCTCGGTTATACAGGTTTAATCCACAGAGTGCCTCAAAGTAAGCTGCTTTCACATAGCGTTCAGATCTGTCGTCGTCCTCAAACGTCATGAAGTCGCCGAAGCTCTTCATCGCAAGGGCATACTGTTCTTTTTCGTAAGCGTCATTTGCTTTGGCCCAAACCCTTTCTTTGGGTTCTAACTCATGAGTAAGCTGTGATTTGACTTCTAATGGCGGTGTCAAAACGAATCCGAAACTGAGCATAAGCACGATTTGAATCCTGGATATTTGACTTGGGTTTTTGAGTTTGCTGGGCATGTTGGAATGATAGAGCTCTATACAAACGAATTTACCACGTAGGTATGGGTCTATATCGTCATGCTCTTGATGTTCTCAACGGCTAGATGTGTGTGATTCGGATTTTAGACACAGCTTTTTAAGCTTTTTTTTGAACTCACTTACGGTTTGTTTTTCACGATAAATTCTGTCCGACGATTGGATGCTCGCCCTTGATCTGTGTTGTTAGATGCTTTGGGGCTAGACTCTCCAAACCCGCTCGCTTTTAGCCGTGAAGGATCAATGTCCGATTCTTCGAAGAATCTCTTCACTGCTTCAGCTCGTGCTTGGCTGAGTTTTAGGTTGTCTTGCGTTGATCCCACATCATCTGTATGACCTTCAATCTCCATCGTGAAATTTGGGTTCGCAAGCATGTATTCAGCAAACTTAAAAAGGATGAGTTTTGTGGTATATGTAAGTTCAGTTTTGTTTGTTTCAAACTGGACGTCTTTGAGCTCAAAAGCATCTATGTGACTGGATTTTTTTGCGCGCACTGTGATGGCTGGTGTGGGTTCTTGAGATTGGATTTTATGACCGCTGTTTTGATTCTCTTCTTGAGCAACATGAACGACAGTGGCTTCAAATTCCAAATCCACGCCAGATACGTTTAGAATGACATCCTCATTCCTTTCGATGTTGATCACCGCCGCAAATGAACCGTCGTCTAGGTTGAGGTCTATCTCCTCCACCTGTTTGCTTTGAACGTACTCGAGTGTGAGTATGATATCATCAGATGGGGGGGTGGGGTCCACAACACCATGGATGACTTTTACGGCTTCTGGTTTAAGGGCTTTTGGTAAAGGGAAACTCAGGATGTCTAATCCTTTCGTGCCGCTTCTCCGGCTCGCAAAAAAGGCCTCGTTCCCGTTTGAGGAGACAACAAGTCCGTGCTCGTCACCGGTTGTGTTAACAGGCATGCCAAGGTTTACCGGTTCAGACCAAACATTCATGGAGTCTCTCCTCGACACCCACAAATCATACCCACCCCCGCTTGGCAGCCTCGTGCTGGAGAAATATAAGGTCTTGCCATCTGGATGGATAAACGGGGCCTTTTCCTGTGCGCTCGAGGATATGGGGGGCGGGAGTTTCTCCGCATGAGACCAATCTCCATTTTCGTCTTTTTTGCTGACGTAAATATCCATTGTAGGGTTGCCGTCATCATCAAGTGTTGAATTCTCTCTCGCAGATGCGAAAAACAGTTCGTCGCCCTCGGCACTTAAGGCAGGTTGAGCCTCCCAACCCATGGGTGTGTTTATTTCGGGTCCCAGCAAATTCAAGCCTCCCCAGTAGTAAGAGAAATCTCCGGCATCATTTTTCCCATTTACAATATAAGTTGTCGTGAATAAATCTATGTTTTGAGGGTTGTCAGGAGTGGGGTTTGATGCTGCTACGACAAGTAATCTGTTATCGATTGATAAGCTAACCCCTCCGAAATTACTGCCTTCATTGAATGGATAGGATAGCAATTCCCCTCGGTCAAATTCTTTTTCTGATGATGCTCTTTTTGACCAAACAAAATCTTCCACTCTTCTCGAAATGACATCTCCTCTGAATTTCTCCGTTCTAGCTCTGGTAAAGAACAGGATGCTCCCGTCTGGAGACAAGGCAGGAAGGTATTCATCATCGATTTGGCTTGTGTTGGGAAGAGGTTCAGGCTTGTAAGCGTTTCTGTTTGCATAATATTGGACTTCGAAACGTGCCTCGGGAATCATTTCCAGGACATCACGTCTTTTTCGCGCAGTTCGCTTTGACAGCGTTTCGTTTTCTGCTTCTTCGTCAGTTTTCGAAATGAATGCATCAAATTCTTCAAGTGCAGTAGAGGCGTCTCCAGAAATGAAAGCCAAGGCGCCAAGAATGTAATGTGCTTCAGCTTGTTCACCGCAGAGCTCAATCCAGTTTGCTGTTGCCGCAATGCATTCGTCTGAGGATTCTCGGTCTTTTTTTGCCTGTTTGAATAAGAGCCCGACGAGTGCTTCATACGCTGCACCGAAATCATTCTGTCGGTCGACAACTTCTTTCAGGATTTCTATTCTTTCTTCGTTCGTTTTCTTTTTTTTGACATCTGTCGCTTTTTCGAAGAGACTCATGGTTTTTGATGAGACATCTTCAGGAAAAGGGCAGGTTTGTGCGGCATATTTACAAGGAGTTGTAGCCACAACGAATAAGACAAACAGAAATGTAAAACACTTGTACATGTGATCTCTTAACGCTTAACTTGTTCCAGTTCACCTTCGCTTGCTGCAACAAGTGTGCTCACTGTTCCGTCACCGGTTACATTGACGACCGTTCGGCACATGTCGAGGATTCGATCCACAGGGAATATCAGCGCAATCCAGGCGGGATTGAGCCCCACACTTTCGAGTACAATGATCATAAGGACAAGGCCTGCGCTAGGAACGGCTGCAGCGCCGATTGATGCTAAAGTGGCGGTCAGCACAATGATTGATTGTTGAGCGATGCTCAGATCCACCATATGAAACTGAGCAAGTGCGACCACTGCGATCGCTTGATATAAGCTTGTTCCATCCATATTTACAGTGGCGCCTATCGGAAGGACGAAGCTCGAGCTGCGCTCAGAAACGCCTAAGTTTTCCTCCACACATTTCATGGTGACTGGCAACGTGGCTACGGAGGAAGATGTAGAAAATGCAGTGATTTGAGCATCGCGCATTCCCGACATAAACTGCCGCCAACTCATCTTCTTGACAAACAATGAGACAATGGCAGGGTACACGATGAATGCCATGATAAAAAGTCCCAAAACAACGACAATTGAATAGTACAATAAAAATGTGAGTAGCTGCTGAAAATGTTCTGGGTCGGAACCTGCAGCCTTCACGATTTGGCCTGCCATGAGCGCAAACACAAAGATGGGCATCGCCTTCATAACCACCCAAACCATTTGAATAAACACTTCATTTAATGCCTCTACAGCTTTGACAACTGTTTTTTTCTGCGCTTCTTGAAGTCCAGTGACCACGATTCCGAAGAAAATCGCAAAGAAGATGATTTGCAACATTTGCATGTCGCTTAAAGATTGAAATATGTTTTTAGGAACGACATCGACCAAGGGCTGAAGGGGGCCGCTGTTTTTTGTGTTTTCTGCTTTGTTTAGCTTGTCACTGACCCATTCGTTTGCTTCAGTGGCCTCTCCTTCAATGCGCTCTACTTTCCCTGCAAATTCAGGCAAAGCAGAAATATTGATGCTGTCTAACCGCGTAATGTCATTTGCATCTCGCCAAAGCTCATATCTTATTCTGTTATCCTCTCTCAGTGTTTCGCTCGCCTGGGTTCCAGGCTTGAAAACATTCACAAGTGTTAAGCCCACAATCACGGCAAACATTGTTGTTGTCAGGTAAATGGCCAACGTTTTAACCCCCATTCGGCCAAGTTTTTTCATGTCTCCTAAGCTTGCGACACCACTGATAATGCTAAATAGAACAAGCGGGACAGCAATGAGTTTCAAGAGATTTATGAAAATATCTCCGAAGGGTTGAATCCACTTTAAAGTAAATTCATTCCAACCAAACTCCACGCTCATCCAGGCATATATCACACCAAGTATCAGGCCTATAATTACTTTCCAATGCAAGGCCAGTCCGTTGTTTGTAGATTCTTTGCTCATTGTTTTGTCAATTCTTGTGTCCAGTGTTCGTTCATAAACGTGCCGATCTTTGCCTTAACAGATGGTCTCCCAAGACCAATGCAACCATTGCTTCAACGATAGGAACGGCGCGAGGTAGAACACAAGGATCGTGCCTTCCTTTTCCGATAATCTTCATTTCTTCACTGTCTCGGTTCACTGTGTTTTGTTCTTTTTTAATTGTTGAAACGGGCTTAAATCCGATTCTTAACACGATTTCTTCTCCATTAGAAATCCCCCCTTGAATACCTCCGCTTCTGTTTGTCTCAGTATTGACTTTGCCAACCTTGTCTGTTCTAAAGGCGTCATTGTGTTCTGACCCTTTCATAAGAGTGCCGCTGAACCCCGAACCCACTTCAATACCTTTTACAGCAGGGATGCTCATGAGTGCTTTTGCCAGATCTGCTTCGAGTTTGTCAAAAACAGGCTCTCCCCATCCCGACGGAACATTTTTTGCCACAACTACAATTGAGCCTCCTACCGTGTCACCCGTGTTTTTAACATCTTCAATGCGCTGAATCATTCTGTCAGCGATGTCCTTTGAGGGACACCTTACAATGTTCTCGTCAATCACTGATCTCTCAAAATAAGCAGGAGGGAAGGGGACTGAGATGTCGTGTACTCTTTCAACATAGGCGCTTATTTCAACTTTGCTAGCAGCGAATAGAAGTTGTTTTGCAATGGCTCCTCCCACCACTCTGCATGCGGTTTCTCGTGCGGAAGATCGTCCTCCGCCCCGAATATCTCTTAGGCCATATTTGGCTTCATAGGTATAATCTGCGTGTGAGGGTCTATATGCGTTTTTTAGGTATGAATAATCTTTGCTTTTTGCATCATTATTCTGGATACCAAACCCGACAGGTGTGCCTGTAGTGATTAAAGATTCATCTTCGTTTTTGATGATCCCAGAAAAAATCTCCACGATATCGTGTTCTTTCCGCGCCGTAGTGAGTTGTGATGTTCCAGGTCTGCGGCGGTCTAATTCGCTCTGAATCGACTCGATATCAATGCTTAAGCCCGACGGAACCCCATCAAGAATGCCTCCGATAGAAGCCCCGTGAGATTCGCCGAACGTAGTTATTTGTAAGAGCTTGCCAAAAGTATTGCCTGCCATAGCCTGCAAGATATAACTTGCAGCTTATGCAAACACTCTTTAAAGACATCAAAGGATTGGTCGGTTGTTACGAAATCTCTCCTCCTTACTTGGCTGGAGCTGACATGAAGCAATTTCCTGTACTTGAAAATGCATGGTTAACAGTTGAGGGTAAGAAAATAACGGGGTTTGGCCCCATGTCAGAATGTCCCAAATGTCAAGGAGAAATAGTTGTGTGCTCAGGGCGCTACATGCTCCCTTCTTGGTGTGACAGTCACTCTCACCTTGTGTATGCTGATGACAGAGCAGGTGAGTTTCTCGATCGTTTAAGAGGATTGACATACGAAGAGATTGCAGCAAAAGGAGGTGGAATACTCAACTCTGCACGTGCATTACAGAAATTGCCTGAGGACGTGCTCTTTGACATGTCACTTGATCGCCTTTTAGATGTGATCAAGCTTGGGGTAGGTGCGTTAGAGATTAAAACAGGTTACGGGCTTACTTTCAAAGCAGAGCGCAAGATGCTGAGGGTGATTAAGCGTCTTAAGTCTGTGTCACCCATTCCACTTAAGGCCACATTTCTTGGGTGTCATGCAGTCCCTGCTGAGTTCAACAATTCGTCGGATTACACAACACATGTCATTGAGGATATGCTTCCCGAATTTGTCTCGGAAGGGCTTGTGGATTATGTGGATGTTTTTTGCGAAACAGGCTACTTTTCATTGGAAGATACGCAGCGAATCATTGAGGCAGCTTCTAAATTACGTATTAAGTCTAAAGTACATGTTAATCAGTTTAATGTATTAGGAGGAGTAGAGTTGTGCGTTAATAATAATTCGCTGAGTGTAGACCATTTAGAAGTGATCAGCGATGAAGATATTGCCGCTCTGAAAACGACGCTTTCAAAAGACAGAAAGCATCCTACTTTTCCGGTAGCGCTTCCGCTTTGCTCTCATTTCTTGGGCCTACCTTATACGCCTGGTCGTAAACTTATCGATGCAGGTCTCCCTCTTGTGCTTGCAACAGATCAAAACCCTGGCACCTCGCCCTCAGGAGATATGACTGAAGTGGTACGTCTCGGGTCTTTGAAGATGGGGCTGGAACCCATTGAAGCAATCGCCTCTGCGACTTTAAACGGCGCAGCCGCCATGGAGCTTGCGGATTCAGTGGGTACACTCTCGTTGGGGAAACGTGCAAATTTCATCTTAACGCGTGAAATGACTGGACTGGAGGAAATTCCATACCGATTGAATGACGTCGTTGTTGAAAAGGTGTATGTTAATGGAGAAGTTTGGTTAGGCTAAATCGACATCTTTTGAGGTAGTTTTACTCCATGCAAAGACTCATTGAATGTGTTCCTAATATTTCTGAAGGACGTCGTCCCGAAATCATTGATGCTGTGACCTCAGTCATAGAGACCGTTGATGGCTGCAGGCTTTTAGATGTCGATCCCGGAAAAAGTACAAACCGTACTGTGATCACTTTTGTCGGTCCACCAGAAACGATCGGTGAAGCCGCATTTCGTGTCATAGAAAAGGCCGCCGAACTTATTGATATGTCGAAACACACTGGGGAGCATCCCAGGATGGGCGCAACAGATGTTTGCCCATTTGTGCCCATCTCTGGAGTTACGATGGAAGATTGTATTCAGGTAGCGCATGCCTTGGGCAAACGTGTGGGTGAGGAGTTAGGCATTCCCGGATACCATTATGAATCAGCAGCCCACACCCCTGAACGTAAAAACCTTGCTTTTTGTAGAAAAGGGGAGTATGAAGGGTTAGAAAAACTGTCATCGGATGAATTTCGACCAGATTTTGGTCCCAGTGCGTTCAATGATCGCGCTCAAAAAACTGGCGCAACAGCAATCGGCGCCCGTGATTTCCTGGTGGCTTACAATATCAATATTAACTCCACTTCTTCTCGCCGTGCGAATGCAATTGCCTTTGATATCAGAGAAGCTGGTAGACTCAAGCGCGAAGGGGGGAAGGTTTCGGGTAAAATCATGAAGGATGCAAATGGTGACCCAATTCGTCAGCCTGGAACGCTCAAGTCTGTGAAAGGAATAGGCTGGTATATTGAAGAGTATGGAATCGCTCAGCTTTCCTTAAATCTAACAGACATTAATGTGACACCCACACATGTTGCATTTGACGAAGCGTGCTCAAAAGCCCAAGACCGTGGGATTCGAGTGACTGGTTCAGAACTCGTAGGTCTCGTTCCTCTAAAAGTAATGACGGACGCTGCAGATTATTTCCTGCGTAAACAACAAAGATCTACTGGCGTCTCAGAATCTGAAAAGATTAAGATTGCCATTAAATCCCTCGGCTTGGATGATTTGGCACCATTCAATCCTGATGAGCGCATCATTGAATATTTAATAGGTGGGCTTGGTTCATTCCCGCTCCTTGAAAAAAACCTGCGAGAATTTTCTGATGAAACAGCGTCCGAATCACCTGCCCCTGGAGGAGGTTCCATCGCTGCCTATTCTGGTGCCCTTGGTACAGCGCTTTCTACGATGGTCGCGAACTTGAGCGCAAATAAACGTGGGTGGGATGATCGCTGGGAGGAGTTCAGTAACTGGGCAGACAAAGGCCAAAACTTCCATACGCGTTTGCTCGAGCTGGTCGACGCCGACACAGCGGCATTTAACGGAATCATGGATGCCTATGGGCTTCCCAAATCGACAGAAGATCAGAAGATCACACGTGATCATGCGATACAGGCCGCAACCAAACACGCCATTGAAATTCCCATGCAAGTGGCTGAGGTCGCTCATGACGCGCTCGAAATTGCAGAAGCCATGGCAGATTTTGGCAATCCAAACTCCATCACCGATGCAGGCGTGGGAGCCATGTGCCTTCGAACCGCTGTACTTGGCGCTATTCTCAATGCGAGAGTCAACACAGCTGATCTAAATGACAAAGCGTATGTGGTGTCAGTTCTTTCTCGTTGTGAAGAACTGGTTTCGAGCGTTACCTCACGAGAGGCCTCAGTTTTGGCACGTGTGGATGCGTTGTTGGGTTGAAATATCTTCTGCTTATTAGACAATAAAAAAGCCGTCTCCTTAAAAGGGACGGCTTTTTTAAATGTACGGTGTACTGATTACATACGGCGCTCTTTAATACGCGCTGACTTACCAGTTAAGTTACGGATGTAGAATATTCTAGATCTACGTACAACGCCGTACTTATTGACAACGATGCTGTCAATGTGTGGGCTGTTGGTAGGGAATATTCTTTCTACTCCTATGCTGCTTGACATCTTACGGACGGTAAAGGTCTCAGTCATGCCAAATCCACGACGTTGTAAAACAACACCTTGGAAAGCTTGTAGACGTTCCTTTTTACCCTCGGTAATTTTGACGGTAATGGTCACTGTATCTCCAGCGCCAAACTTTGGCCACTCGCGTGGCTCAACCATCATATTTGAAATCTCCTTAATACGCTCCATAATAATATTCTTAAGCCCGTCTGAATTCGGTGTGCAATATTACGAATAAATTCAGTACGCTCGGCATAAAATCTAACTTTATCCGTGAAGTAAATCTGGACGTCTCTCTTGGGTTCGTTTTAGCGCTTGATCTTCCTCCCATTTTTGGATTTTTGCATGGTCTCCACTCAGCAACACTTCGGGGACTTTTAATCCTTGGTACTCTGCAGGTCTTGTGTAAACTGGTGGGGCTAATAATCCGTCTTGAAAAGAGTCAGTCAACGCACTCATTTCGTCTCCAATCACACCGGGGACTAGCCTTACAATCGCATCGGCCAATACTGCAGCTGCCAGTTCGCCACCACTTAATACATAGTCGCCAATCGATATTTCTAGTGTCACAAATTTGTCTCTGAGCCTTTGGTCTATTCCTTTATAGTGACCACAAATCATCAAGATGTTGCCACAAAGAGAGAGCTGATTAACACGGCTTTGTGCAAGTCTTTCACCATCAGGTGTTAAAAAAACCACCTCATCGTAGTCCCTTTGTGATTGTAAATCCTCAATTGCATCATGGATGGGTTGAATTGCGAGTACCATTCCCGCCGCTCCACCAAAAGGGGTGTCGTCCACTCTTTTATGCTTGTCCTTCGTGTATTTACGGATATCGTGTAAATGAACTTCCACAAGCCCTTTCTCTATGCCACGTTTCACGATGCTTTCTGCAAAAGGCCCCTTTAAAAGTCCAGGCAGTACTGTTAGTATATCTATTCTCACAAAGCAAAGGTACTATTTAATAAATATGGAAAACAAAAACCCCGAATGATCATAAAACCATTCGGGGTTGCCCCAAATTAATGAGATGTCATGTTTTTATTCTTTATAACCAGCAGGGTCAGAGATTGTACTTGTTTCAGATGGCTCAACGGCTTCGTTTTCCCAAACCAAATCAAGTTCATCAATAATGTTTGTTGCACCTGAAAATTTATCTACGATCCACAAAACATATCGAATGTCCACAGAGATCGTACGCTGAAGTGATGGCTCAAACGCGATGTCTCCGCTCATTGCTTCCCAGTTGCCATCAAAGGCAAGCCCAATCAGATCACCATTTGCATTCATGACGGGAGATCCAGAGTTTCCTCCTGTGATGTCTGTGCCATGTATGAAGCAAATGACCAATTCTCCGCTTTCATCCACATATTGACCGTAATCTCTAGACATAAGAAGTTCTTCCAATTTAGCAGGTACAACAAACTCAGGATCTGTGTTGTCCATTTTCTGTAGAATG
>CAJQPF010000154.1 GCA_905480095.1 uncultured Flavobacteriales bacterium
AAAAGAACTTAATAAATATCCCAATCTTGTAATTCTACAAACCCTGTCAAAAGCATGGGGAATGGCTGGCATTCGTTTGGAGGCAAACTTCCACATCATTACTGGAGATATCGCAGCAGCACGAAATATATACAAGTGCATTACAAAAGCAGGATTAGAAATCGACCAGCTGGTTCTTGAACCATTGGCCTCGTCCTCATCTGTACTAACAGAAGAAGAAAAAGAAGCTGGCATAGCATTGGTTGACATAGGTGGTGGCACAACAGATATCGCCATTTTCCAAGATGGAATAATCAGACATACAGCTGTGATTCCATTTGGAGGAAAAGTCATAAGCAGTGACATCAGCCAAGGATGTAACATTATGAGCAAACAGGCTGAAAAACTTAAATGTAAGTTTGGTTCAGCCCTTGCACAAGAAATGAAGGACAATGAGCTCGTCTGTATTCCGGGGTTACAAGGACGCAAACCGAAAGAAATTTCTTTGAGGAATCTGGCAAGTATCATTGAAGCTAGGATGGTCGAAATCATCGAACATGTACACTATGAAATAAAAGCATCAGGGTTAGGCGATCAATTGATCGGAGGTATTGTTGTTACGGGGGGCGGTAGTCAATTGAGACACATCACACAGCTTTTTCAGTACCATACTGGACTTGACTGCAGGGTGGGATATCCAAATGAACATCTTTACGAGCCACCAAAAGACACAAATATCCCATCATTCTCAACAGGTGTCGGACTTGTAATCCGTGGTTATGAAGAAAGTGAAAGCGCTGCTTCAATGACCACAAAGATCGAACCTGATGTGAAACGTCGCCAAGGATTCATGGAAGACTTCGTGAAGAATATTAAAGATTGGTTTGAGAAAGAAGAAGAACAATAGTCCACACCCATAAATATTAATAACATGCAATTTGCACTACCTAAATCATCTAACAATCCCATCAAAGTCATTGGTGTTGGAGGAGGCGGATCAAACGCCGTTAATACAATGTTTGAACAAGGAATTAAAGGTGTGGACTTTATCGTCTGTAACACAGACGCACAAGCCCTTGATGTAAGTAATGTTCCATTGAAAGTTCAACTGGGATCTACGCTTACTTCTGGACAAGGTGCTGGGTCTATTCCAGAAGTTGGAAAGAATGCTGCAATAGAAAACCTAGAGGATCTGACGAATTTACTTGGCGCCGACACCAAGATGGTGTTTGTAACAGCCGGTATGGGAGGCGGAACAGGAACCGGAGCAGGTCCCGTCATCGCTCAGGCATGTCGTGAATTAGGAATCCTAACAGTCGGTATTGTTACCATTCCTTTCAAATTTGAAGGGAAAAAGAGATCAAACCAAGCCGACAGTGGTCTCAAAAACATGAGAGAGTCTGTGGACACCTTACTCGTCATCAGAAATGACAAGCTGAGAGAACTTTACGGAAACCAAACATTACGTAAAGCATTTAAGAATGCAGATCAAGTGTTGTGTATCGCTGCGAAGGGCATCGCTGAAGTCATTACGCGTACAGGAGAAATCAACGTCGATATGAACGACGTAAATACAGTCATGCGTCAGAGTGGAAATGCGATTATGGGATCGGGAATGGCATCTGGAGAAGGTCGATCAAAGTATGCTGTTGTTGCAGCTCTTGAAAGTCCGCTACTCAACGACAATGACATCACAGGCGCAAAGCATGTATTGCTAAATATCACAGTAGGGAATGAGGAGATCTTGATGGATGAAATCATGGAAATCACCGATTACATTCAGGAGGCTGCTGGCCAAAACGCAGAAGTAATTTGGGGCTACGCAATGGATGATCAATTGGAAGAAGATATATGCATCACAGTCATCGCAACAGGATTTGAAGCGCATGAAGTAAAAACGGGTTCGGAACAAATTGAAAAAAAGAGCATCATCTATAACTTAGGGGACGAATCAAACGAGGTAACTGCGCCTGTCGATTGTATGACTCCTGTAAATAATGAAGAAACAGAAATCGAATCAGGCATCAATACTGTAACCGATGCGACTGAAGAACCTTTTATTGTCGAAGAGAAGCAGGATACGGAATTAAATTTGGAAGCACAATATTCTGATTTGTTTGGCACGTCTCCAGATACAGCAGTACCTGAAGCAACACAAACTCCATCTGAAAGCACCATCAAAGATGATGAATTTATTATTCATAATCTGGATGATGCACCTTTAGAAAAAACTGCAAATGAAACCTTTAGCTCTCCTTCTACGACGGAAAGTGAGGATGTGATCAATAACCTTGAAAGGGAAGAACAGAATAAAAAGGCCTTTGCAGAACGTCAGAAGCAAACAAAAACAGCGCTTAACGATGTGAAAATGAAGCTTAGATTACCAGGTCGCATCTCTGATTTAGAAAACGAGCCCGCATTTAAACGTAGAAATGTATCACTCGATGATGTGTCCCATTCATCCGAATCAAGTACAAGCAGGTTTTCGATTAACGAAGAAGTAGATGAAAATGGAGAACGTAGAATAGAACTACGTGACGACAATCCATTTCTACATGATAACGTAGATTGATGGCGAGCATACATTCACAAATTACATCGCGCATAAAAGATGCGATGCGCGCCCGAGATAAAGTTCGATTGGCGACACTTAGAGATGTAAAAAGCAAATTTATTCTGGAGCAAACAAAAACAGGTGCAACAGAAGATCTAGATGATTCTATTGCAATCAAACTAATCAGTAAACTGCAAAGACAACGATTGGATACAGCTGAGATTTATCGAGGACAAGAAAGAGAAGATTTGGCAGAAGAAGAAATCGCACAAGCAAACGTGCTTGATGAATTCCTTCCGAAAGCAATGACTGAAGAAGAAATTGAATCCAAGGTGAAAGAAATCATCTCAAATCTAGGAGCTACGGGCATGGGAGATATGGGGCGGGTTATGGGAGCGGCATCAGCTGAGATGGCTGGAAAGGCAGATGGGAAAGTGATTTCGGGCTTCGTTCGGAGTCAGCTACTCAACTGAAACTATTTAAGTAATATACGACATTCGACACCTGCCAGTGTGGTATTAAGAAAAGCGCTATCAATGATTCTATAAGGATTGGAGTCAATCACTTGCTCTACCCAAATAGAGTTGCCTAAAGCACGAGACCAATACACCCCTAGATACCATCCAGGCGTTTCCCCTTTAGGCTCTTTTTCCAAGCCCAGTTCTGCCATCATTAAAACAGACATCCATCTCACCCTCCCTAAATAGGCTTCGTAAGATCTGCTATTCATACCATCATCGGTGTAACCCTGAACAAAAACATCAGAAGGTCTTAATTCTAACCCTATACCTGCTGCAGCGGTGACAAAATATCCCAAACCGAGAGGCACGCGCGTTTCAGCTAGGAATGGAATTTGATATGCCGAAGCGCGTAACAAGGGAATGGTGTCAAAACTGCTTAATCCCAATGTGTCATTTTGGTAGTGATAATCAATTTTATAATTGTTTCTAAGCCACAGCAAGCCTGTTCCAAAAGTCCAATTTTCTTTAAATCGATATTGCAAGCGGACTCCGAAACCTTGTCCAACTTTTGGAGACCAAGTGGTCGTTAAGCCATCCGCAGAAAATGTTTGCGGTTCCATCCCTACTAACTTAAAAGGAGTACTGAGACGCGTTTGAACTGCCAATTCCCAAGATTGACCATATGCCTTATTTGACAAAGCGCCGAGGAGCGATAAAGCAATCATAAAACCGGTGATTAAAAGCAAACCCCATCGAAGTGTTTTGGATTTAATAAAGGGGTCCCTTATGGAGGCATGAAGTAGATTATTTGCTCTCATCGCTTCGTTTAGATGTGTTCGGGGAATCCCAAACAAATACTTTGCACCGTATTCCAATTCTTCATCCTTGTAATTCTCAAAGGGTATCTTTTCTGCGACAAGAGCTTTTTCGAACATCTCTTTGTGATGTGGCTCATTAAAAGAAAAAACGTAATACCTGTTGTCCCCTGGATGAATAAAATAGTTAGTCCAACGCATTACGCTAATAACTTCGTTCGTATTAAATACTCTAAGCCTTTCATAGTGCAAATTTAACCCTCAAATTTGTAGTATGAAGACAATTTTAATAACAGGTGCAGGATCGGGTATAGGTGCTGCTACAGCTGAACAACTGGCAAAGGAAAAAAATACGCGACTGTTACTTGTAGGTAGAAATACCACCAAACTAAACAACGTACTAGACAAATTAGACAACAAAGAAGCACATCTTGTTGCTGGAGTAGACATCTCAAATGTCAATGAACTCGAATCCTTTCTTTCTAGTGATGAAGCAAACCTGAAGGAGCACCCCTTGGTTTCTGTTTTTGCAAATGCCGGAATAGGAGGCGCAAACGTATATCATAGGTCTAACAAACCTCAAGACAGGTGGAATGAAATTATTGACGTGAACTTATCTGGAACCTACTACACTTGCATCACAAGTATCCCTTGGCTAAATGAAGCCAAACAAAAAGGATATAAAACACGTCATATCATTGTGACATCTAGTATACTGTCACGGTTTGGAGTCCCAACACAACCCGCTTATGTCGCTTCGAAAACTGGACTCTTGGGGCTGGTTAGAAGTATGGCCATGCAATACGCCCGAGACGGAATATTAATTAATGCAATTAATCCTGGTTGGGTCAATACAGAGATGGCGAGAAATCGTATTCAAGAAATGGCGGAAGAAGAAGGGGGCACATACGAGTCAATGCTGGAAGCGCAAAAGCAATATGTACCGACTGGAAAGTTTAGCGAGCCTGAGGAGATCGCAGCCCTTGTGCAGTTTCTATTTTCAAATGCACAAACATCGATGACGGGTCAAGCCATAGATATTAATGGCGGCGCTTGGATGTCATAATCTCAACGTGAAATATTAAACCCATAGGAAAGCCCCGCAATAGCGGGGTTTTCCTATTAAAAAGTTTAAGACACAAAAAAGCCCCGCTATTGCGGGGCTTTCTTTATATCGTTTATGCTATTCTTAGCAAGTAGTACCAAACGCTCCTAAGAAGATAAGAAGGTCGGTAGCTGTTATCGTTCCATCACCGTTCAAGTCCGCAGGACATGGGTTAGCGATATCGAACGTACAAGAACCATCATCAGAAACTGATGATGCATCGTAGTTAGATGCATCTGGGTAAGTACATCCCTCACAACCAGAGAATACACACTGTTCAACATCAGAGATGTTTACAGCAGCATCGTAGTTACAAGCACAAGAGATGTCACAACCAACAACACACTGATCACCAGTTCCTACGTTGAAAGTAACAGTTGATAAATCACCTGTTCCAGACACAAGACCTCCAAATGCTCCTAGTACAGTCCACGTAATCTCAGAGTCAAATGTACCTCCGCCTACAGTGATTGAGTAACATCCATCAGCTAGACAGTAAGAATCAGTTGCAGCAGAACCAACGTCGATTGTACCTGAACCAACTTCAACTCCGTCAACAGTAGAAAGCGTGTACACAGCGCCGTTCCATCCGTCTCCGAAAGAGTCAAACATCTGTACATCTACACAGTTACTGTAGCAACAAGAACCATCCTCAATTGTTGCAAGCGCATCGTAGCTACAAGAAGTTGTATCCGTACATCCTGCACAAGTCAAGAACTCACAAGATCCGTCCTCATCAGTTGCAAGTTCGTCGTAGTTACAAGCACCTGCATCTGTACATCCACAAACAGCACCTCCTACAGAGATAGTCTGTGAATCTGGAGCACCTCCAGCAACAAGTACAGTACCATCCTCGATACTAAGATCCCAAGAAACTTCAGAACCCCAATCACCAGGAGTGACAGAGATGTTGTAACATCCTGGCTCTAGACATAGCATGTCGAATCCAAACTCTGGACCAGCAAAGTTATCATTGTCTACAGAGAACTGAGCATCGTCAAGACTACCTTCGAAAAGAAGGTTGCCAGCAAGGTCAGATATGGTGTAACCTGCGTCATTCCATCCATCACCGAACGCATCAACCATATTTAGTTGAACAGCTGTTCCTGTTTCAGTTGAACAAACACATGACCAGAAATCACAAGTATCAGTACTTACGTTAGCCAATGGATCGAAGTTACAAGCAGCAGTGTTCATACATCCCTCAACTACAGCAGCACAATCAAAAACAAGATCGAATGCACCGTCTGTACCTTCAGAACCTACGAGAACGTAGTAAAGTGTACCTACAGTTGAAACAAACTCGAAATTCACATCGTCAGCATCAAACAAATCACATGTACCTGTTCCATCACTACTAGCAGCAGACGCGAAACATGTAAAGTCTCCTGGCTGATAAACAGGCTCCATAGAGTATGCAGAAACAGATAAAGTTGCTGTTCCTAAAGCGCCAGCCTCTAAAGTAAAGAAGCCAATAACTTCACCAAGACCATTTGTAAATGTTGCGTTTGCACCATTCCATCCGTCAGCGTAAGCATCATTCATAGTGAACGTGTAGTCACCTTCAGGCAAACAAACACTTCCAGTAGAAGGAGCGACTCCTGAAGTACCAGCAGCATCATCAAGAGACCAAGAGATTTCTGAATCCCAAGTTCCACCACCTACACTAATGTTTACAGTCACTAAGCCTTCTCCACATGCGTCAGCAGGAGGAACATCAACGCCACCACCTCCACAAGCAACATCTGCTGTGTAAATGTTAATCTTAGAATCGATATCAGATCCACATGTGCTAATGTTATGAAGTTGTCCGTCACCCACGAATGAGTACCAAACACCTGCACCAGGAGCAGTTTCACATCCTACAACTCCGATTGGAGAACCTAGAATAGTTGAACCACCTGTTGAACCAACAGTAACGGTGTTACAATCCAAAGCTTGAGCATTGTCGCAAATATCGTTTGCTGGAACAACATCTGTAAAGTCACAGGTTCCATCGTCCGTTGTAGCAGTCGCATCGTAGTTCGTTGCAGTCGCATCAGTACATCCAAAGCTTATACCAGTATAAGTGAATTCAAAGTCACCACACGTATTTAGATCAGAAGTCCAGATCACAGCGTAGTAATCTGTATTAGGAACTAAGTCAATAAATGTTTCAACAGAACCAGCACATGTTCCAGAAACAACACAACCAGCTACAGGAACTAAAGATTCACAATCGCCTGTTCCCATAAAGCCTAATCCAATTGTTTCATTTGTAAGGTTTGTTGCATCGAAACTAAATGTATCGAAGTCCCCAGAGTTCATAGTAAACCACACACCATATGCAGTTGAGAATCCAGCCCATGGAATATCCATAGGTTCTTGTGAAGCACAACATGTTGATCCTGTGTATGTCTCTCCAGTCACAAGTGCTGTAGCATCATTACAATCATCGTTAGAAGGTACACCTTCACATTCAGTACAAGTCACAGAAACTACAAAGTCGTTTCCATTTGTCGTAGCAGAGTACTCAGAAATCAAGATGTAGTAATCTACACCTGTTGATACGTTGAACGTAGCGCTAGATAAGAAACCAGTTCCACATCCATCATCGTTAGATGCCATCGCAACCAATGAACCATCTACCGCTTCTGTGTAAACGTGAACCTTAGTATCTCCTGTGTAATCTGTCGTTGCATCGTTTGTAGGAGTATCACAAGTACTTACAGTCACTTGTTGATCTGCAGCCGCATTGAGAACGTACCATACACCAGTAGAAGCTACTTCGTTTCCAGCAAATTCAGAACCAATTAAACCTTGGTCATCTGTAGCGTATAATAAATTTCCGTTCACAAATGCATCACATGCCAATGCCTCAGCATTTGCAAGTTGATCGTTTGAAGGTGGTTCTTGACAAGACCCATCATCTGTAGTAGCACTAATGTTGTAGTTAAGAGCAGAAGGACTCGTACATCCCGCAAAGTCACAAGTACCACCTAAAAGAAAGTCAAGAGGCCAAACAGAATCACCACCGGTAGTACCGTAGAACGTTCCTAATTGATCCGTCATAGAAACACTTACCTCACCAGGTGAAGCTCCAGCACTTACTTCAACGCTGTAGCAACCAGGTGCCAAACAAATCAAATCAGAACCTTGAGAAAGACCGTCTCCAGAAAACGCAGTATCAAGAGATCCTTGAAGTTCTAAAGCACCAGTCACTGTGTTGAAAACGAAGTATTCCGCTCCGTTCCATCCGTCTCCGAA
>CAJQPF010000155.1 GCA_905480095.1 uncultured Flavobacteriales bacterium
CAATAAATTTTCTTTCTTCCATTGAAACTAGGCTTTATACAACCTTCAAAAACACGGAGTATGCCATCGAGATATCTCACTTGAAAATGTATTGGTGGATGAAAATACAAAAGCATTAGTCATTGACCTTGGGATGTGCATAAGAATACCCTACAACTCCCCAAAGCTATGTGATAAAGTATTTGATGTCAGCGCGGGGACATTACGGAGGCTTATACTTCCTCAGGGCCAGTGTGGAAAACCGAATTATATATCGCCGGAGATTCTCAAAAATACTGAGCCATTTGATGGCTTTGCTGTAGATATTTGGGCTGCAGGGATTGTTCTGTTTATTATGCTTGTTGGTCTTCCGCCCTTCGAGTGGGCCAGTGCTGATGATCCGCGCTTTCGTCTCATTAACAGGGGTGGATTGAAACAGCTTATTGAACAGTGGCAAAAACCCATCAGCTTGGAAGCAATAGATTTATTACAAAGCATGCTAAGAGAAGATCCTCGTGAACGACTGTCCTTGTTCCAAATAATGCATCATCCGTGGGTCACTGCGCAAGGAGGGGCCCCATTTGAATCGAGATAACATAAAATGGCAGAAATACAAATGCACAGTTTGAGAATTCATCTGTTATAATAATAATGTATATGTGCTAAATAGTGCCCCAACCACCAACTGTCACCGTCACAAACAGCCACATCTTATGTACAGACCGACTTCCTTTCATTTGCAGCTATTTCTGTGTGTATTTGTGTCTGCGTCGGGTAAAACATGTTGCTATATACCTTTCCTGTAACATCAAAGACGACTGCAATTGTAGGCGTCAAAATCGAAATCATCCACGTCATTGATCTCATATTCAGAAGATGCTGGGTCACATACACAAAAGGAAAAAATGTCGTCGTCTGCGGACCTTTTCTCCCAATCAACTGCAGTGCAAGATGCAACAGAATTTTTTCAATGTGTCAGCAAATCAAAGAGAATGTTGACAAATCAATATCAAGTTATTGAGTGGTACTTACTTCATACATATATAGAAACCATATATAAAACAAAATAGAAAACCACGTCACCCCCACCCAAGTATATCCCATACGATTCCACCAGCCTTCACCCTTGCCTCGCCTACATGTGAAAGTGGGAAACTCTCCATGAATAAGGGAACGTGTTTCATACAAAGCCTGAATATATGCAAAAGAGGTAAGATGCTAAACAGATCACAGGGATGATGGCTTATCAAAAGAAGATGGAACTACTCACCTTGAAGGTAACAACGTAAATCAACTGAGAGTAAATGGTTGTTCCAAAAACTTTCAAATCACCACCTTCACCATCCCCGGGTACATCTCTGTCATGATTCCCCATCAGTCCGTCGAATGCAGATGTGACGCCTCCACCAAGTTGCAAAGGTAATGCCGCAAAATAGTATATGGTAAACACTTGAATAAACGTAAGTGCAACCCATCGGAGAGTCATACGGAGTGAAAGGTATTCATTGTCTGGGCCAGACGCGTAAACTTGTGGGTGTTGCATGACATAATCCCTGGGCAAGTCACGATCAAATACTGCCATGAAAATGATCGGTAGACTGCCCCCCACGAAGTTGAATACTGCAATTACCCAAGGATCGTAAAGCGGCGTTCCGCTGTGAAGAGCTTTAGCTGAGAACACAATCATTGTGCCAATCATCGCAGCATTTTTGTAGAAGAAAAATAGAACAGCTTTGCTCATCCTAATAAAGTTCCACCTTCCATGAATGAGCAAGAGAGACTCAAGGAAACGAAATTGAGCTATGGCAAAATCGGAAGCATTGACTGCCTGCTGCCCTTCCAGGCCCGAGATGCCGATGCCTATGTGAGCTTCTTGAATCATACCTACATCATTGGCACCGTCTCCAATAGCGAGGGTAGTGGGGGTCGGTGAAACATACTTTCTAACCATCTTCAGGAGAAGGGCCTTCTGAATTGGGCTCACTCGACAGGCAATGACAGAGTCGGAGCAACTCGCAACAGCAAAAAGCATCTCTTCCAGGACTGGATCACCCAGGAGATGCTTCAACGCGGCTCCTTCGACAACAAGACCTCTCTTCACTGAGCTAACATCAAAGCGACCTTTGCGGGCGGAGGAAGAAGGTGGGGTTCCAACCATTGATTCAATTTCTTTCTTCCCCGTCTGTTCTTTTTCGTCCAGAGCGAGAGCCTCCTTGTATTCTTCTTTCAGGTGTTTCGATAACATCCCATGTCTGACATCTTTGTCCACTGCAAACAACCTTTCAAACACGGTTCGTTTGCCCTTATCAAAGTTTGTGGTATGTTGAGTAGGTATGTAGCTCTGCATCGATAGAGCTTCTTCATCGAACACATCTCGATTGCTGATGGACACTTTGGCGAGAGCGAGTTTCTCAACTATCGAGTCTAATGCTTCTTTCTCGCTCTGACGTCGACTTTTCAGGGATTCCCTTGCAGATTTGGCACGTTCAAAGACAGCAGGAGGGTCGTCTGTCACAATCGACGCCTCATCGTCATCTTCGCCATTCCCCTCTGGATGGGCATGGCTCGGGTCGTTCCAATAGTTCTTGATGATTTCTCGTGCAAGCTCGCGTACTTTTCTACGCTGGATGCGGGGGTCTTCTCTCCTCTTATTTGCCTCGATCTCTTCCCCGATGTCATCCAACTTATCTTCGTACTTATCTTTCGACATCCACAAGCGCTTGATCTTTGTCAACATGAAATAACGGAATCCGAGCCAAGTCTTTCTTCGCCAATCGCCCACCAGGGTGAGGCAGTTTAGAATCGACTTTAGGGTAAAGCCTTTCGCTACGTCGAGTGATGCAAGTTGATAGTCAGGCAGATTCCCAATTTTGATGTGTCTCATGAGTTCCATGGCGACAAGGGCTTTGACGCTCTCGGAGGGTCCGTCGACGACCTCGGTCAGGTGCATTTTCGGAGTCAGCACTTTAGTGGAGTAGCCAATTTCAATCGCTGTCTCTCGCTTATCCCCCGTAAGGACCCACAGCTTGATCCCAGCCTTTTCGAGATTGGCAATCGTTTCTGGGACACCATCTTGTAGTTTGTCTTCAATGGCAGTGGCGCCCACTATGTGTAAGTCTTTTTCGATTTCATATGCGACAGCAGTCAGCTTCTCGTCTCTGTCCTCGATCGATGTTGATGCTTCCTTGAACTTTGTAAGCCACTGTTCCGCGTCTTGCTCTGAAAGAACTTTGACCCCAAGGACTAAAGTTCGCAACCCTTCTGATGCAAATTCTGTTATACAAATATTCCAAGCCGTGAGTTGAATATTATTTGTGAGACAGACGCGGCAATTCCACTTCATAACGTTGATACTTACCACCCAAGTGAGCTTGAATGCCCAGTAGAGTATCAAGTTCAGAGTTCTCTACCTCTGAATCTGGTTCGACCTTTGGTGCTTCGTTTTTATCGACAATGCTCTCCAGCATGCGTGCGCCCTCACACACTCCTTCCAAAAGCATCGATGAATCTGCCCCCTTGCAGAGAAGCATAGGGACAGATCCAAGTTCTGGTGGGGACCTGACCAGCACAGACATCCGTTTTCGATCAGAATCAAACTTGTTAATGGCAAGGATTGGCCATGTTTCAAACCGGGGAGCAGCATCTTCATCAACTGTTTTCACCTGTGTGTGCGAGTACTTGGATGAGGTTCCCGCGGTTGTTTGTGCAGCGAGCAGTTTTGCGGTTAATGTTCCATCCTTCAATCCCTCCACAACGTTCTTATCCTCGAGCAGGGATGGGCACGAGCTACAAATTTGAACTCCAGAGGAGTTTCGACCAAGCAGCTGGAATCCATACTCATTGCTAGCCGCAGAAACAAGAGCACCTTCGTCTGGACTCTCCGCCTGATATGTGCGCCCTTCTGGAGCTCCGTCCTTCTTCTTTTTCTTCAACTTGTTAAGCGCCTTAGATCCAGTACTGACATTAGAGTCTGAAGTATTGTTCCGAGATCGTGTTCCACCTTTCGATCCCCACTTTTTCTTCGGACTCGACTCGCTGTGAGCTTGCTCGGATTCGGGCTCGTGATCTTTTTCTACCACAACGGTATGGCAAATGCTCATTACACGAAGAAACATTTCTGCATTGAAAGTCAGCTTGTCGGCCATGCTTCCGGGTTCGGCAGCGGTGTTGGCATCAGCTGAACCAGCAAGGAGATGCTTCAGAGGATGGATCGAATCTGAGAAAATGTCGTCTGCGTCATCACTCGCCAGTTCCTCAGGAATACCTGTAAGCTGCTGAGGCGCAGCCTTTAGTACCGGCATGCCAAAAATGTG
>CAJQPF010000156.1 GCA_905480095.1 uncultured Flavobacteriales bacterium
AGACCCTCAAACAAAAAACGACAAGTCGAGTTTAGACGCTGCCATAGCTCAACATTTCCGAATTAGAGTGTACAACAGGAATCAAAGGATCTCTCAATATCGCGGGCGAACCTCCGCCGAAAATATTGAGATGACGAGTATCGTCACGCTGTCGTGTCGCGATGTCCTGCCCATGCGCGCCAAGCGGTTTCTAGACACACTTTCCTCCACATATATCGACTATACAGCTGAGGCGCGCCACGCAAGCAATCTGCAGGCAGAAAAATACATTGACAATCAACTTTCTGAGATCGAGTCGATGACAGATAGCCTGGCGCAACTTGTGGATTTTTACAAAGATGAAAAGAACATCATCGATTTATCCAAGGAGCAGGCACAGTATTTTTCTATGCTGGTAGACCTTGAAAGTCAGCGACGTGAGCTGGATTTACAACTTGAGTCCCTCAATGGTTTAAATGCGTATTTAAACTCATCTTCCACGAACAGAGATTTGCCTCCTACGTCCTACTTATTTGTGGATGACAAGTTAATGACAGACCAAATGGGGGAAATCTTCACGCTTCAAGCGCGGCGATCTTCTCTGCTGTTGGATGTAAAAGAAGGATCATCTGCGATTCGACGACTCGACTCCACAATGTCTCAAATCCGAGTTGGAATTAAAGGGTATATCAATGATTTCAGAATTGCACTGATTGGACGCCGAAAAGATCTCAGCGTGGAGATCCGTCTTTTAGAAGTAAGATTGGCGAGTTTGCCTCAAACTCAGAGAGACATCCTGGCCATGGAGCGGAAGCTTTCTGTCAACGAGAAATTGTCTTTGTTCCTGCTCGAGCAGAAAGCCACGACAATTATTGCAAGGGCAAACATCACTCCCGAGGCTTCTTTAATTGAAAGGGCGAGATACGGAGGGCTCGTAGGACCGAACAAACAAAGGACGATTCTAACGTATGTCCTTGCAGGATTTGTCATCGGGGTTTTACTGGCGTTAATACGTTTGTTCTTCTTCGCACGAATTGAGTCCATGGGAGAACTCCGTGAGGTCGCACAATTTCCAGTCATAGGGGGGATTCCTTATCACAAAGGGGTGATTGACGATCCATTGGCAGTCCGCGCGGACAACCGATCACCTGTCACAGAGTCATTCAGATCGCTGCGAACAAACCTTCAATATCTATTGGCAAAAGAAGGCGCCAATGTCATCCTCGTGTCTTCGCTTCACCCGTCCGAGGGCAAGTCCTTTGTCAGTGCCAATCTCGCATCAATTTTGGCGAAGGCTGGCAAGAAAGTGGCCATGGTCGACTTTGATCTTCACAAACCAAGGGTTCATCATTATTTCGGCCTCAAAAACAAAGGTGGAATATCGAACCTCCTGGTCGGGAAATCTAATGTTTCAGAAGTCATTATGCCTGGCCCCTACCCTTCACTTGACATTATTTCAGCGGGCCCCATCCCACCGAACGCCTCTGACTTAATTCTCAGCGAAAGACTTGATCCCTTGTTGTCGCAATTGAAAAAGAATTACGACTATGTGATTTTAGATACACCTCCGATTTTACTGATCAGCGATGCCCTTGTGCTGATGGAGCATGTAGATACAGCGCTTTTGGTCACAAATACAAAGCAATCGTCTCGAAGAGGGATTAAACACCTTGAGGATTTGTTAGACCAAAACAACCTCAAACACGCATCATTTGTATTAAATGGGATTAAACCCCGACGACTTATGAAATACTATAGCAAGTATGCTGCACGTTATGGATACTACAGCTACGGTTCAGGATACACTGATGGATATGGTTATGGAGACAAGTATGTCGATAACGTTTAAAAAAACAGAGAGGGTTGATTGAAGGTTTTGTAATTTTATAACATGCGTCGTTTTATTAAAATAGAACAAATAACACCGGTGATACTTATAACCCTATGGGGTTTAAGTCTCGGAAATACCGCATATGCACAGCCAAATCTCACCCACGTGGACAATGTGAATGCGGCAGGGAACGCAACATTGTACTGGGACGTCTTTTCGCCAATCGCAACTGAGGAATTTATTCACAATGAGATTAAGGTGTTTGACATCCCCGGCACCCTTTTAAGTCCCGCACCCCACCTCGTTGCGCCCAATCTAGAAACAGGCGTTTTACCGACAGGATGGGTCATGCCGTCGTTTTTATACAACGCAAATGCATATGCGCATTGCTATACCGCGGTTCAAGTCACTTCATTAGACGGAGGGACGACAAATGACAGTTCTCCTCAATCGCCTTTTCTGTGTTCGATTCATGTCAACGCCAGCGTTGGCGCAGGCGCTGACGAAGTGGATTTGGTATGGAACAGTCCATATGTGATCTCTGGAGAAGGCGCAGGAGGTCCATTCTATCTGGAACGATTGAATGAATTAACTGCTGTTTGGGATACCATTGCGATCGTTCCTGACACTCCCCTTGGAGGTGCTTTTACTGACAACCCTGGACCTTGTGTCTCCATCAACATATACCGAGTTCGTCAAACGGCTTCAAACGGGACAGACATCCATGTAAGTAACGCAACAGACTTAGTCGTAGGTGAAGTGAATCCCGATTTACCCGTCACGACGCATATCGACGTCGACCCAGCGACAGGACTTGCAGAAGTTCACTTCGACTACCCGGTTTCTGGGGAAACGCTGGGGTACATCATCTATAAATGTTCGGGAGCCGGTTCTTCGGAAGTCCTTCAAATCAACGATCCGAATGCATCATCCGCGATCATCCCTACTTCTCTTGCCTCTTCAGAGGCTGAGAGTTATCGTGTCGCAGTCTTCGAGTGCATCAATGATGACGGGTCACCCAATCCAAATGCTGCGGGCGAGTGCACGACCTCCATTTTTACAGTGGTGTCACAAATTCCTTGTACGGATCGCGCCCAATTAAGCTGGAATGCACCACTCGGAATAGAAGGTGGTGTCGATTTCTATGTGGCACAGGCTGCACTTTATGACGTGGCGTCAGGCACGTATGGGGTGTGGACAACGCTCGACACCCTTGCTTCAGGCTACGGAACATACCTTCACCAGGGAGCCAATGTCACAAGCAAGTATAAATACCGCATCGTCGCCGAATCAACAACCGGTAAGATTGCGCGGTCTAGCGAAGTTGAACTTGAATTCTCATATCCTGACGCACCAGAATCTCCCAAATTAAAGAGGGCATCTGTTTTATCAAATGGAGCCATCGAAATTCTGGTTGAAACGGACCCCGCCGCGACAGAAATAAGCATCTATCAGCTCGAACGGTGGGTGGATGTAGATAGCGTTTGGATTCCTATACTGGAACCGCTTCCGAGCTCACTGGGTTTCCCATTGACATTTGTGGATCCCGATGTTGAGACGGATGTGCGAAGTTACCTCTATCGATGTTCTGTATACAATGAATGCCAAGTGGCAGTTACAACGTCAAACCTGGGAAAGAGTATTTTGCTTCAGGGATGGCGCTCTTCAGATGAAGATGCTTTCGAAAACAGTCTGATTTGGTCTGAATATGAAGACTTTCCTGATGGCACCTTGTCGTATGAAATTCTGAGGGCGCCCTCACGGCTAAGTGCTGCAGTTCCACTGACATCACACGGCGCCAATGTCCAACATACTGAGGATTATATCGGAGATCTCACACAATTACCAGGCGATTTCTGTTACACTGTGGTCGCCATAGAAAACAACACGACAGGGGGACTAAATGGATCGAGTTCAAACCAAGTCTGTCTTACCGAAGACCCTCTGCTTTGGATTCCCACTGCGTTTACACCAAATAACGACGACATCAACGACTGGTTTCCATGGGCCCCTGGAGCATCGACATTGGGGTTTGTATCGGACGGAATAGCGAGTGGAGAAGCCACGTATAAGCTTGTCATTCTTTCACGGTGGGGAGATGTGATTTTTACCTCTCAAAGTCCAAATGAGTGTTGGGATGGAACCTCGAATAACGAACTTGTACCTGACGGAGTATACACAGTTGTCGTTCGCGTTTTAGATGGATCGGGGAAATGGCATGTCATTTCCCAAAGTGTGCACGTTCTTAGGCCGTAGTTCTGTACCTTTGCGTGAATCGCGGACCGAATGGTAGGCGCAAAAGCGCACTCAGGGAGGAAAGCGAGTTACGCGATTCAATCTGAAAACATGCCTATAAAAGATGCCAAGTTCTTCGGCGAAGGTCTCACCTACGACGATGTATTGCTCGTTCCAGCTTACTCGGAAGTGCTTCCACGTGATACTGAATTAACATCGCGTTTCTCGAGAAATATTGAGCTCAAAACGCCAATTATTTCAGCCGCCATGGACACTGTTACTGAAAGCGAAATGGCAATTGCCATGGCACGACAAGGGGGCATGGGAGTGATTCATAAAAACATGAGTATCGCCCAACAAGCAAAGGAAGTGAGGAAAGTAAAACGGTCTGAAAATGGTATGATTCAGGACCCAATTACTTTAAACAAAAATGCGACCGTGGGGGATGCATTGGGAATCATGCGAGAGAGACGGATAGGTGGCATACCTGTTGTGAGTCCAGAAGGCATGCTCGTAGGAATCGTGACTAATCGAGATTTGAGATTCGAAAAAACACCATCCCGTCCTGTCGCAGAAGTGATGACAAGCGAAGGATTGATTGTGACAAAAGATGGGTCTGATTTAGATCAGGCAGCCCAAATTCTCCGTGAGCACCGCATTGAAAAACTGCCCGTTGTAGATGACAATGGCAAACTGATCGGATTAATCACCTACAGGGATATTATTAAACTCACCGAATTTCCGAATTCGTGTAAGGATGGATTTGGCCAATTACGTGTGGCAGCTGCCGTCGGTGTCACATTGGACACAATGGAACGCATTAAAGCACTTGTAGAAGCTGGCGTTGATGCTGTCATTGTTGATACGGCTCACGGTCACAGCAAAGGCGTCATTGACGTTGTCAAAGAGGTGAAAAAACACTTCCCTGGTGTGGATGTCGTCTGTGGAAATATCGCAACAGCTGAAGCGGGTCTTGCGCTTGTAGAAGCAGGAGCAGATGCCGTAAAAGTGGGCGTCGGACCTGGATCAATTTGCACGACAAGAATAATAGCAGGAGTAGGCGTACCACAGCTTTCCGCTGTCATGAATGTCGCCAAAGCCTTGAAGGGAACAGGCGTGCCCGTTATTGCTGATGGTGGTGTCCGCTACACAGGAGATATTGTAAAAGCAATCTCAGGAGGTGGCGACAGTGTGATGGTCGGATCAATGCTCGCAGGAACAGGCGAAAGCCCAGGCGAAACTTTTATTTTTGAAGGCCGTCGTTTTAAAGGATATCGGGGAATGGGATCTATAGAAGCCATGGAAAAAGGGTCGAAAGATCGGTATTTCCAAGACACCGAAGATGATGTCAAAAAACTGGTCCCAGAAGGGATTAGTGGCCAAGTCCCATTTAAAGGATCAGTCAAAGAGGTCATGCATCAAATCACAGGTGGTATTCGTGCAGGACTAGGATATTGTGGGGCCAAGACTATTTCCGATTTACAAGAAGAATCTCAATTTGTTAGAATAACAAGTGCCAGCATGAAAGAAAGTCACCCGCACGATGTCATGATTTCAAGAGAAGCACCAAATTACAGCATTCGCTAAGCGCAAGAAAAAGCAACACTATGAAACAATTTATTTTTAGCCTCATCTGTTTGACAATGATTGCCTGTTTTACTGAGATTCAAGCACAAACAGACATTGCAAAAAGTACCGATAATGAATACGTACTTACAGTAGGTGGTGAAGGGGTAACGTTAGAAGACTTTAAACACATTTATGGCAAAAACAACCGTGACAGTGTGGTTACACGTGAGCTTCTCGACGATTACATGGAACTGTTTGTCAAGTTTAAGCTTAAGGTAAAGGAAGCTGAATATCTTGGGATGGATACTGTCGCAGATTACATTAAAGAACTTGAAGGATATCGAAAGCAATTGGCGAGACCCTATCTCGTGGATATGAATCTGCTGGATGAATTAGTCAAAGAGGCATTCGACAGACAACAAGAAGAAATTCATGCAAGACACATTCTTGTTAGTGTGGATCCTGAGGCGCTTCCTGCTGACACAATGAGAGCATGGAGAAGGATCTCACTTCTTAAAGGGCGCGTTGAAGCGGGTGAAGACTTTACAGAAGTCGCCACCAGCAAAGGAGGAAGTGACGATCCATCAGTAAAAGATAATGGAGGTGATTTGGGTTGGTTTACTGCATTCTCGATGATCTATAATTTTGAGGTAGCGGCGTACGCTACACCCGTTGGAGAAATCAGCAACATTGTACGTACCAGGTTTGGCTATCATTTCCTAAAAGTGGACGGAAGACGAGACGCGAGAGGAGAAGTGCAAGTCGCGCACATCATGGTACGTGTCCCTGACGTCACTGACAAGGCGATGCTGGAGAGTAGCAAGGCGAAAATAGACGCTGTGTCTGAATTCCTTCAAGCCGGAGAAACATTTGAATCTCTTGCCCTGAAATACAGTGATGATGCAACAACAGCAAGTAAAGGGGGCGTTTTACCTTGGTTTGGAACAGGTAAAATGGTGGAAGAGTTTGAAAATACGTCGTTCGCTTTGGCACAAAATGGTGATATTTCTGAACCCTTTCTAAGCAGCTATGGATGGCATATTGTCAAACGACTGGGGTTTAAGGAACTCGAGTCTTTTGACGACGTGAGAAATTCACTTAAAAAGAAAGTGAGTCGAGATTCACGCGCAGATAAAACACGGTCTTCTTTCCTCAAAAAACTGAAGACAGAATATGGATTCACCCAAGATGCGCGTCGCACATCAAACCTCGTCGTATCAGTAAATAAAACTGATAGCGTGTTCCATAAAGGACACCCCATAGACAATGTCAGTAAATCTGAACTTGGGAGAACTTTGTTTTCGATAGACGGAAACAAAACAACCGTGAGAGATTTTATTAATTACGCCAACAGTCAAAAGATCCGAGGGGTAAATCGTCCATCTGAAATGATCTTAAAATCATTAATACATCAGATGGTCGAAGAAAAACTCCTCGCATATGAAAACGAAAGACTCGAAGAGAAGCACGATGATTTCAGACTTCTCATTGAGGAGTATCACGATGGCATTCTTCTGTTTGAATTGACTGACAAAAAGGTGTGGTCTAGAGCAGTGCGCGATACATCTGGTCTGGAAGAGTACCATGCAAACAACTCAGAATTGTTCATGTGGCCAGAAAGGTTAGATATCGCAGTGTATACTTGTGAAGACGCTAAGCTTGCAAAGAAGGTCAAGAAAGGCGTGAAGAAAAATGACGATATTGAAGCGATGCGTAGAGAACTCATTGGAGAGAGACCTCTTGCCATCCGAATTGAAACGGCACTTTACCCGGAAGGTATAAATACGTGGGCAGACACCGTTTTCGATGCAATAAAAAAGGGGGATTTTGACCTAGAAAGCAAGGCGCCAAGATTCATGACATTCGAAGTGGGAGAAGAGGGTATTGTCCTGATTGATGTCAGAAAACGTGTTCCACCCACACCTAAAACACTTGAGGAAGCAAGAGGTCAAGTGATTGCAAGCTATCAAGATCATCTTGAAAAAGAGTGGATTATGGCATTGCGCCGCAAATACCAAGTCGAAATAAACACGGCTGTACTTTACAGCTTAATCGACTGACGGTAAATGAATACGTCAAGCAAGGCTCTGGTTTTTACTTTAGCTATCGTGTGTGTAAATATGATATCTTGTGAGGTTTTTGAAAGTAAAACATCACGTGAAAGAATCGTCATATCAGCATTCGGTGAGACGCTTTCATTGGATAAACTATCCAATAGAATACCAGATGTAATGTCTGTCGAAGACAGTACGCTTATGGCAGAGCGCATCATAGAAGGATGGATCAGAGAACATGTTCTGTTGGCAGAGGTTGAAAAAAATATTTCTGAATTCAATCACGATTTTGAGGCCGACGTTACTGCATATAGAAACGCCTTGCTCGTGAGCCATTTTGAAAGTCGCTACGTCGCATCTCGGATAGATGGCGACGTTGCGGAAAACGAAATAGAAACTTTTCACAACGATCACGCTGATCTTTTCCTACTTCAAGAAAACGTGGTGCGTGCACTTTACGTTCAACTACCTGGGGAGGAAACCCAGTTAGATTCTGTCAGAACTTGGCTTGAGGCATCCGATTCATTGTCCATTCCCAAATTGGAACAGTGGTGTATAGAACATGGCGCTCATTTCGCCTTAGATTTTGATTACTGGTGGTTTTTAAGTGATTTGTTAGACCAAATCCCAATGCAGATCTATCGCGTTGAAGATCAATTACGTCAAAGAAAAGTGATTGAATTTACAGATGACAACAAAAGATATCTTTTAAGAATCCTCGAACATCAATTTAAAGACCTCCCCTCCCCCATAGGGATTGCGAGAGAGCGGATTGTAGATCTGATTCTTCAGGAGAGAAGGCGCACTTTACTAGAGGATTTACGAGACGATCTTGTGAAAGAAGCTTGGGCTCAAGGAGAAATAATACGAGATAGCATCCCCACTTAAACCCATCGAACTAACTTCGCCACATGCAAGGCATTTCAATATTTACATTTTCGTTTCTTTTCTCTCTATCGCTGTTCGCACAGCCTGGGAATTCTGAATTTCAACTTCTTGATGGCATCGTTGCAGTCGTGGGTGATGAAATCATTCTTAACAGCGCGATCGAGGACAGAGCACTTCAAGCACGAATAGAAGGCGGTGAAGCTGATGAAAGTAACAAATGTGGCTTCTTAGAAGAATTGCTTTTCGAGAAACTGCTCTTACACAATGCGCGACTGGATAGTTTAGAAGTCACTGACGGAGAAGTCATGGACGAAATCGAAAGACGTCTCGCTTATTACATTAAAATGCTGGGATCGGTAGAATCTTTTGAAGCGGAGTATGGAAAGTCGGTCGCTCAGTGGAAAGCCGATTTCACTGAGCCTATCTTAGATCAATTGCTCGCGCAAAGGATGCAGCAAACGATCAGCCAAGAAGTGCGTGCGACGCCAGCTGAAGTTCTCGAATATTTTGAGAATACTCCCGTAGACTCTCTGCCACTTATCCCCGAAGAATTAAGCTACAGCGAGATCGTTCTTCAACCTGTAATCTCGGACAGACAAAAACAAGCAGTTCGTACAACGCTTGATTCAATCAGAAATCTGGTCGCAACAGGAAAACTTCCCATGACATTGGCTGCGACTCGCTATTCGGAGGACCCAGGCTCTAAATACAAAGGGGGGTGTTATGAAAACATTGCGCGCGGTGTCTTCATTCCAGAATTCGAAGCTGCTGTTTTTGATACACCCCTTAATGGATACTCGCCCGTATTTGAATCTGATTTTGGGTACCATTTTGTGAGGGTTACAGACAAAAGAGGCGAACAATTCAGCGCGTGTCACGTTTTGATGAAACCTCGAGTAGATCCGCTTGCACTGGAAAATCAACAAACAAAAATCGACTCGATATATGCATCGATTAATGCTGGAAGCACAACGTTTGAAAGAGCTGTTTTGTCTTTTTCAACCCGTGAATCCTCCAAAAACTCTAAGGGGCAGGTTGTTAATCCACGAGACGGCGGCCTCATGTTTGGCATCGATGAACTTGACCCCAATTTGTATTTTTTACTTGAACCTTTAGAAATAGGAGAAATGAGCAGCCCCGTTCAATTGGTGGACGCTGATGGAGACGGGTTTTGGACGATACTGCGACTTGAAGACAGAAAAGCCGCACATAGAGCAAATCCCAAAGATGATTTTTCGCTCTTCCAATCCCAAGTAGAAAATAACATGAGAGCTTTAGATATGAATGAGTGGATTGATGAGCACATCTCTGACACATTCATCAGACTTTCATCGGAATACATCAACTGTGAATTCAATATGAATTGGAAGCAGTGAATATCTCTAAGGTGAGTGTAATTACTGTATGTTACAATGCCTCTGATGTTATTTCTCAATGTCTCGATTCTGTTGAGGAACAAGCCGTCGAAAATGTGACCATCGAACACATCGTCATTGACGGTGGCTCGAACGATGGCACGGTAGAAATTATCCGAGGACATCACAATCCCGACCATGTTGTTTCGGAAAAAGATGACGGACTGTACGACGCCATGAACAAGGGATTGGAAAAAGCAACTGGAGACGTTATTGCATTTTTAAATAGTGACGATGTCTACGCCAACCCAAATGTCATCTCAGATGTCGTGTCCGCATTTAAGACCTCACATGCGCAAGCTGTGTTCGGAGATCTCGTCGTTTTTGACCCAAAACAAGAGGGACACATTGTTCGAAGATGGAAAGCAGGACCGCAAGGGAATTTTAAACACGGATGGATGCCACCCCATCCATCTTTGTTTGTGAGGCAATCCGTTTTTAAACAACATGGCGGATTTAATCTAAATTTTAAGTTCTCTGCAGATTACGAATGGATGATCCGAAGCCTTTACGCCGAGAACCGGTCGTTAACCTATCTACCCAGAACACTCGTGAAAATGAGGGCCGGCGGTTTGAGCAATGCTTCTTTGAGGAATCGTTTGAAAGCCCATCTTGAAGATTATAGCGCTTGGAAAGTCAATGGTAAGACCCCATATCCATGGACTGTTTTTCTAAAACCACTCAGAAAAATAACTCAATTCATAAAATGAGTGGTGGTCGAGTGATGCGTCTTATATTTGGTCTGCATTAGAAAAATGAACATGAACGATAAAGAAGCTCTAGACAATCTGCGTGTCAAGCATCAACAACTCATTGATGAAGTTGGGAAAGTCATTGTAGGACAACAGCATGTTGTGAAAGAAGTCACAATGGCAATTCTTGCCGGAGGCCACTGCCTCCTTGTAGGTGTCCCGGGACTTGCAAAAACGTTACTCGTTCAGACAGTGTCAGATGCCTTGGGCATGTCATTCAACCGAATTCAGTTCACTCCGGATTTGATGCCATCAGATATCACCGGATCTGAAATTCTAAATGACGCGCGGAAATTTGAGTTTGTCAAAGGACCTCTTTTTTCAAACATCGTGCTTGCAGACGAGATCAACCGTACGCCTCCGAAAACACAAGCGGCCCTTCTCGAAGCGATGCAAGAGAAATCTGTCACTGTCAATGGAAAGGGATATCCGTTGCCGACTCCTTTTTTCGTTCTCGCAACACAAAACCCCATCGAACAAGAAGGGACTTATCCCCTTCCAGAAGCGCAACTCGATCGATTCATGTTCAACACATGGGTAGATTACCCGAGTTTTGAAGAAGAACTGCATGTCGTGAAACTAACGACAGGTGACCATTCTGCACAAGTTTCCCCGGTGCTTTCTGGCGAGGAAATTCTGAGCTATCAAAAGCTCATCAGACGCATGCCTGTGGCGGAAAACGTGCTTAATTACGCCGTGAACCTTGCAAGCAAAACACGTCCAGGACGCGAAAAAGCGACCGAAGAAGTCAACAAATACATCAGCTGGGGCGCTGGACCACGCGCTTCTCAATTCCTCGTCGTCGGCGCAAAAGTACACGCAGCACTCGCTGGAAAATACAGCCCCGATATTGAAGATATTCAAGCTGTCGCGCTTCCGATTCTTCGTCACAGAATCGTTCCCAATTACAAGGCTGAAGCAGATGGCGTCACCGTCGAGACATTGATTTCGAATTTGGTATAAACACCTGTTTATTTTGCCGACGTCAAAAACCAACACAACGGTGAAAGCTAAGAAAGATTCCATTGTAGGATTTATTGTCAGGGTGTTTGCATTGCTCTCAAATGAGGAGAGGAAAAAATCTGGACTTTTACTTGCGGGAATTGTCGTCAACAGTTTCGTTGATTTACTTGGTCTTGCGGTGGTGATCCCCGTCATCGGATTGGTGGTCAATCCTTCTGTTATTTCATCCAATGCACTTCTTGCCGATGCGTTTGCACTCAGTCACAGCATCGGAATAGAGACCGAACAAGGCTTCCTGATTCTACTCTGTGCAACGATGTCTGGGGCTTTCTTATTCAAAGCGCTTTTCGGATTGATGATCAACTTGTTTCAGGCCCGATTTTCTTTCTCGGTAGCCCACAGAATTTCAGGCAACATGTGGGATTACCACTTCGCCAAGTCCCTTGAGAAAATGAGATCTCAAGAATCTGGGAAGATCTTGAGCCAAATCAACAGCTGGCCTATAAATCTGGCTCGAAATTTCATCATCGGCTCACTCCTACTCATCAATGAGAGTTTGATTGTCATCATCATCAGTGTAGGACTACTCATCTACAATCCATGGGTGTTTTCTGGTCTTGCGCTCATTCTAATTGTAGGGGTTTTGATTATTCGAGGTTTTACAAAAAACAAACTGAGATCCTACAGCGAAACACTCAATAGACTCTCTCCAAGAACCAACACCTTGATCTCCAATTCAATCAATGGGTTTCTGGAACTCATTACTTTCCGAGCGGTGAAGACGATGAAAGAGGAATACCTCAAAGATGTGCGGCAGGTTTTTAGGGTGATGGGGAACACAACCGTTATCAATTTTGTACCCAGCAAACTGTACGAGGTTCTGGCAGTAGCATCATTGTCAGCGGCAATCATCATCAGCATTCTGATGACAGGGTTTGGAGAAGGATTCTTTGAACTGCTTTCCCTTTTGGCGCTAAGTGCCTATCGCATCATGCCTTCGATGTCACGTCTGAATGCCACCATCATTAACATGCAAAGCCAAGCGTATGTCCTCGAAGCAATGGAATTAGGCAGTGAGGAATCTAAAGCAGACAGTGACCATCTCCAACAAGACACACTCAGAAGCGCTTTAAACATCAAGGTGTCTGAAGTAAGTCTGGGTTACGCCAACCTAGATCGGCTGGTTTTGGAAAACGTAAATGTGGAATTTTCCTCAGGGAAAATAACTGCCATTGTAGGACCTTCTGGATGTGGAAAAAGCACTTTAATCAATGCTGTAATGGGCATTCACGCTCCTGAGCAGGGATCCATATCATTCATTGAAAAACCTACTGGAGACGTTTTGCCACAAACAGAACATTTAAGCCAAACAGCATATCTGTCTCAACATCCTTTTCTTTTTAGCGGCACTGTTTTGGAAAATCTCACCTTAAGGGTGCCTGGGGTCAAGGTCGACACAGTCAAAGTCTTGGAACTCATCGACAGATTGAAACTGAAGCAATGCCTGGGCAGCAACCCCTTGGCATTTATTTTAAGTGAGGGAGGAAAAAACCTCAGTGGTGGAGAGCAACAGCGGCTGGCCATTCTGAGGGCTTTACAAATTAACAGGCCCGTGCTTATTCTTGATGAAGCAACGAGTGCGCTTGATGTAAGGATGCGTGGTATCATTCTTTCAATCTTGAAAGAACAAGCCGCAAAAGCCGTCACCGTTGTTCTCGTGACCCACGATGAAGAACTTGCCTCTCAATGTGATACCTTGTTAAAACTAGATGCACCCCACTAGTCCGAGATATGAAAAAAACAAACCTCAAGCAATTTGACAACACGTCCTACCATCCTGGATCGATGGCAAAAAGAAGCCTGTGGTATGCTGTAAATGTTTTGGTTTTCAACACTCCCTTGCCTTTCCCCAACTCGCTGAAGAGAATGCTTCTCAGACTTTTTGGGGCAAAAATCGGAAAGGGGGTCATTCTAAAGCCCAAAATAAACATCAAATATCCATGGAAACTCTCTGTTGGGAAACACTGTTGGATTGGAGAAGGGGTATGGATTGACAATTTGGGACATGTTGAGATTGGTGCAAATTGTTGCCTCTCTCAAGGGGTGATGTTACTGTGTGGAAATCACAACTTCTCTGTCTCGCGTTTTGATTTAATTGTAGGAGATATCAGGCTTGAAGATGGTGTATGGCTTGGAGCAAAAAGCATCGTCACACCTGGCGTTACATGCCAGACACATTCTGTGCTATCTGTAGGCTCAGTTGCATCGAACAACCTTGAACCATACTCTATCTACAGAGGGAATCCAGCAGAAAAAATAAAATCTCGTGTGATCGAATGAGTGGAGTTAGCGCGACAATAAATATTGTGTTTCTCTACACGGAGTTGGCAGGATATGTCCTCACGTGTTTGGAAGCCCTTGGGACAAAAAACAACATA
>CAJQPF010000157.1 GCA_905480095.1 uncultured Flavobacteriales bacterium
ATCATATCACTTTGATCATTAACCAACCGCTTTTGCCTTGAGCTTGTTTTAGGAAACTTTTAGACTGAACGGAATGAGTGCAGCGAAGAAGAGTGGAATGATTGGAGAGAAGTCTTTTGAAGGTTCTTAAGATAATACGACCGAAGGGAGGCTACTTCCATGTCTCCTTACTCCATATCTTGTAGATCGTTACTACACTTACGTTAAAGAACTCTGCCAACTCCTTAACACTACGCTCTCCCTTAGACTCACGTATCATCCTAACCTGGTCGCCGTCTAACTTACTATTGGGGTTACTCTCTCTGGTGTGTATTCTCATTATTATAATCTATAGCCCCTTTAGATCCTTAATCAACTACTATTTCTATCTAATTATAATCTATAAGTAGCTCTAACCCTTATAAACTCTACATTCTTACACAGTGCCAGCCCTACGGAGAAAGGTAATATTTTTTATAAATAAGATTTCAGATACACAATTAACTAGGGTGGATAATACTACGTAGCACCCCCGCCCCTCAAATAGGCCCCCACCCCCCGTCTCTGGGAGTTACCACGGAAAGGGCCCCCGGGTTCAATCCTCCATCTCCTCTAGCTGCTCAGGCGCAGGCGTGACGTTAACAATGTCCATCAGGTGATCTATCAGGCTCACCTTAATATCGCTCTCAATGGTCATACGCTCACCCCAACGCGCTGGATCTATCTTGCTGGCTGCCCATTGCCTGGCATTGGCCCTAATACGCCTGCTTGCTGGATCTTCGTCCACGTTATCCACTATGCTAATGGTATCATCTATCATTGCAGAGGCTTGCTGTTCTCTCGCGCGGGCGTATGAAGCTCTAAATGCAGTATCGTGCTGCAGGGTATCATAGAGCCTTTGATTGCATACTCCATGTTTCTGCAACCACTTGTTAGCGGGTTTACCTAATGCGATGTATTTGAGTAAGGCGGTTTGTTTCCTTTGTGATAGTTGTTTTGGTTTCGAAACTTGGGTTGTTATGCTCATGATCCTGTATTTACTTGGGATTAGTCGGAACTGTCAACAGTGTGGTGAAATACGGGTGATAGTTACCAAGTTCGATGGAAGTGGTATTTGTTGTTGCACTTTCCTTTAAACGAAACACGCTGATGATCATAACACTAAAGAAAGGATAAGATAAATGACCATTGATTATACAACCACAGACAAGCAACCAAGCAGGTATTGGAGTAATAAAGGTCTAGCTCTATACCACTACTTCAATGACAGTGGATTACACTTCAAAAAGAAATGCTTGAATTCTAAAATCTCCTATCTGGTCAAAGCTGACAAACTGCCTTCCGGTTGGATAGTAGCTCATGGAAGCCTCAACTCCTATGCCGAGGATGCACTTTTCGAGATAACACAGATGAAACGAGTAAACCGTAGAGATCTGCGTATTGCGCTTAGTATGCTACAAATGGAAATTGACCATACCAAGGAAGCACTAAGCAAAGAAGGTTATCCTTCAATCTCCTAACAATAGATTAACCCCCAACAGAAAGAAAAAGACATGAAAAACATAACACAAGAAACAACGCACACTCCCGAACCTTTAGTCATTAGCCGCTCTGGAGCAAATAGTTGGGAGATATGGCTAGACACACGCAAGTGGACTTTAACTCATCCAAGCGAGAATGGGGAAGACTGGCATAAGAGATTTATTCAGGAAGAATGGAGAACTTCAGAGTATTTAGAAGATACTGAAGCGCGATTGGACTCTTTAAAGAATGCCGTTAATGGTCTAGGGTTTAGTTTCACCCTTAAAACTTGGTAGTTTAACACCTAAACAGAAAGAAGAAAGAAAATGAATTGGATACACAATGTCCCTTGCGATTGCTGCGATCAGCAATTTAACCCAAGGAATGAAGAATACCTCCTTATTGGGGATAAATGGGTCTGCTCTAATTGCTCACTAGATGATTGCGCTGAAATAGCCGAAAACCTGGAAATTTCAGAGCGCGAGGTATTAATTGCTGCCGGTTTTGAGGTGGAATTATGAGAGTATTAGTTGCATGTGAGACTTCTGGCGCAATACGCCAAAGGATGATAGATGCAGGGCATGACTGTATCAGCTGTGATATACTTCCGGCAGATGATAATTCACCTTACCACTACCAAGGAGATGTATTTGATATGCTAGATCAAGAATGGGATTTGATTATTATGCACCCTCCATGCACTGCGTTGTCGCTTTCTGGCAATGGCACGTATGCAAAGGGTAAGGCTAAGCACAATGAACGATTAGAGGCTATTGTGTGGACTGTGAAGCTATGGGAAACTGCTAAAGGTGTTTCACCTCGTGTAGCTATGGAAAACCCCATGAGTGTAATCTTTCCACATATTGACTGCGACAAGGTGCAATACGTTCATCCTTGGGAATATGGGCATGGAGAACAAAAGAAAACTGGATTTGCGTTGCATGGATTACCAGAGTTGAAGCCTACAGACATCGTAGAGGGTAGAGAACAACGAATTTGGAAGATGGGCCCAAGTCCTGACAGATGGAAAGAACGCTCCAAGACTTATTCCGGCATTGCTAAGGCAATTGTCGATCAATGGACGATTAACCCCTAACAACAGAAAGGAAGAAACGATTGTAAAACCCCTATATTGTTGAATGCCTGTTGTCCTTAGTTGGGCAACGGGCTTCAGCGGTGAAAGAAAAGACCATGAAATATTCTGATGTAATAAAGAAGGACAAGATCCTTCCCTTAAAAGATAGATATACCAAGCGAGACTTCGACTCACTGATAGTCGATAGTCTCTTTACTTCCGGGCCTACGTTGACGCCTAGGGAAGCGAGATTTGTTCTCATTTGTAGTGCGTGTTACCATA
>CAJQPF010000158.1 GCA_905480095.1 uncultured Flavobacteriales bacterium
CCTTCTTGAAGAAACAAACGGAGTTGCGCAATTCCCAAACTATTGGGTGCAAACTGATGGGGCTTACGACATGCTTATCACACCCGGATTCAACCCCACACAAATCGAGCATTTCAGTTTTGATTACGCCCACATGCAGTACGCGAACAATGTGGACGGGTTGGAGGTTTGGGTCAAGTTATCTGGAGAAGACGAATGGAGTCTTGTTTGGGAGAGATACGGTGCAGACTTAAGTGTGGAAGGTTGCTACACATGGTTTTGGTATGACACCGAAGGGGAAACCGTTTGGGAGACTGTGATCCTAGAGACGCCTGATCACTGGAGCACAAGCAATGCCACTTGTGGTGAGATTGCGTTTGTCAATGTCGGTGGGTATGGAAATCACATATGGATAGACAACGTCACCGTGGGTGACGTGGTGGGCGTTGAATCTCCAGATCAAACATCTGACGACCTGACAATATATCCCAACCCCTCAAATGGCATATTCAATGTGATTCATAACAACAAAGTGGAAGATGTGAGGTATTCCGTTTTCAATTCGGTGGGAGCTGTCATACAATCTGACAACTGTGAAAAATCATTTCAAATAGATTTGTCTGGCGTGTCTCCTGGCCTTTATCTCTTGAGCATTCCAGGACAACCTACAAAGTCTATGGTCATTCGTTGAAAGGAACTGTAAAATGAAATGGGAAGCGAGGAAGATTGGCATCTGTAGACAAGAGCACCACCGCGTCAAAAGATGAAATGACCTCTTCAAATTCCTCGCGGTTGGCAAATCCATGAATCGATTGAGGAGAGGCCCCTTTTTCTTCAATATCAGGACCATGAACTCCGGCATTGTAAAACCAAAACTCACTTGATCTATATCCACGACTCAAGAGCCCTCTATTGACCGCGCCCCATGCGTAGCTGTCTCCCATAATTAACACTCTAGGTCGAGACGCTAAGGGCACTTCCTCCCAATGGGTCGCATAATACTTTGTTTCAAGATCCTCCAAATCACGCCACAGATTGAGACCGTTTTCGATATCCTCATCCGTTCCCTCCATATCGAAAGATGTATACGTCTCATCAATCATCAAGCGCGCCGGTTTGAGACTGTCGGGAAGGATTTTCACCAATGCATCAGACATTAAATTGATGGCCTCGACTTGGACCCACTCACACCAGTGAATTCCGTTTTTGGGAAACACATTCGGAACCTCAGCAAAATGACTATGAAGGTCTAATACATTGAGTTTATCATTTGAAACGCTCGACCAAACTTTAAACATTCTGTCTTCTACAATCTCCTCATTTCCCAGGAAACGAAGTGGCAGAAACGCCCTGAAATAACTGCCCTTTCCAGGAGCGAGAACGACCAAGAAGGGCACGCCCGAAGCGTTTGAAAGCGCTGAAATCCTGTCTACTCTGCCCATCACCGAATCCGTTGGGATTGAATCCAAACCCAAGGCCGCTAAAATATAATTTTCTTCAAATAAATACCCTTCTTGACCCGCGATCACAGAGCGTGCATGTTGCTCTGAGAATAATGAATAATCGATTTCATTGCGCGTTCTTATCGCCACACCTCTCAGAAGGAAATTCGTGCGTAAATATTCATCAACGCCATGTTGAAAATCTCCATTCCAAATAGATTGAAAAGACACTTCAGGCATGGGCAATTTGGTCGATTCGCCATGTAAGGGATGAGGCTCCTTCAGCCCAAAAATATCTGAAAGCCAAGACACATTCAACATGAGAAGAATGAGCATGATCACTATTTGGGCTGACCTACTCATTAGAATCTAAAGTAAATAAAAGGATTGAAATCTGATCCAGCAAGATAACTGACACTTACAAGCAACAGCGCTACGCCCACACCTGCCATACATAATGGTCGAGAATCATCCAATTTAAATGTGTCGTAGAGGGCTGTTGAAGAGAATACAAATGCCGCAATCAAAACGAATATTTCTCTGGCTTTCAGGAATGACAATTCTTGAGCCCAAATCTCAAAAGACATAAACCCGCCGTTGAACAATTGCCTGAAGAAGCTGAGTGCAAGATCGAAGTCTTCAATGGCAAAAAACACCCACCCTACAATGACAAAACCGAAAGTGATGGTCCTGGATAAAACTTTGGGAAGTCTCTTCAGTACATCACGCAGGAAGATTCTGTCCAAAATTAAAAAGACGCCATGATACAAACCCCAAATTAAAAAATTCCAGGAAGCGCCATGCCACAAGCCACTGACAGCAAAAACGAGGACCAAGTTCATGTAAAGTCGAGCATGGCTACTCACCCTATTCCCGCCCAAAGGGATATACAAATAATCTTTCATCCACGAACTAAGCGTGATGTGCCATCTTCGCCAAAAATCAGTGATGCTTGTTGCTCTATAGGGTTGTCTAAAATTCTCCGGAAACTTAAATCCAAGCATCCTTCCAAGACCTATTGCCATGTCAGAATACCCTGAAAAATCAAAATATATTTGGAATGTAAACGCGAGAATGGCGATGCATGCATGGGGCGCACTCCACCCCTCAAACCCTCCTGCTGCCACCGCAATATCCAGCGGAAAAACCGAGGCCAAAGTATTTGCAATCAATACTTTTTTTGAAAGCCCTAACGCAAATCTATAAAATCCATTTAACCAATCAGCGTCGGCTACAGTGCGCTTCCGCAACGCCTTCTCTACTTCTGTAAACCTTACGATGGGACCAGCAATCATCTGAGGGAAGCTCAAGATATACACGAGGTATTCACTCAACTTCTTTAGTGGCTTCACTGTTTGTCTATGAACATCTAATGAATAGCTCAAAGATTGAAACGAGAAGAAGGAAATGCCAATGGGAAGGGCGACTGCAGACCACTCAAAATGATTCGGAGCGACGTTTTCAACGATGAAATTTGCGTACTTAAAATACACAAGCAATCCCACATTTAAGATGACAGATGCGCTCACTGCCCGAACCCTCTTGCTCCCACTCAACGTATCCAGCGCTCGCACCAAATAAAAATTGACGACACAGCTGATCAGTAAAATTGGCAAAAACGACATCGCCCCCCACGCATAAAAGATGACAGAAGCAATGAGCAATATGGCATTCTGAAATTTCGCACCCCCAAGCTTATACGCCACCAGAAAAGGAGGCAAAAAGTAGAGCAGAAAAGTGATACTCGAAAAAACCATTGCGCGATAATACAACGATTGGTATATTGTATCATGTTTTATCGATTCCTTTTCTTGTCCTTCGCTTTTACAAGTAATCCACTGTCTGCAAAAATCGATACCTTGTTTGTCTTCAGCGATGAAATGAATAAGAACATCCCCAGTTTGATCATACTTCCTCAAGGAATTGAAAACCTGTCTGAGAAACTGCCCATGATCTACCTCCTCCATGGCGCAGGTGGCGATTTTGACAACTGGTACCGAAGAGTCCCAAAACTTCAAAATCTTGCCAACGAATTCAATTGCATTGTGGTCTGCCCAGATGGGGGCAAGACAAGCTGGTACCTTGACAGCCCCATAGACCCTAAAATGAGATATGAGAGTTACATCACACACCTTCTCATCCCTGAGGTCGACCGCATCTATCCCACACTGAATTCACCAAATTCAAGAGCCATCACAGGGCTTAGCATGGGCGGACATGGCGCACTTTACCTCGCGCTTCGACATCCTGAGCTGTTCAGCTACGCAGGAAGCATGAGTGGAGGCGTCGATCTAAGGCCATTTGATAACAATTGGGGTTTGCCTGACATTTTGGGTCAAGCCTCCACGTTTCCGCAACACTGGGAATCGCACAGCGTGGTGGTTTTATCAGAAAACATTCAAACTGACCAGCAATTCATCATCGACTGTGGACTGGATGATTTCTTTCTAGATGTGAACAGATCGCTCAACAGCGTGATGGATGAAAAAGGCATCTCACACGAATATAGCGAGAGACCTGGTGCACACAATTGGAAATACTGGCGCGTCTCTGTGGCCGAACATTTCAGTTTTTTCAGCACACATTTTAAAAAAATATAGCCGCAGCAATTTCTAATGTGCGACCTCCAACACTTTGCTGCTGGAATAGCCATCAGAAGTCGTCAATTTATAGATATACGAGCCTGGCGACAAATCCGCTGGCAAGGTGCGACGAATGAGATGTCTCCCATTAGAAAAAGGCGTATTATCTAACCAAAGCGCGATACTTCTGCCATTGATATCAAAAAGCTCAAGTGTGATCTCTGATGGGGAATTTGGAATGGAAAATCCGATCGAAACCTCCGTGGATGCTGAAGTCGGATTAGGCCACGCTGGAAGCAACTTACATTCTTCGAAGACAATATTTGCTTCTTCTAGAGCGGTGATAGAAATATCCTCATCTCCATCCTGATAGGGCACATATTGAAAGAACATCACATACATCTCGTCGGTGGTATAGTCGCCGAAATACATATCCTGGGGTGGGTTGTTTGGATTAAACGTATTCGAAGAGGTATTGTCGTACTCAGCGATCGCATGTATAGTATAGCCGCCAGGGATATGTAAAAGATGAGGGTATGCAAAAATACCTTGCCAATGGAAATCCCAATTGGGGATTGAAATCATGGGGATGGTGTCTTGGTTGTCAGGTGAAGTGGCGTAAACAAGCCAGGACTTGCCCAGAAGATGACTATGGGGAATGGTCGCAATCACACTCACATCGTTAGATACATACTGTGTTCCGTGGAATGACACAACCTGATTAGCCGGTATGTAAAATGGTTGAGTGAGGTTAACAGGCGTCATTATTTCCGTTTCTACTTCACGTGAAATGGGTTCGTCTGCGAAAAACAGATTGATTGAAGTTTGGTCCATTTCATCCTGAAAAGAAGGCCCATAGTGCATCTGAAGCAGGAGTTGAGATCCTGGCTCCATCAACTTACCTATCGTAGAAGGGAACATTAAAGGGGGTGAACCCGGAACCCAACCACCGAAGAGATTGTCCTCTACATCTACTGAGTAATCGCCAAAACTTTCATATCCTGCATCTGGATCCATCGCATCGAGAGATGCAGCTGAAGTGATCGAGGATGGATTGGCTGTATATCCGATAAGACCGTGATGTGCTATTTTATTGTTTGAGGGTCGAATCTCAACAGCGCGAATCTCTTTTGTCTCCGTCACTTCAGTGGGGATAATGAACACTTGGTATTGCTCGAGACCATCTCCACCATGAATATACGGTTCGGGCATGGTTAAGACGAGATCGGGCTCACCAATTTGTGATCCCTCAGGAAAATCTGGCAAACCAGGATTCTGTGCAGGATCTCCTTCTGGCATCCCCGCCTCTAACCAGTCAGAAATGGCTTGCTTTTCTTCATCCGTCAGAAATCGCTCACCGAGAAGTGTTGTGTAATCGTGATCGGGCGTCCAGGGCGGCATATATCCAGATTGGGTGACATACTCAATAAAATAACCATTCTCAGCAACTTCATCATAGGTCGTTAAAGACATGGGGCCGATCTCTCCCGTTCTATGACACTGCGTACAGTTGTTATAGATAATGGGAGCGATATCAAGATGGAAGGTTGGTGTTTGGCCAAAAACTTGACCATTGCAACTCAGTACACCCATCAAAAAAAGGAAAGATAACTTGAAGTTCATCTCGTAAAGTTAAGGACAAACCTCACCGAACACTGAAAGGACAGACAATACGTCTGAAATCGTGACAGCGCCATCGCCAGTAACATCAGTATCACAAGCTGAAAGACATCCGTACTGGCTAAGGATGAGCAAAATATCGCTTATGTCAATGCTTCCATTGGGAACGACATCTCCCAAACAACCAACATTGGGTTCTGATATGATTGAGATGTCCTCATCACCGGGAAGGTATTCAATAAATTGAAAAAACAAAACGTACATCTCATCTGTGGTGAAATCCCCGAACCACATAGGCTGAGGCGGATTGTTTGGATTAAACGTGTTAGAGGATGTATTGTCATACGCTGCAATCGCGTGAATGGTATATCCACTTGGTATCTTAAGTAAACTGGGATAGGTGAAAATGCCTTGCCAATGAAAATCCCAATCGGGAATAGAAATCATAGGAATGGTGTCTTGGTTATCTGGTGAAGTGGCATAAACAAGCCATGATTTGCCCACCAGATGTGAATGTGGAATCGTTGAAATTACACTTATGTCGGTGTCTACTTCTAAGGTACCGTGAAACGATACGACTTCGTTTGCAGGAATATAGAAGGGAACAGAAAGGTCTGACGGCGTCATGATGGTTGTTTCTACTTCTCGTTCGAGGGGAACATCGGCGAAGTAGATGTTAATGGTGGTTTGGTCTAACTCATCTTGATAGGACGGGCCATAATGCATCTGAAGAAGCAATTGAGACCCAGCCTCCATGATTTTACCAATTGTCTCCGGAAACATCAAAGGGAGCGAGCCGGGAACCCAACCACCAAACAGTCGATCCTCGACGGGGACGCCATAGTCACCGAAGCTCTCGTAGCCAGCAGCAGGATCAGCATCATCTAAGGCCATGGCCGCATTTATTGATGATGGATTCGATGTGTAACCGATGAGCCCGTGGTGGGCGATTGCGTT
>CAJQPF010000159.1 GCA_905480095.1 uncultured Flavobacteriales bacterium
ATGTCACCTGCACACAAGCGCAAGACCCTGAAAGGCAGCTCAAGTTCTTTAAGTAGACCCTTGACGTGGTCTACCATCGCGTCTAACGTTTCAGTAGATTTGTCAGGATGTTGTATTTGTACGATCTCAACTTTGTCAAATTGATGGAGTCTGTTTAACCCCCGTACGTCCTTGCCATAAGACCCCGCCTCGCGACGGAAACAAGGTGTATAGCCGCAAAGTTTGATGGGAAGATCCGAGGCATTGAGCAAGGTATTCCTATAAATATTTGTCAATGGCACCTCTGCAGTCGGGATCATATAAAGATCATCGACCTTCATGTGGTACATCTGCCCCTCTTTGTCAGGAAGCTGACCTGTTCCGAATCCACTGTCTTCATTGATCATCAATGGTGGGATGTATTCAGTATAGCCTGCCTCATCTGCCTTGTCAAGGAACATACGTATAAGTCCACGTTGTAGTTTAGCGCCCTTACCCTTGTAAAATGGAAAGCCAGCTCCCGTCACTTTTGCACCCAAATCGAAGTCGATTAAATCTTTCTCCTTGGCGATGTCCCAATGTGGCTTCTTGTGATTTCCGAGGTCAGGCAAATCTCCCCAACTTTCTACAAGTTCGTTGTCCTTTTCTGAATCTCCTGCAACGACGAGGTCACTGGGTGTATTCGGCAGGTGAGAAAGAAGTTCATGGACCTCGTTCTCTAGTGCGGACATTTTTTCCTTGAGTTCTCCCGAGCGCGTCTTAAGTCCCGAAGTAGCAGACTTGACCGCTTCCGCTTCGTCACGTTTTCCTTCACGCATCAATGTCCCAATCTGGCGGCTAAGCGTATTGCTTTCTGCCAAAGTGTCGTCGAGCTCTTTTTGAATGACGCGACGCTCCACATCTAAAGCCAAAATGCGATCCACCGGTTCGGTGACGTCTAAGCCTCTTTTTGCTAGAGCGCTTATTACGCTTTCGCGTCTTTCTCGTAAATAAGTAAGTGTAAGCATTTTCTAGGGGGTAATTTCGGATGTTTTAGTCCAAAATAAAACTGTTTTTAAAACAAAAACTCCCGCCCCGAAGGGGACGGGAGTCCTTAAAGAGTTTGAGGAAGTAAATCCTATTACGCTTCGCCTCCCACAGCCTCTCCAGGAGAGACAATGGATACAAACGAGCGATTGTTACGTTTCTTACGGAATTCAACAATTCCATCAGTGAGGGCGTACAAGGTGTGATCCTTGCCGATTCCAACGTTTGTTCCTGGGTGATGTGCTGTACCGCGCTGACGAACAAGAATGTTCCCGGCGACACAAAATTGACCACCAAATATTTTTACGCCAAGTCGTTTCGACTGTGACTCACGTCCGTTCTTCGAACTACCTGCACCTTTTTTATGCGCCATGATATATGAGTTTTAAGGCTAGTGGCCTGTTATGCTTCTTTTGTTGTTTTCGATACTGCTTCTTTCTTCGGAGCGGCTGCTTTCTTTGGAGCGGCCTCTTTCTTCGGAGCGGCTGCTTTCTTCGCCGCGGCCTTCTTGATGTCCGTGACACGGATCTCAGTGAGGTAAGGACGGAAGCCATTCAGCTTCTGATATCCTTTACGACGTTTCTTTTTGAAGACAAGAACCTTATCTCCTTTTAAATGCCTCTCAACGGTGGCATGAACGGCGAGGCCGTTTATAGCGGGGGCGCCAACTGTTACGTCGCCGCCTTTGTCTGTAAGGAGAACACGATCGAACTTAATCTTCGCGCCTTCCTTAGCATCTAGGCGGTTTACGAAAACCTGTTGGTCTTTCTCTACCTTATACTGGTGCCCTGCTATCTCTACGATTGCATACATGGAAAATTGTTTTACCCAATAGATTTGTACCTAAAAGGGTGCGCAAAGATAGGGCTTTCAGTTGAAATGCCCAACTTTTTTCTTGCCCACTCCATTCACGCGTGCGACACCAAACAATATAACAGCGCCACCAAGCAAATGTATCATCGTTAATTCCTCGCCATAGATCCATCCCCACATCGCTGCAAATACAGGTATAATGTAGGTTACAGAACTAGCCGTTAGTGCGTTTGTCTTTTTAATGATAGCGTTGAAAAGCACAAGTGCACCAGCAGTCCCTACTGCCGCAAGAACAACGACTGCAACCATGCCATTTAGTCCATGCGGGTTATTCATAAGCGTCGAGCTCACATCTGAATAAGCAAGCACAACGGTGGCCGGAGGCAACACAAAAAAGAGTGCAATTGCGGCGATTGCTTGAGAGGGCACCTCTTGGAGTTTGTTTTTTAAGATGTTGACGCTAAAACCATAAAATAAAGTCGCAAGAACAACTCTGCTGCACGCCCACCATTCTATGTCGTTCTCGATTCCAAGTCTTTCAAAATCACCTCCAATTGCCAACATCAAGGCGCCGAGTAATCCAATGGCCAGTCCCGAAACTTGTCGGAGGGAAATGATGGTTTTAAATACAAGTGCAGCAACAATCATGGTAAACAAAGGTGTAAGTGCATTCAGCATCCCGGCGATAGCAGAAGGAATCTCGGTTTGGGCTGAAGTAAACAGATAGGCGGGAAGCATATTGCCAAACACCCCAATCGCAAGAATAGACAACCACTTTGACCGATTTATCTTTTTCAAACTTCGAATGGTGACGGGCATCAGTACAATACCTGCGATCGCTATTCTGAGCGCGGCAACCTCAAGTGCACTGTAAACGGGATTTCCAGCTGAATCGAAGAGTGCAATTTTCATGAGAATAAAAGAACTCCCCCAAATGAATGCCAGAAGGAGCAATGCTCCCCAAATAATGATCGATGACTCTTTCTTTTGCACAGTTTGGCAAATGTACGTAACCCTTTCAGCGATACTCCCCTCTATCTTTGTACTTATGAATAAATTTACATTGTTCTTCTCGGGACTCACTTTAATGAGCTTAAGCCTTTTGCTGAGTTGTGGAGAGGCACCTCATCAAGGAGAGATTTTCTTTTCAGAAGTTGCAAAAGTCGGCGCGACGGAAAAGACAATTGCACAGTTAGAAATTACTGGAATGATGTGTGAAGTAGGGTGTGTTGCAAAAGTGAAAAAGGAACTGTTGGCGCAAGCAGGCGTCTCCAATGTTAAAATTGATTTTGAAAAAGGAAGAGAATTTAATTTTGCGTCCATTGAATACGACCCTTTAAACTGCGACGCGAAGTCTCTTTCCTCGGTTGTCAATGCCATTGCTGACGGCAAGCTTTATGGCGTAAAATCTGTCGAAGTCACTCATTTTGCGCCTGCTGCGGCGTCTTCTTTAGAGTGAAGACGACTACTTATATAGCTTTTGTTCTCATCTATGTTGTCGTCCTGGCTGGATCTGTGGTTCGGATGACTGGATCTGGCATGGGGTGTCCTGATTGGCCCAAATGTTTTGGCTTACTCATTCCTCCGACTTCGGAAGAAGACATACGCTGGTCTCCAGAAACTGAGTATTCTGAAGGGCGAATGGTGATCGAACGCGACACGCTCTGGGTGGCTACCGAAGATCATACCTCTCACAGCGGTGAATTTAATGCGCACATTTGGGAACCCTATACCAGGCATAGTTACGCAACATTTAATGTGTCCCACACTTGGATTGAGTATCTGAATCGACTTGCAGGTGCATTGGCAGGAATCCCCATTCTTATCTTATTTATTCTGGCGATTAAATCGAGACAGCGGACGCCCATCATTCTGGCTTCTGCAACGCTTGGATCCGTACTTTTCGTTTCATGGCTTGGTAAACTCGTAGTCGATGGAAATTTAATCCCCTTCTCAGTGACGATTCATGCCGTTAGTGCGCTTGCAATCTTGGCCTTTTTAGTGATGTTAATCCAACATTTTAACGGTGCGAAAACCATGATTTCTAAATCGCTCCGAGGGTGGATTATTGCGTCATTAGTTATTGCGTTCCTTCAGCTTGTCCTCGGAACCCAAGTTCGCGAATTGGTGGACATTGCCATAGAAGCCAGAATCGCTAGAACAGACATTGTCCATTCTCTCCCCAAGTGGTGGGGGATTCACAGGTCGGCTGTGTGGGTCATTATTGCACTTCACGCGATTTGGGCTTTTCCCGTGATAAAGATCTCTCCTCTTGCCTTTTACGCAAAACTAACCTTTGCCATTCTGTTGGCCCAAACGATGACAGGAATCCTGTTTACACACTTTGGGTTTCCAGCGTTTGCCCAACCGGTTCATATTCTCCTCGGTTTTGCACTTGTGCTGGTCGACCTAAGAATCCTGTTGGCGACCAAGGGGGCTTAAAATGTGTGGCTTAGCTGCCGCACATTTCACAGTCGTCTCCATTATCAATACTGCACATCGCGACTTCTTCTTCGTGGGTGAGTGCTGGGATTTTGTCAGACTCGTCCTCCGTTTTGTACTTCTTGTCAATCGTGAACTTAATTGCATCGACAGCTGCTTTCGTACGGAGGTAATACATCCCAGTTTTAAGGCCAATTTTCCATGCGTGAAAATGCATAGACGTGAGCTTGGAGTTAGTCACATTCTTCATAAAGATATTTAACGACTGGCTTTGGCATATGTATGCGCCTCGGTCGGCAGCCATATCTAAAATAGAGCGTTGTGAAATCTCCCATGCAGTTCGATAAAGAACCTTAATGTTGTCAGGGATCTCATTGATGTTCTGAACAGACCCGTTTGCGGCAATCAGACGATTTTTCATGTCATCATCCCAAAGTCCAAGTTTGACCAGGTCTCGAAGCAAGTGCTTGTTCACCACGATGAATTCACCTGACAGCACACGGCGTGTGTAAATGTTCGAGGTGTATGGCTCAAAGCACTCGTTGTTCCCAAGTATCTGAGCAGTAGATGCGGTAGGCATAGGAGCAAGTAACAATGAATTACGCATGCCGTGCTTTTGAATCTCTTCTTTAAGAACATCCCACTCCCAGCGATCGGAAGGTGTGACGTCCCACAAATCGAATTGAAGTTTCCCCTCAGAGGCAGGTGAACCTTTGAAGGTCTCATAGGCACCCTCTTCTTTTGCCAGATCCTTTGAAGCTGTACATGATGCATAATACAGTGTTTCGAAAATCTCTTTATTTAGTGTCTTTGCTTCTTCAGAGTCAAACGCGTGACGCATTAAAATAAAGACATCAGCAAGCCCCTGTATTCCGATTCCAATCGGGCGATGACGCATATTTGAATTACGCGCTTCAATGACAGGATAATAATTTCTGTCAATAATGCAATTTAAGTTTTTTGCAACTTGGTAAGTGACTTCAAAAAGTTTTTCGTGATCGAATGTGCCCTCAGAGGTCACAAACTTAGGAAGCGCAACAGATGCGAGATTGCAAACAGCAACTTCATCAGGTGCTGTGTACTCAATAATTTCTGTACAGAGATTTGAGGAGCGTATGGTTCCAAGATTTTTCTGATTGGATTTGGCATTTGCCGCATCCTTGAAAAGCATGTATGGTGTTCCCGTCTCGACCTGGCTGTCTAGAATTTTAAACCAAAGATCTTGCGCTTTAATTGTTTTCCGGCCTTTTCCTTCCTTTTCATATTTGGTATAAAGCGCTTCAAACTCTGCACTGTGAGATTCAGGAAGGCCAGGGCATTCGTTGGGGCACATTAACGTCCAATCTCCGTTTTCCTCCACTCTTTTCATAAAGAGATCCGGAATCCATAGAGCGTAGAAAAGGTCACGCGCACGTTGCTCTTCTTTTCCGTGGTTTTTACGCATTTCGATAAAGTCAAAAACATCGGCATGCCATGGCTCCAGGTACATCGCAAACGATCCTTTACGTCTGCCACCACCTTGATCCACGTACCGTGCAGTATCGTTGAACACTCTCAGCATAGGAACAATCCCATTTGATGTTCCGTTCGTGCCTTTGATATAAGACCCTTTTGCACGGATGTTATGCATTGCAAGACCGATCCCTCCAGCGCTTTGAGAAATTTTTGCACACTGCTTTAATGTGTCGTAGATCCCAGAAATACTGTCTTCTTTCATCGTCAGAAGAAAGCAACTGGACATTTGTGGTTTGGGCGTGCCTGCATTAAAAAGGGTTGGAGTTGCATGCGTGAACCAACCTTCACTAAGCATGTTGTAGGTCTTCACCACAGAATCTAAATCGTCCTTGTGAATACCCACACTTACTCTCATAAGCATTTGTTGTGGACGCTCAGAGATTTCACCGTTCATCTTTAACAGATAAGAACGCTCTAACGTTTTAAAACCAAAGTAATCGTAGCTAAAATCTCTGTCGTAAATGATTTGGGAATCAAGAAATTCAGCATTCTCTTGGATGATCTCGTGAACATCTTCAGCGAGCAAGCTAGCGGGGTCACCTGTCACAGGATCCACATAGTTATAGAGGTCATTCATGGTCTCTGCGAATGACTTCTTTGTTGCCTTGTGCAGGTTGCTTACAGCGATGCGGCTCGCAAGAGATGCGTAGTCAGGATGTGTCACAGCATTCGTCGCTGCCACTTCGGCTGCGAGATTGTCTAATTCAGTGGTTGACACGCCGTCATAAACGCCTTCGATCACCCTCATGGCAACACGCTGGGGGTCTACGGATTCGTGGAGACTGTAACAAAGTTTTTTAATTCGAGCTGTAATCTTGTCGAATTGGACAAGTTCACGCTTACCGTCGCGTTTGATTACGTACATGGCAAATATCTTGAGGTTGGTTCAGGCAATTTAAAGAGGAAATTCACTTAAAAGTCGGCGTCTATGCTGAAGCTTTTTGAGTCTTCAGATCCATGATTCATCACGCCTGCTTTTTGGTATTCACCAACTCTTTTCTCAAAGAAGTTGGTTTTCCCTTGCAGTGAAATCATATCCATAAAGTCAAAAGGGTTTGTGGTGTTGTAGATTTTTTCGTTTCCGAGTTCTACAAGCAATCTGTCAGCAACAAACTCAATGTATTGCTGCATGAGACCGGCATTCATTCCTATGAGACGGACAGGAAGTGCTTCTGTCACAAACTCTTTCTCCATGTCTACAGCATCTGTAATGATTTTCTGAACGGTTGCTTTAGGAAGCTTGTTGACGAGGTGTTTGTTGTATAAGAGGCAAGCAAAGTCACAATGCATGCCTTCGTCACGAGAAATAAGCTCGTTTGAGAAGGTGAGTCCAGGCATGAGCCCACGTTTTTTCAGCCAAAAGATGGAGCAAAAACTTCCGCTGAAGAAAATACCTTCTACAGCGGCAAAGGCTACGAGACGTTCTGCAAAACTACCGTTGTCAATCCATCTTAACGCCCATTCTGCTTTGGTCTTTACGAACGGCAGCGTTTCAATCGCGTTAAAGAGTTTGTCTTTCTCAGCACTGTCTTGAATGTATGTGTCAATCAGCAGGGAGTATGTCTCAGAGTGAATGTTTTCCATCATTATTTGGAAACCATAAAAGAATTTCGCCTCTGTGTATTGAACTTCCGCGACAAAGTTCTCCGCTAAATTTTCATTCACAATACCATCTGAGGCAGCAAAGAACGCGAGTACGTTTTTGATGAAGAAACGCTCGTCGTCATTTAGTTTGTCATTCCAGTCGACAAGATCCGATGACAAATCAATCTCCTCTGCGGTCCATATGCTCGCTTCTTGTTTCTTGTATTCTGCCCAAATGTCATCGTGCTGAATCGGGAACAAAACAAATCGGTTGGGATTGTCCGTAAGGATGGGTTCAGTCACCATTGTGTTTTCGGGCAGGACCTCTTCAATCGCGGTTTGCGTTTCCATGACGTTCGTTGTTTTCTCGTTTTCGAGGTCGTTAATATTGGCGGTGGGGTGGTCCATGTCTATTGACTTTAAGGCGCTTAATGAATACAGTTTTGGGTGTCTACAGAACCTCACAAAGGGGGTGCTTATCGACATCTCAAAGAAACGTAATACACAAGACTATTTTGCTCTCAGTTGCATCTAGTTTTTAACACTCTTGTTAATAACTTATACTAAGTCCCTGTACATCAAACGATAAGGATATCGGAAGAGAAAAAAAATCCCTAAAAAAAGGTATTGGAATCGGAGAGAGGATGTTTTTTTGAATAAAAACCATGGTTTTTTGGTATGATATCTTTCGCGTAATAAAACCGCAGTTAAATGCGTTCTATGTGAGGCTTTGGTTGCGTACTTTTGCACAATGCTTAAAGGGCTTTTAAAAATATTTCTTGGTGACAAATCATCAAGCGATCTGAAGGAAATTCAGCCAATCGTCGATGAAATACTAATCGCCGAAAAGGAACTTCTGTCAGTATCTGCAGATGAACTTCGTGCGAAAACCTCATCGCTGCGTGCTCGGATCACAGATTTTGTATCTGGACTGCAAAACGAAATAGACGGTTTATATGAACAAGCAGCTTCTATGCCCGAGTCAGACCTCGATGCGAAAGAAGCCGTTTTTGTTCGAGTAGATAAACTCGAAGAAGAAATCAATGAACAGCTCGAAGTTGTTTTGGCAGAAATTCTTCCCGAAGCGTTTGCAATCATGAAAGAAACGGCAAAACGCTTTTCTGCTGAAGAGGATGTCGAAGTCACCGCTTTAGATTATGACAAAGACATTGCTGCATCTCGTGATATGGTATCCATAAGAGGAGGTAAAGCGTATTGGTCAAAACATTGGAAAGCAGCTGGCTCAGATGTTTCTTGGGACATGGTTCACTACGATGTACAGCTCGTGGGTGGCGTTGCTTTACATCGAGGAAGTGTTGCAGAGATGCATACAGGTGAAGGAAAAACGCTGGTGGCGACGCTTCCTGTCTTCTTGAATGCCCTTACAGGAAGAGGAGTGCATCTGGTGACGGTGAATGATTATTTGGCACGCAGGGACTCGGAGTGGATGGGGCCTATTTATGAATTCCATGGTTTGACAGTAGATTGTATTGACAGGCATCAACCAAACAGTGAGGCGCGACGCGAGGCTTATAAATGTGATATCACATTTGGCACAAACAATGAGTTTGGATTTGATTATTTGAGAGACAACATGGCGCAAAAGCCAGAGATGCTCGTGCAGCGCCGACATCACTATGCCATTGTGGATGAGGTCGACTCGGTACTTATTGACGAAGCGAGAACACCTCTTATTATTAGTGGACCTACTCCCAAAGGGGATGAGCAAGAATTTGAAGCGCTCAAACCGATGGTTGTCAAGCTGCTTCAGGTACAGCAAAAAGCAGTTCAAGCCTTCTTGATAGAGGCGAAGCATCTTTTAAAGGACAATCTGTCCAAAGAGGAAAAAGAAATTGCTGGGCTTGCGCTTTACAGAGCGTTCAGAGGACTACCTAAGTCCAAGCCGCTGATTAAGTTCCTCAGCAATGAAGGAATGCGTCAATTGCTTCTTAAAGTTGAGGCGATTTATCTCGCAGATAATCAAAAGGAAATGCATAAGGCAGATGCCGAACTTTTCTTTGTGATTGACGAGAAACAGAATCAGATTGAACTTTCAGAAAAAGGAATTGTCTTTCTCACGCAAGGGATGGATGACGATGCGTTTTTCACAATGCCGGACATTGCGACAGAGCTTGTAAACGTCGACAACTCTTCAGCATCTGATGATGAGAAGCTCGCGAAGAAGCAAGAGGTCATGCAAGATTATGGGGTGAAATCATCACGCATCCATTCGATGAATCAACTGCTGAAAGCATACACGTTATTTGAAAAGGATATCGAGTACGTGATCATGGATAATAAGGTGAAGATTGTCGATGAGCAGACAGGTCGTATTATGGACGGCCGTCGTTATTCAGATGGACTTCACCAAGCGATTGAGGCAAAAGAAAACGTAAAAATTGAAGCTGCGACACAGACCTATGCGACAGTAACCCTGCAGAACTTCTTCAGGATGTATCACAAGTTGGCTGGGATGACAGGTACAGCGGAGACTGAGGCGGGCGAGTTTTGGGATATTTACAAATTAGATGTCAAGGTCATCCCCACAAACAGACCTATTGCACGAGAAGATAAAGAGGATCTTGTATACAAGACAAAGAGAGAGAAGTATAATGCTGTCATTGACCATGTGTCCATTTTGAGTCAAGCGGGTCGTCCAGTTCTTGTCGGAACCACAACAGTCGAAGTGTCAGAATTGCTCTCTCGAATGCTTGATATGCGCGGACTGGATCACCAAGTTCTAAATGCAAAACGTCATCAGCAGGAGGCTGAAGTAGTCACACGGGCGGGTCAAGCAGGGACCATTACCATCGCGACAAACATGGCTGGTCGTGGTACAGACATTAAGCTAAGTCAACAAGTGAAAGAAGATGGTGGTCTGGCCATTGTCGGAACAGAACGTCATGACTCACGTCGTGTAGATAGACAACTTAGAGGTCGGTCCGGACGTCAAGGAGACCCAGGTTCGTCTCAGTTCTATGCCTCTTTAGAAGATGATTTAATGCGTCTTTTCGGATCCGACCGCGTTGCGAAGATGATGGATCGAATGGGACATAAAGACGGCGAAGTCATCCAACACAAAATGATCTCGAAATCTATTGAGCGTGCCCAGACGAAAGTAGAGGAAAACAATTTTGGGATTCGCAAGCGTCTTCTTGAGTATGATGACGTGATGAATGCGCAACGTGAAGTGATTTATAAGCGCAGAAGAAATGCACTGAAGGGAGAGAGAATCAGGACTGATATTGCAAATATGTTCTTTGAATTGGTGGAGGGAAATGTAGATTCAACCCACCTGAATAAAGATTATGACGGCTTTCGATTTGCAATGCTTTCTAATTTTGGCATGGAAGCGCCAGTTTCTGAACGAGACTTTGAATCGTCAAGCACTGATGATTTGGTTTATTTATGCTATCAAAAATCGGAAGCGCACTACAGAGATAAAATCGCAGACTTGGCGAGACGAGCCCATCCTGTGATTCAAAAAGTGCACGATGATGACACAAACGATTTCGAAAACATCCTCGTGCCATTCTCAGATGGTCGCAAGACGATTCAAATAAGTGCAAACATTCACGACAGTGTCGCTTCTGAGGGGCAAAGTGTGATGAAAACCTTGGAGAAACAAATTGTCCTTGTCATCATTGATCAACATTGGAAAGAGCATCTCAGATCTATGGATGACCTGCGAACAAATGTGCAGCATGCCCGCCATGAGCAGAAAGACCCCCTTTTAATTTATAAGTTTGAGTCGTATGAGCTTTTCAAACAGATGATTCAAAAGATAAATGCTGAGGTTGCATCCTTTTTGATGAAATGTACGATCCCCACAAACACAGGTGAACAGCCAGTTCGTCAGGCAAAAAGGCAAGCCGTGACTCCATTGGGAACGACCTCAAAAGCAGGGGTGCAAAACATCGCGCAGCAAAATTTGGCTGGAGGCGCTTCACGAGGGGGTATGATCTCTCCTGGACAACCAGGCATGTCTCAGGGTCAAGCACGTCCCAAGCCCGTAGCTCCAATTCGTACAGAGAAGAAAGTTCAGCCCAATTCTCCTTGACCATGTGGTTCTGGGAAGAAGTACAAGAAGTGTCACGGCTAGTCAGACGATAAGATTTCTTTTGGCGTCTTGATTTTTAAGCCACACGTTTCCTTGATTAGTTTTGAAAATAGGCGACATGTTTCGGGAGTTTGAACACTGTCAGTGGTGTGAACCAGCAAGTCGAATGATTCAAGAGGCGTCCCGTTTTTTGCCAATAGAGAGATTCTCTTTGCCCAAAGGTTTAACCTTTCCTCATCGGATTTGTGACCATCATACCCTCCAAACCTGACGATTAAAAATTTCGTGGTCAGTCTCATGTGCAAAGCATCTCGCCTGCCCGCTGTATCGCTAATTACGGCACCTATACCCAGTTCTGACAACAGTTTCCACATCGCCTCAGCATCTTTTCCTCCCGCAAACCAGTCCGGGTGACGAAATTCAATGGCCATTTTCAAATCCCTCGGCCAAGCTTTTAAATAATCCCCAAGTTTCGCACTGTGCTTGGGTGCGTAATGGGGAGGCAGTTGTAAAAATGCAGTGCCAAGTTTGTTGCCAAGTGCTGAGATTCCAGCAATAAAATCGTCTGTCGGCCCCTCGCAATTTCCAAACCGTCTGTAATGAGAAATTATCGCGGGAAACTTGGGACAGAAAATAAAGCCGTCGGGCATTTCATCAGCCCATGCTGCCATCTTTTCAGGGGTATATATCCGATAGTGTGTCGCATTAAATTCGAGAGACCCGAATTGTCTTCCATAGTGACCGGCCCACGTTCGCATCGGATCTTGCTTGGGATAAACCTTTCCTCTCCAAGGCCTCACAGTCCACATTGTACCCCCAGTCCTTATAACTGTTGAACACTGACTTGGATTGTCATTGTGTTCAATCGTCTTCCACTCAATGTGGCATTCGGGCAACGTCCAGTCGATGCCTTCAAGTTCCTGATGTGTCTCGAGTTTTCCAAACTTCACGCTACGAATCTAACCCCTACACTTGTGAATTACACGAATAAAGCAACGATATTCATTCGATTGTTGTAGGAATGATATTAACGAGAAAATTTCTATGTCAAGCATTACTCGAAGGGATTGCACCGCTGACTTGCCTCAAGTGCGCTGAACCTATTCCGTTTGAAACCCATATTGCTGGAGTGTGCAGTTTTTGCGTGATGAACTGGGGTGTTTTCGAAACAGACATGACTTCAATCACGTTATTTCGAGAACGATTTTATACGGAGTGGATCGCAGTGGGTTTCCGGCTTCGGGATTCAGGAACAAGAGCCATACTCCACAGATGCAAATACGGAGGCGATCCGAAATGCATTAAGGGACTTGGGAGGTGGATGGCTTGCAGGTGGCCTCCTCCTCCGAAGGGGTCAGTTTTGACACCTGTCCCCATTCATTGGAAAAGAAGATTGCAGCGAGGATATAACCAAGCAAAGGTTTTTGCAGATGGCTTGGCTGAGGTTTGGGGAATCGAGGTTGATGGTGGCGCACTGCTGCGTGTCAAGCATGGTAAATCCTTAACGGGATCGAGTAGACAGGAGCGTGGAGAAGTGTTAAAACAGACCTATGGATGCGATTACAAAGTGAACTCAGATTCTCGTCTTGTCATACTTGTCGATGATGTTTTGACGACTGGCGCAACGCTAAGGGCCTGTAGAGATATTTTAGAAAAACAAGGTCGAAAAGTAGTGGGTGCAGTCGTTCTTGCTATGGCTTGATGAGGGAGTATATTTGCCAAAGACACAGATGCGATTACAATCAGACATAGTAGATCAGGTACGTGCACTTATTGCTGGGGAGGAGAATGTTGTGGCAAACCTTGCGAACATCTCGGCCCTCTTGATGAGTGCGACATCGTGGCATTGGGTAGGGTTTTATCTTGTAGATAAAGCAAAAAACGAATTGGTCCTGGGACCGTTTCAAGGGCCTGTCGCTTGTACAAGGTTGAGTTTGGGCCGTGGGGTATGTGCCAAATCATGGGCTTTGAGAGAAACCATTGTCGTTGACGATGTGGCGAGCTTTAAAGGTCATGTTGCGTGTAGTTCGCGCTCACAATCAGAAGTGGTGATTCCCATGATGTATGACGGAGTCGTGGTCGGGGTGTTAGATATTGACAGTGTTGAATTAAATGGGTTTTCTTCTTCGGATGTTAAAATCCTGGAAGATGTCGTCCAAATTATTGAGGCACAATGGCAAGGATAGGGACACAGATTTTAGGGATCATACTTCTTTATCTCTTCACCATGTCATGCGCTCAATTGGGTGTTCCATCTGGCGGTGAGATTGATATAACGCCTCCAGAATTAATTTCCATGTCTCCAGCACTTGGCACAACAGATATTTCTGTAGAGGCAGGAGGAACAATTGAACTGATATTCGATGAATATGTCAATGTGCGCGACCTTAGCACACAGCTCCTTATTTCGCCCCCCCTCTCAAAACCGATTCAGTGGCGTATGCGTGGTAAAACAGTCACATTTACTTGGCTTGAGCCATTAATTGACAACGTGACTTACGTGTTTCAATTTGGGGATGCGGTGATTGACCTCCACGAAGGAAATCCCACAAAAAACTTGATACATGCTTTCTCTACGGGTGCGGATTTGGACACGCTGTCTTTGAGTGGAACAGTTGTGGATGCATTTTCTGGGGCTGCGATGTCAGGGGTGAGAATTTTCTTATTTGATTCAAATGTGACAGCGGATTCCATCGCAACTGGGATCAATCCCAAATTTATGGGAACCACAGATGTACAAGGACGCTTCATGATTATGTATTTGCCTGAAGGAAATTATCGGGTGATGGCCGTTGATGATCAAGACAGAAATTATCATTGGACCACAGGGGAGTCATTGGGTATTTTCGAGGATATGATAGCGGTGACCGGACATGATACTTTGAAACAAAACATAAGGATCCAGGAGACTCCATTGTCTGTCGTCAAGTACTTTGTTCAATCTGCGAGAGATTCTTTGGGCTTGGTCCAAATAGAAATGAGTCAGACACTTACACCCAGCGACTCTTTATCGATAGGTGGTCAAAAGCACCATTCTGAAGGGGTAAATTTATGGGTATGGGGAGATGAAATCGAAAACGATTCTGTCGTTTGGTCTGGAATAGATACTTTGATTGTCTCTGAAATAAAGATTGAGGATGCAGAAGCTTTTGAAGCCACACAAGGTCCAGGCGGTAAAATCGTAACAACAAATAAGGTGGAGATTCAATTTACGCGTCCGATAGAAGGGATGGTTGACAGTCTTTTTGTTGTCACTGGAATGGATTCTTCATTGGTTCAAATAGATTCGATTTGGACAAAAGAAAACAATCCATTTTCAATCGAAATCGCAGGGCCGTTTACAAGGGGAAATAGCTTTGAAATTATGCTCCTGCCCGGTGCTGTGAAAGGTCAAGGAGCACAGGAGTTGCAAGACACTTCATCTTTTAAATGGAGCATCTTTCAAAGCAATGAGCTCGGAGAAATAGAGGTGATCATCCATAAGGAAGGGTGGCTACAACTTCTTTCTGCAAATGGAGAGGTGACACAAGAAATTGAACTCACCGAAGGTCGCCAAGCCATCTTTAAAGATCTTACACCCGGAACTTACAGCTTAAAATGGAAAGGGGATTCGAATAAAAATGGATCTTGGGAATCAGTGAACCTATCCAATTGGAAGTCTCCAGAAGCCGCACAATTGTTGAATACCAAAGTAAAAGTGAAAGCAGATTGGCGCCACCAAATACAATGGCTAGACGAGGAAGTCCGAGGTCAATAGTTTGCTTTTATCGATTCATTTGAGTGCATCACTGAGGATTTGTCCAAACCGTGCAATATCCTCAAAAGAATTGTAAAGCGGCACAGGCGCCATCCTAATAACGTCTGGTTCACGCCAATCAACCACGACACCCGATGCAGAAAGCTTGTCGTAAAGATCACGACCCTGTCCATGTGCAACGATACTAAGTTGACATCCGCGTTCTTCGGGATTTGAGGGGGTGAGAATTTGCAGATTTGTTCCTGTCAAAGATGCGACAGCATGAATCGTTTTTTCTAAAAATGAAGTGAGTCGAATGGATCTTTCTCGCAAGGCATTCATTCCTCCAGCAGATTCAAAAATATCAAGTGAAAGCTTGTGGATTGCCATGTTTAGAACGGGAGCATTGCTAAGTTGCCACGATTCGGCTGTCCCCATACTTGCGTAGTCTGGCCCCATCTTGAAACGCGAATGCTTATCGTGACCCCACCACCCTTCAAAACGTGGAAGTTCGGTCGTGTGATGACGTGAATGTATAAAAGCACCCCCAACGGCCCCAGGACCGGAGTTCAAATATTTATAACTGCACCAACATGCAAAATCGACGCCCCAATCATGAAGTTTGAATGGCACATTGCCGATACCATGCGCGAGGTCGAATCCACAAAGCGCACCTACTTGGTGCGCAGCTTTTGTAATTCGTTCAAGATTATGCAACTGTCCATTGTAATAATTCACCCCACCGATCATCACAGTTGCGAGCGTTTCTCCGGCATCAAAAATCGCTTTTTCAATATCTTCTATCCGAAGCAGATGCTCTCCGTCTCTTGGCGCAATTTCAATAAGATCTTCATCTGGATTGCCCCCATGAAAACGAATTTGACTGACAAGCGTGTATCGATCCGAAGGAAAGGCTTTAAGTTCACAGATAATTTTCGTTCGCTTTTTTGAGGGACGGTAAAAACTTACGAGTAAAAGGTGCAGGTTGACAGTTAGCGCGTTCATCGCAATAACCTCAGATGGCTCGGCACCCATAATGGGCGCGAGCCTTTCACTGAAAAGCTCGTGATAATGCATCCATGGATGACGTGCACGGAAGTGTCCCTCTACGCCTAATTCAGCCCAATCATCAAGTTCTATTTGTAAAGTCTTAGAGGCGTCACGAGGCTGTAGCCCCAAACTGTTGCCTGTAAAATACAACGTGTCCTTTCCGTTGTGTTGTGGAATAATAAATTGTTCTCGGAATTTACTTAAAGGATCAGATGCATCTAATGCACGCGCAGAATCTATTGTTGGAAGAGTGGACTTCATGGTGCAAATTTACATGATGCTAAATGAAACAGAACGTGCTAATCGGTAACGCAAAAAGCTGTATCAAAAGCATTCCGTCTAGGACGATGGTGTGATAGATTTCATGTCGATTTATTCCAGCAAAAGATGGAGAAACAAAGGGCATTGTGACGACAGCATGTATGCCTAATGCAATACCCACATAGCCATTAATAGCGTGTGATGCAGCGAGTCCAAACCACACAAGTGCCGAAGTCCCGACAAGCATCATTGCCCAGTATAAAGATGAAGCAACCCCAATTGTTTGTGGCACCGTTTTCATATCCAATCGGTCTATGTCGAGATCTCTCACATCAAAAGGAATGGTCAGGCCCGCAATATATAATCCCCGCGAAAGGACGATGGCCCAAACGGTATACATATCTATATGATTTTCTATCCCTGTTAAGAAAACGGGGAGTATGACTGTGGCGATGGCCCACACCAAAGAAATGAGGGGTAATTTTAAATAGGCCATTTCTCTCACAGGAACCAAAGCATACATAAGCCCTATTGTGATTAAAAAGAGACCGACGAGAATCGTCGAACTTGAGAGTGTCACATTCACAAATAAAAAAGCCCCAGACACGATTGCGGCCCAAAGAATCAACAACCTTATCCCGTAGCGCTTCATATATGCGTTTTTTTCTGCGTGAGCCGATGAAGGGAAAAACATGGTTTTTATGAATCGCTGTGCTGTATATCCGAGTCCTGTTAAGGCACTAACAATAAGTGCCGCTTGAAAAAAACGCCCTTCCAAGCCCAATGCAAATCCAGACAAATAAACAGTTACTCCAGCCCCAAATGCGATGACAATATGAGAAAATCCCAGGATCTTAATAAGTTGCATAATGCAAAGGTGAGAAATACATCTCTTAAGATGATGTTTCGCAACCTTCAAGATATATTTGTTTTTTTATTTGCTCAATTTTTAGATTTCTTCACATGGAAATTGGAAGTTTTGCCTCAAGGCATATGGGTCCTCGTTTTGAAGACCAAAAATCAATGCTCTCAGCCATTGGCTGCGGATCAATCGAAGAACTTATTGACAAAACCGTTCCTGCGGCAATACGACTTAGGGAACCCTTAACTCTCCCGACTTCATTGACGGAAAGCGAGTATCTAGAACATCTAGATGAACTCGCTTCAAAAAACACAACATTTAGAAATTACATAGGGATGGGGTATTACCCTACGGAAGTCCCCAGTGTAATACGTCGAAATGTTTTGGAGAATCCGGGTTGGTATACTGCGTATACGCCTTATCAAGCTGAGATTGCTCAAGGCCGACTTGAAGCTTTGTTGAACTTCCAAACAATGGTGTGTGATCTTACAGGAAAAGAAATGGCAAATGCGTCGTTGCTCGACGAGGGTACGGCAGCAGCAGAAGCGATGGCAATGCTGTTTTCAGCGCGACCTCGAGTGCAAGCAAAATCCGGTGCAAACACCTTTCTTGTTGACACAGCTGTTTATCCCCAAACTTTTGATGTGATGAAGACCAGGGCGTCATCTTTAGGAATCAATCTTCTCAGACGACCTCGTTCGGAGTGGATGTTTTCAGATGACATGTACGGCTGTTTGTTGCAATACCCGGATGCGAATGGAGAAGCAGAAAACCTTGAGGATTTGGTTTCTTTGGCACATGAGTCAGATGTCAAAGTGGTGATGGCAACGGATCTCATGGCACTGCTTATGTTGAAGAGTCCAGGTGAAATGGGTGCCGATGTCGTGGTCGGAAACTCACAAAGATTTGGCGTTCCGATGGGTTATGGAGGGCCTCATGCCGCATTTTTTGCAGCAGATGAACGTTACAAGAGAAACTTTCCTGGAAGAATAATCGGGGTGAGTATTGACCGAAGCGGAAACCCTGCTTTGAGAATGGCCTTACAAACCAGAGAGCAACATATTCGCAGGGACAAAGCAACTTCAAATATTTGCACCGCCCAAGCCCTCCTTGCAGTTATGGCATCGATGTACGCCGTTTATCATGGGCCGCATGGCCTCAGAGCAATTGCTGAGAGAATTCATTTGCGGACGAAATCACTCGCTACAGCTTTGGGCTCAAATTCGGGAATGACCGTCGTCAACCACTGCTACTTTGACACACTTAAAATTCATGTAAAGGGAGGTGAGGATGAAATTAACGCTTTAATTGCAAGAGCCACTGCACTCAAGATTAATCTCAGATACTTCAACGATGGGGAGCATGTAGGTGTTTCTCTGAATGAAAGAACAAATATCGAAGACCTTACAAATCTTTGCTCTGCATTTGGTGTGCCCATTGTTCGGGGTGTGGGCGTCGATCGGGCCTTTTTCGGCACCCTCTATCGGGAAGTGAACTATCTCGATCATGTCATCTTCAATTCTTACAGGTCTGAAACGGCCATGATGAGATATATCAAATATCTTGAGAACAAAGATTTCTCTTTGGTTCATGGAATGATTCCTTTGGGATCATGTACGATGAAACTCAATGCAGCGACAGAACTTCTTCCTATTGCATGGTATAAATTCGCTGAGCTTCATCCGTTCTGTCCACCAAACCAAGCGAGGGGGATGATAGAAATCCTGAAAAACTTAGAAGAGGATTTGGCTGAAATCACAGGCTTTGATCGTGTTACGCTACAACCCAATAGCGGTGCAAATGGAGAGTATACAGGGATGTTGGTGATTCAGGCCTACCATGAAAGCCGGGGGGAGGGACATAGAAAAGTGTGTCTTATTCCTTCCAGTGCGCATGGCACAAACCCCGCCAGTGCAGTCATGGCAGGATTAAGTATCGTCGTCGTAGGTTGTCAGGAAAATGGGGACATCGATATAGATGACCTTAAAATGAAGGCTGAACTGCACAGTGAAAACCTGAGTGCAATTATGATCACTTACCCCTCTACGCACGGTGTGTATGAGGAAGGGATTTTAGAAATCACAGAGACCATTCATGCGCATGGAGGTCAAGTGTACATGGATGGTGCAAATATGAATGC
>CAJQPF010000160.1 GCA_905480095.1 uncultured Flavobacteriales bacterium
CACTCGTTATCATAAAGATGTTGTGCTAGATCTTCGTGTTCCTTTGCAAGATATTCCACGATAGATTGTTTTAACTCATCTGCTGTGAGGTAGATGGTTTTAAGTGATGTTGTTTTCATTTATTCTTCTTTTACAGTCCTATAAGCTTCTTGATTCTATCGAATAAAGATGCGCCTTTCTTTTGGATTACGATCTTTCCACGTTTGCTGGTTACAATCACGTCGGAACCATCATCGATTTGGGCATCATTTAGGTGTGCCTCTGCAACGTCTGTCCAGATGTGCTGCCCCGATCCCGTTGTTTTCTTTACTTTACTCTCTGTGATCATTTTATTCTTCATCCTCATCATGATGGCATCGAAACTCTGGATCTCCACATTCGGGGCATTTGAAATCTCTCATCGCTTCTTCTCTTCTATCGCATTTTTCGCAAATGAATACGCCATTATCTTCTCTGATTGGACGCCGGATTCCACAGAAACTACAAGTAGTTACCTCATCATCTTTCTCATCAAATGCTCCGCAATCACAAGCGTGCCAATCTTTATGCCATTTGCATTCTGGTGGGTGCTTATCCCGTCCCGAAGGACATAAATCGCATCCAGAGCCTTGGCATTTTGCACAGTTTAATGGAACATAAAAGCTGGGATGATCAAACTGATACCAACCATCTAAGGTTTTCATTTCCAGATTTAGATCGTCATAGTTCTCAACATAGCCACCATTTGTGATTCCATCAAGTCGGTTTAGGAGATTAATAGATGAGAAACCTGCGAAGTATGCCTTATCTTCTTCTGGATATTCTATTACTTTATTGCCCTCGATGCTTTTGATAATCATATCGTCAAGATCTCTAATCTCTTCGCTTGCTCTGCGATTGAGGGATTTGAGTTTAATGATTTCTTTTTTTAGTTCCCGATTTTGTTCTCGGAGTTTATCAATTTGGATAAATACGGTTTCGTCATTCATTTATCTAACTCTCGCAAGTTATGATTTAAGTTTGCCATTTGCTCTTCTTTGGTTGGCGGCTCCATTCCCAATCGTTCTGCCATTTCTTTGGCCGATTCGGTGTTCCTCTCTCTCGCAGTTTTTGCTGCTTTGGATCTTCCTTTGGATGGGGGTTGAATGCCATCTTCTTTTATTTCGAAGAACCTATCTCGATAATCATCACAAAGTTCAATCACAAATGATTTTCCTGCATTTTCTGGTGCCATTCTGTCTTCGAGCCAGTCAAGCCTATCGCTGCACTCTTTCCAGCAGTGATTCGCCGCTGCGAGTTCTTCTTGCATTTCCAACTTCCACTGGCACCATTCTTCTTGCTTTTTCAGCAAGGCTTTCTTGAGTTCAACTTCCCATTCAAGCTGCTCCTCAAGTTCTTTGATTCTTAGTTCCAAACTATCCTCACTTGTTGTTGGGTGGTTACCTTTTGTATCTTTATTATCGCTCATTTCTCTTCCTTATAGTAATCTGGGTGTTTTATCTGGCATCTATTCCCAGTTAACCTCTCCATCGCTGGTGATAGAAGATGCGCCACTCTTGTCAATGCGATAGCGCCGTTTTCATCGCCGAGTTCTTCACAGAGGGTTTTGGTTCGATTAAGGAACTCAAAGTTGTATCCTCTCTCAAAGAGTTCTTCAAGCTCTTTTACTTTTTGCTCGATTGCTTGTTCATCGTTCATTTCTCTTCTCCGTAATAATCACTACTCCAACAATCCTCTCTATCTCTCACGTCTGGGTTGTTTTCATTTCTTTTTTGTTGTGCCTTCAATTCGGGTTAAATTGGCTATCAATTCTCGCAAGTGCTCCGTTGGTCGAGCAGGATCAATCTTAGTACAGAGTTGCTTAACTGTCGCCCAGCCAATCTTGGGGTCGTTTAATCCTGCTCGCTTCCGCAGAACATTGTCGAGACGCTCAATCACTGTCGGATCAATCTGCCCCTCGCAAAGTGATTGAACCTGTTCCCAGTGACCCAAGCCGGCATAAGTTTTAGTGCCCCACAAGAGCTTATCTTTTTGCTTTTCTAACCATGGCTCAAGATCGCTTCCACGAGCAAAGTAATGCTCGCCCGTGAACTCAAACCCTTCTTCAGTCTTTTGGTATTGAGAGAACACCCAATGAACCTTTCTATACTCATCGAGCTTTGGTAGTGTCAGGTTCCTCGCTGTTGATACCTGCTTCTTTACTACATCAGAAGTCTTCAGTTCAATCTTATGCTCAGTACCATCCACGATTAGTGTAGCGTCTGGAATGTATTTGTTTGACCTTCCTTGTAGCGGTGTTAGATCGAATAGTTTAATCTGTGCATTTTCCCTTGCGTCGTCTTGTGTTGTCCTAATCATTTCTTTTTTGTTGTGCCTTTCAATTCACTCTTCTTGCACGGTCGTGAAGGCATCCGTAGTGTGCTCGTCAAGCTTGATGCCCATCGAGATTCTAAAGGGTGCTTCCAAGTCTGTGTTGAAGTTGTTGGACTCAATGATCACGTCAATGAATTCGTCGTTGATGCCGACGATCTCGCCGATCAATTCCCCTGGCTCAAAACGATGCTCCCCGTAGCATTGAAGATCATCACCGTAAAAGCCGCCATGAGGAGATTTGCGGGCAGAGCTTTGATTCAGAGAAACATATTTATTTCGTCTCCAAGTTCCTGCTCTTCTGGTATATAAACCTGGGCGTCCTCGCTTGGCTAGTTGAGCACCTCCACCTCCCTTATGGAAATGGAAAATAAAAGCGTGCTTCTTTGTTGTTAACTTATCACCGATATTCATTAGTTCTTCTTTCTGTTATTATATAAATTAAGTATCCACAAACCTGCGGCATAATATATTATCATTGAGCCAATGGTAATGATAAATTCTTTCATTCTTATATTCCAAAAAGTTTCATTAGGATTGAGCCGATGGCTAGGACTACAGCAATTGCAGCAGCAATCACTATCCAATCAGGATCATCATCATTATACCACATTAAGAGCTACCTTTGTAGTCTTGCGAGGGACGTTCAGTTCCTTCATAATGATTTGCTTGGGTAGGAAGTTCCAGCAATAATAACTGCTGCTAAACGTAATCTTATTATTATCTCTGCCGTCAGGCGAAACAAACTTCATACGCTTGTCGAACATCAAAAGCTGTAGATCTCTGTCCTTGAACAACTGTTTTGGAGCAGAGTCATTCAACCAAGTGTTGGTCATAATCAAAGCGAATGGCTTGTTGAATGACAGAGCCCGCTCGAAGAACTTCCGCTTGTTGGTGAAGGGCGGATTAGAAACAATCACATCCCACTCCTCAGGCTCGTACTCAAAGAAGTCCTTACCCTCATCAATATGAGAAGCCACTACAGTATTCTGCTTAGAGATCTGCTTTACAAACTCACTGGTCTGGTCATCGAATGGACACCAGACAATTGCACCCTCTGGGATGTATTCAAGGATGGGCTCAACTCCATAGTCAGGAGTATAGC
>CAJQPF010000161.1 GCA_905480095.1 uncultured Flavobacteriales bacterium
TTCATTAAAGCCTTCTGAAGGCACGACGTCATCGGCGATGACATTGATCACATCGTTCATTGTCACACTTCCTGTCTCACCGTCAGACTGAGTCACCGTGAGTGATACACTGTAATTTCCAGGTTCGGTGTAGCTCACATATGCGTCTGGGCCAGTAGCTTCGGATGGTTCTCCTCCTTCAAAAGTCCAAACATATGTCGTGCCCTCACATTTTGCCACACTCACATCGGTAAAATGAACGGGAGGCGTTGTGCATGGCGACGCCAGATTTATCTCTGTTCTGTCAGCCATAAACCCGGCCTCTATAGACGAGGGACTGTAGAATGGGCTCTCGTGTACACTTCTGCTGCCTGCCGTTCTAATCGCACCGCCACAATAATCAGGTTGCAGAAACGTGGCAGGTGTGATGAGCGGTAATCCAGTATTGTAAAGTTCCCAATCCGACATTGAGTCGTCTCTGTAGTAGACCGCTCTTGTCGTCCCGAGGTACAGTCCTCCTTCAGTTCCTCGCTGGTGGGCAATGGATATGATGTGTTCGTTATCTAGGATGTTTGTCGTGAGGTTTTGCCAACTTTCTCCAGCGTCTTGACTTTGAAACACACTGTAGTCATCCTGTGTGCCTAATAATATGGCATAGAGTCTGTCAGCAGATACGCCGTCGGTGTCCAAATAAATAGCTCTGTCTGTATTGAAATTGGACTCTGCATTGTTGATGGAGATGTTTTCCCATGTCTCTCCCCAATCGGTCGATTTGTGGATGCGCCAAAGCGATCCGTTCTGTTTGTGACTAACGTAAATAGTGCTCGGGCTGCTTGGCGGTATTTGGACTGAAATGATTTTCTCTCCACCGAAGTCATGAATCAATGTCCAAGATGAGCCTCCATTGTCTGTTCTCCAAAGTTCAGATCCGACAGGAGAGTAAAATCGATTGTAGCATACAGGGTCCCACTCGAAGTTTCCATATTCTCCAAACCAATAAGAGGTGTTTGGGTTTTTAGAGTTGTCAAACGAAAGGTTGGAGATTCTCTCGAAACGTTCTTCTGAAAATTTAAATGCGCCGCCATCGTGATATCCCACAGTGGGGTCGCCAGGGTTTACAAATCCCCTGAAGTTGTCTCCCGCCAGCTCTGCCAACCAGCCTCCGCTTGTGTCACTTGGTGTACTGTTGCCAGTATTTTCATCTGGGTCACCATGATAATAAAGGTCGTCATTTCTTATCAGCGTCCCGTTGTGGTAGGTACCCCCAAGCATCACATTGTTCGCACGCCACCCCGCTTGCCATCCCCAAAAATCGGTCCCGTGAAGTCCGTACATCCGAGGTTCAATGTGATCTCCTTCGTCAGAAGAGTAGTACAGTCCTCCGTCAGAAGCGACCCACATATCGACGTCACCATTGTTTTGAGTGAAAAATTTCACATCATGTACATCTGCGTGCGTGTAGCGGTCGGAAGTAAACTCTCCGGCCCAGGTGACCCAATGCGCATTCAAATCCCATGATTCCCCAGCCGATTCTGTTCTCCAAACACAAATTCCCGCACCGAATTGTTTGTTTTCATCAGTGGGAGAGGCGCCAAGAGCCAAGTCATAGTAATACTGTCCGCCGTCACTCGAACCATCCTCGCCCCATCCCAGAATATTTGGGTTTGTTTCAGCAAGCCATGGGCCACCAGGCGCATCTCCACAACATGCCATTTCAAAAGTCTCTCCCGCATCGTAGGATACATAGTAACCGTATAGCCCTCCACCTTCAGGGGTCTCCCCAGCGGCTAGGGCAAAAACAGCATCAGGATTCGCTGCGGTTACGGCAATTTCCGTCCTTTTTTGTTCACTTCCACTCGGTGTAATAGGCCACCCTAAACCCAGATATTGAAAGGTCATCCCCCCATCTGTCGATTTCATAAATCGCGTTCCCCCTCCTTGAAGTTTTACGGTGTAAATAACATGTGTGTCAGTGGGATGTTGATCAAGCTCCATAAACTCACCACTTGAAATCAGCGACATCGTATTGCCCAAATCGTCAGAAAACCAAAGCCCTTGATCTGTTGCTGCAAAAAGACCCAAATCGTTAAGCATGAGTGTTCTATACCATCTTTCTGTATTCTGAAAAGTCACATCACCACACGTCGTCCACGTAGATCCTCCGTTTTCTGATCTGTATAATGCCCCATTTCCAGCCCCGAGAAAAACTAGATCAGCATCCTCGTGAGAAATGGCAATGCTATACACACTTGTTACGGGAAGGTTTCCAGAAATTAAATCCCAATTCATGCCTTTGTCTTCTGAACGGTACATGCCTGCTGTTGCAGTGCCGCAGTACACGATGTCTGGATTTGAATAGGCTTGTTCCACAGTGTATACATGGCAAGCACCAGGTGATTGAACCTCAAAATACATCGCCACTTCAGGATCATAATGCCAAGGGCCAAGCTCAGTCCAGCTGCCCGACCTTGAGAATCTATCGTTTTTAGAGCGCTCAGTTCTTTCAATATACCCTGATTCGGGTTGAACGAGAGGCCATTGCATTTGCCTCATCCAACGCTTGTAGAATTGCGTGTGCTGATTTTTTATCGTGGGGTTTTTGGCTTGCCAAATCTCATACCCTGCCCGTACATCCTCTGCGACATCTTCTCCAGAATACATTTTTTGGGCCCAATCGGGCATATCTGACCGAACCATGTAGTTTGTCTGGGGTACATGTTGAGCTGCGCTTTTGATAGAAAAGACTAGGGCAAATGAATAAATGAATATTCTAAATGTCATGGTGTCGAGCTTGGTTATATATCTTTTTTCTTAGAGGCATAAATTTACGATTCTTTTAGAACGCTACATGTAGTTTTGTAATGTGAATTATAAAGAATTAAAAGTATTGTTTTTGAACGCGCTTTATTCGCTGGTAGATGAAAAAGTGAATTCAGCAACTTCCGCAATTGACGCCACGACAGAGTCGAAGAATACGGCTACGAAAAGCACTGCTGGGGACAAGCATGAAACGGGGAGGGCGATGATGGAGAGAGAACTTGCGCTTAGTAATGCTCAACTTCACAAAGCACAGTTTTTGAAAAATGAACTGTCAAAAATATCATTAGAAGTTGATGTCACCTCCGTTCAGCTTGGGGCCCTCGTTGTGACAAGTCAAGGCAACTACTTTATTTCTATCGGTCTGGGTAAGATCAATGTTCTGGGTGATGATTGCTATGCAATATCTGGCGGTTCACCATTGGGTATTGCCATGATGGGAAAGCAAAAAGGTCAAATGATCAACTTTCAAGGCAGAAATATTGAAATCATTGATGTTGTGTAAGGTAGATTTGTACAAGTAATGATACTTATACTCTATCTGATCGTTTTGGCATTAATAATCCTTCCAGCTATGGATTATTTTTTGGGACTTTTTATTCTGCCTGATGTGCAACCCAGTTCAGGTGTTGATTCAAGATCCCCAGGTGCGCTCGATGGAATTTCTGCGGTCATTGCATGTCACAATGAGTCCAAGCACATCAGTAGGAAAGTATATGAAATCATCGCACAGTTTCAGGACGCTGAGATCTCTAAGTACGAGATCATTGTCGTTTCCGATGGGTCAGACGATGGGTCTAATAAAATACTTCAGGACTTGGCTGATAAAAACCTAATAATCTATGATTTAATATCCGAAAGAAAAGGCAAGCCAAATGCTTTGAATCGCGCAATTTCGCACGCTAAATATCCACTTCTTCTTTGTTCAGATGTAAGACAAACATTTTCAGAAAAGGCGGTATTCTTCTTGCTGTCTCATCTCTCAGACCCGCACATTGGCGCTGTCACGAGTCAGCTTGAACTTGAGGGCGATGCATCTCCGACGCGGCGACTTATGAATGGTTTGAAACATCGCGAAAGCAGAAAAGGATCCACCACAGGGATGTGCGGTGCGCTTTATGTCATCAGAAAGTCGCTCACATCGGTTCTCCCCACAGATTTGATACTTGACGACCTTGTCAGAGCGCTAGTCGTAATGAAGGCAGGCAAGCGTGTTCTACTTGAGCCAAGAGCAATCGTGAATGATGTCAACTGGGACCTGTTCTACAGTGGCAGACGTCAAGGACGAATCACAGCTGGACTCGTACAGCTTCTTCGGGAACATCAATCTTTGATCATCAGCATAGGTTTAAAGCAATTCATCTTTCTTTATGGTCAGAAATACATGAAGTATGTCTCGCCTGTCCTCTTCCTTATCGCTTCGTTTGTCGCCATGTTTGAAAACCATGTCCGCGTGTGGCATTTCGGCACTTCAGGGGCGCTGTTTTTTCTGCTATTACTCTGGCGGCCCAAGTTTATAGGTGAAACTTTGAGATTGGTGCTTTCTTATTTGGCACAGATTCTTAAGCTAGATCAATACAGGAAAATTAAGTGGGAGAGGTAGTCTTATGTGGCTTTTCTGATTCGGCTTTCATTTCGTCAGTGGTCAATGTTGATCCGTCGTGGCTCCATCCTGGAGGTCCGAATACGTATTGGATCTTGTTGTATAATCCAGGCGCCCTCCAAACGTCTTTGATGACCGCCCCCCATTCAATGAAAGCAATGCGAACAGGGTTGTAGGTATTAATGTTTTGAACCAAACCGTATCGAGGTGTGTCTGTTTCTTTGATAAATGTGCCAAACATTCGGTCCCAAATAATTAAGATTCCAGCATAATTCATGTCCAAGTATTTCAAATCACTTCCATGGTGCACTCTGTGATGAGAAGGGGTGTTGAAGATGAATTCAACCCTTCTTGGCAGTTTGCCGATCATTTCTGTGTGAATCCAGTATTGATAGATCAGACTTGTAGACTGGGCTGTAAGGATCCAGATTGGCTCAAACCCGACCAATGGCATCCATGCATAAAACATGAAGGAGCCTGATATTTCACCTGTCCAGGTTTGACGTAGGGCAGTAGAGAGATTGTATTTCTGAGAGGAGTGATGTACGACATGCGATGCCCAGAAGTAACGCATGCGATGGCTCATTCTGTGGAACCAGTAATACGCAAAATCGTCAGCAAGCAGGAGGAGGATAAACCCCCACCACAACATGGGAATGTCAACAATTCGATAGGTATATAGGAATGTAAATACAGTGAACTTAATTCCCTTAGAAAACAATGAGGCAACGATGCTTCCTATGCCCATCGACAGACTTGCAAACGTGTCGTTTGTAGTGTAAAATTTTCGCTTGCCGTATAGGCTTATCGAAAGCTCAACCAACAGGGTGAACAGGAAAAACGGAATGGCGTAGTTGGTGATGTCTCCCATGGTTGTTCTCTATTATTGAGTGATTTTTATATCAGCCAACCACAGGCTGATGTCAGCCAACATTTCATTAACAATGTGGTCATTGTGGAGTTCATGTTGCGTGTTTTCGTAGATGCGAAGCGTCGCCAATTCGCCCATTCTCTCCGCAAGTTGTTTGCTGCCTGTGGGGTGTGTAATGATGTCGTCTGCCCCGTGTATGACCAGTGTGGGCGTTGAGATGTATGATGCGTTTTCGATGGCATACAGTCCACTTGCATGAAAGCTTTTAAATAGCCCCGCGGTGATTTGCTTGTGGACTAAGGGGTCATTGACGTAGTCTTTAGCTACTTTTTCAATGTTAGACAGTGTCTTGGGGATGACTTGATTGTCCTGCGTGTATTTCGGATAGATTTTATTCATGACAGTGGCTAATGCGACCTCGAACCTCGAAGGTTCTTTGAAAAGTCTAAGCCAAGATCCAGTCAATACTGTTGCACGTAAGGATGCACAATCTTTTCTGATGAGAAAATTGGCGAGAACATTTCCACCAAAACTATGTCCGTAGATGAATAGATTTTCGTGCGGAATACTTTCGATGACACGTTCTAAATCGCGAATATTTGCTGAAATACCAGGTGAATGTCCTCGTTTGCCCTCTGATTTCCCATGTCCCCTTTGGTCATAGGTGTATACTTGGTATCCATCTTTGACAAAATGCGCAGCAACCTGCTTGTAACGATTTTGGTGTTCCCCCAAGCCGTGAATGATTATGAGCGAGCGAGTTGGCGTCTTGATTTCATTCCATTTCTGAACATTTAAACGTAATCCGTCGTCAGTTTCTACATCGTATGCTTGCATATTGGGTGGTGCTTCTTATTTTGCAAAAGATAATAAATCTCACCCCCAAAGTCACCCCTCATGTCCGATTTCATTGTTTCAATTGACCAGGGCACCTCGAGCACAAGGGCTGTATTGTTAGATAGCAAAGGGAAGGTGTTTGCAATGGCCCAAACCGAGTTTACACAGATCTATCCTCAACCGGGCTATGTTGAGCACGACCCGATGGAAATCCTTGACTCCATGTATCAGGTTTTGGGGGAAATTCTCAAGCATGAAAGTTTACTGGGATCTGAGGTTCTCGCGATGGGAATCACAAACCAGAGAGAGACAGTGGTCGTTTGGGACAAGTCAACGGGCAAACCCATCTACAATGCGATCGTATGGCAGGATAAGCGCACTGCTGACATATGTGACGAACTCCGTGCATCTGGCCTTGCCGAGTACACCAAGCAAACCACAGGCCTTGTGCTCGACCCGTATTTTTCAGGCACGAAAGTGGCATGGATTCTTGATCACGTGGCGGGAGCTAGAACACGGGCTGAAAGCGGAGAGTTGTGTTTCGGAACAATAGATAGCTGGTTGCTTTATCATTTAACAGATGGAAAGGTGCATGCTACCGATGTGTCGAATGCCTCCCGCACCTTGATGTTTAACATCAAGTCCATGGAATGGGATTCCAAGATGTTGCACTTTTTAAGGGTGCCTCGGGAAATACTCCCAGAGGTGAGGCCGTCCGCCTCAATGTTCGGTCACTTCGCATCGGCGTCTCATGGGTCAATCCCTATCGCCGCAATTCTGGGAGATCAACAGTCCGCACTTTTCGGACAATGTTGTTTCACTCCAGGAACTGCAAAAAACACCTACGGAACGGGATGTTTTATGCTCATGAATACAGGCACTCAAATTCCCGACACACCTTCCGGTCTTCTGAACACCGTAGCGTGGCATATAGACGGTGTGACGACGTATGCTTTAGAGGGAAGTGTGTTTGTTGCAGGAGCAGCATTGCAATGGCTTCGTGACGGGTTAGATATTCTCGAAGATGTCGCGCGCTCCTCTTCGATTGCCCAAGCCGATTCAGAATTGAATCCCCACTCATCTGTTGTGGTGGTTCCTGCATTTGCCGGTTTAGGTACCCCTTACTGGGACACGCATGCACGTGGAGCCATTTTTGGTCTTACGCAAGACACAGATCGCAAAGCGATCATAAGAGCCACGCTCGAGTCCCTGGCCTTTTCTACACAGGACGTTTTAAATGCCATGCAGGAAGATTCAGGCATTTCTCTAATGAAGCTTCAGGTTGACGGCGGCGCGGCTGCAAATGACTACTTGATGCAATTCCAGGCAAACCTGCTTGGGGTTTCTGTAGTGCGACCTGCTTTGATAGAATCGACTGCTGCGGGCGTTGCTTTTATGGCGGCAATTTCTATGGGGGTCGTCACTCAGGCTGACTTGTTGGAGACAAAGTCGGTTGACCGTGTATTTGACGCTCAGCAATCTTTAGAGTGGAGAAAGGAAAGGAGTGAGGTCTGGTCTAATGCATTAGGAAGGACGCTTTCCAAACCTTAATACATCATATTTGTATCCGTGTTATTTAACTCCGCAGAATTTCTGATCTTTCTTCCCATCGTTTTTGCGATGTACTGGATGCTGACCAAAAGCAGGCATTATCTGAGACTTCAGAATACGCTTTTAGTGATATCCAGCTACATCTTTTACGGTTGGTGGGACTGGAGGTTCTTAGGTCTGATTGCTTTCTCGACTTTCGTAGATTTTTTTGCTGGCAGAGCGATAGAGAAGGCCGTTTCTCAGGCACGCGCAAAATTATTTCTAGCGATTTCCTTGTTGACAAACCTTGGGTTACTGGCATATTTTAAGTACGCGAATTTTTTCATAGAAAGCTGGGTAGAAGCATGGGCAGGAGTGGGGGTTGAGATGCACGCTTCCTCTCTTAATATTATTCTTCCTGTTGGCATTAGTTTCTATACATTCCAAACCCTGAGCTACTCCATCGATATTTACCGTGGCAAACTTAAACCCACGCGCGACCCCATCGCATTCGCTGCTTTTGTAAGTTTTTTCCCCCAACTCGTGGCTGGTCCCATCGAAAGGGCTTCGAAACTCCTCCCTCAAATAGAACGGTCTAGAACTTTCGACAAAGACCTCGCCATTTCGGGCCTGCGTCTCATGCTCTGGGGGATGTTTAAAAAGGTCGTCGTCGCAGATACATGTGCGCGTCTCGCAGATAAAATTTTCGATGCGCCAGAATTGTATTCTGGCCCTACACTCATGCTAGGCGTATTCTACTTTGCCTTCCAGATCTATGGTGATTTCAGCGGTTATTCAGACATCGCAATCGGAACAGGTCGCCTCTTCGGGATTCGACTGTCTACAAATTTCAGGTTCCCATATTTCTCGAGAGACATTGCAGAATTTTGGCGCCGGTGGCATATCTCGCTCAGCACATGGTTTCGAGATTATTTATACATCCCACTTGGCGGATCTCGGGGTTCACAGTGGCAAGTCATTAGAAATGCCGCTGACATCTTTGTCGTGAGTGGATTATGGCACGGCGCAAATTGGACGTTCGTCATCTAGAGGGCCATCCCTGCATTACTTTTTGTCCCTCTCATCCTTATAAAACGCATCCGAAAACACACGTCCGATGTCGTTGCTGATGAGAAGCTTTTGCCCAGCATTA
>CAJQPF010000162.1 GCA_905480095.1 uncultured Flavobacteriales bacterium
TAATGTCAGAGCTCATATCCGCGACCAAGGGCACGCCAGCTTCTGAAGGGACACCCTTGTACTGTGTGCCATAAATCGTGTTGTTGCTTGTATAGTGAAAGTAACTGTGCTGTTCATTCACTTTAGGCGTCACTGGAATCCCAGTGTAACCACTTTCTTTTGCGCTTGCCACAACCTCAATGTTGCCTAGATGCTTGGCCTCTTTAATGGACTTGTTGGCCCAAGTTCCAGTATCTGAATAAGCCGCAGAACCACCCTCTGGCAAAAGATTGTATGCCGCAGTTAAAAAGGCAAGACTCGCCCCACCTTGCAAGTAAAGGATGTCAAATCGATCTGGCAAGCCCAACAATTCTTTTGTGAGCGCTCTGGTCTCCTCCATTACTGCGACAAAGGGCTTAGAACGGTGAGACATTTCAATAAGTGATAAGCCGCTTCCCCAAGACTTTACAGCTTCTGAGGCTTCAAGAAGAACTTCTGGAGGGAGGATGCATGGACCAGCAGAAAAATTATGGATTTTACGCATGTTAAATTAACGAGATATAGTTTTTACAAAGGTCATAAATGATTGTGACATTTCTATGTGAATTCTTTATTCTTTTCCCGCAGCGAAATCTGTGATTTCTTGATCAGAAGGTTCGACCCCACTTCGCATTGATCCCACCAAGTTTCCTTGTGCGTCGACTGCGAACTTGTGGAAATTCCATTTGACAGAATGGTCACCCACACCATTTTCTGCCTCAGAAGTCAGCCAAACGTAGACTGGGTGCTTTTTTGATCCTTTGACTTTGACTTTTTCCATCATCTGAAACTCAACACCGAAATTTGCTGAGCAGAACGCACTGATTTCTTTTTCCGTTCCTGACTCTTGATTTGCGAAATCATTGCATGGGAATCCAAGGATGACAAAATCATCTCCGGAATAGGTCTCATGAAGATTCTGAAGTCCCTTGTATTGCTTTGTGAAGCCACATTTTGATGCGGTATTGACGATTAAGACGCGCTTTCCTTTTAATTGTTCAAATTGGAAGTCTGCGCCATCTAATGTTTTGCATGACAAAGAATAAAAATCTACGGGGCTTTTCATGGGGGTGTAGGTGTTAGATCCTGCATATGCTTTCCAGCCTAAAAGACCTGTTATAAGAAGCAATACGGATGCAGAAATAAGAATAATCATTTTCATGAGGTTGTAATATTTAATTTTTAATTAACGTGTGAGTCGAGTGTGTAATGTGCCTGTTTTTAGTTTGCCAAAAACATTTCTTCGAAGTTCAGGTGAACCTCCGTCAATCATTTCTGGACGTGCAATAACGATGGGGATGGTGATTAAAGCAGACAATAAAATGTGAGCAGCGATGACAATTGCATGCTTGATTTCGGGAAGGCTGTCACTGCTCAAGAGTTCATTGTTGATGTTGTGTTGGATGATGAACGCCGCGAAATAAACAGCGCCGCTCAGAATGAGTCCGGGAACCAATTTGTGAAGGAGGCTTAAACCCTTTATTTTCATTTCAAAGACCATCCATGCGCCGATTGCGAGTGCTTGAAGCGCGGTCGCAATTGTAACGGCCCATGCCACATTTATGACATTGGCATCTTCCATTGCCCACCATGCTCCAACGCCCACAGCAATCAGGAATCCCAGTTTGATGAACGCGCCAATCTTCAAGTGATCAGTCGCTCTCATTGTCGCGTCACCAATTTTAATGAAGCTTCGGAGTGCGACACACCCAAATAAAATGGTGACAATCGGAGTCGCATAAAGAAAATCGTCTCCCAAAATCAAAACAGTGACATCTTCAGCTCGAACGATTAAGAGGACGGTAAGCGGTAACACAAGAAGAGCCAAAGCGTGAACGGAAGCGAGGACAGTGGTCCGAAGTCTGTCTAACTCTTTTTGCATCATAGACATGCCGCTGAATAACACACTGTCTCCCAATTTCCCGAGAACGGTGACAGGAAGTCCCATTAAATAGGATGATCTGTCGTAGAGGCCAATATCTGTCCAATTGGAGGTTTGGGCGCCTACGACCATGGTGTCCACTTTTCCCGCTGCGTAATTTATCATATTAAACAAAGTACTTCGCCCACCGTAGCCGACCATCTCTTGCAAAGCAGATTTGTTCATCCGAACCCCAACGGGAGAAGGTGCAGCAATCCAGTAGCCAATGCCCAGTAAAATATTTTGCGTGAGAAGTGCGGCGACATATGCCCAAATGCCCCATCCATTCACAGCCAACGTTAAGCCCAGGATTAAGTTGGCCAAGACCAGGGCAGTTGAAGAGCAGAAGAACAACGATTTAAAACGCATTTCTTTAATCAACATGCTACGTGGGACCACAGAAGCTCCAGAAATAATGAAACTCAGTGCAATCCATCTTAACACCTCGACCAGAAGAGGTTGGTTGTAAAAGGATGCGATTGCTGGGGCGGCAAAAAATGTTCCGACAAAGAAAATAATCCCCAGCCCCAGACTGAACACAAAAGCGGTCTTTTTATGGTCCTTTGTGACGTTTGAATATTGAATCAGCGCAGGTCCTATTCCTACTTGTGCGAAAATTTCAATAAACCCGACGACGACCAAAGCAATTGCCATGATGCCAAACGCATCAGTAGGGATAAGTCGCGCCAGGGCAGCAATAAAAACAAGTTGAAGAACGACTTGAACAGTAACATTGACACTTTGCCACTTGAGTGAAGCGCCAAACTTAGGTTCTTTAATGGGGTCAGTCATGCTTCACTGTGAGATTATCTAGCAATGCTTACTGCTCGTTTTTCTCGGATTACAGTGACTCTTACTTGGCCTGGGTAGGTCATCTCGTTCATGATTCGATTTGAGATGTCCGTGGAGAGTTGATCTGATTCGGAATCGCTGACCTTGTCACTTTCTACGAGTACTCTGAGTTCACGTCCAGCTTGAATGGCATATGACTTCGTCACTCCGGGATATTCAAGTGCAAGGTCTTCGAGGTTGCGAAGGCGTTCGATATATGCTTCCACCATTTCACGTCTTGCTCCTGGTCGCGCTCCTGAAATAGCATCACAAACTTGTACGATAGGAGAAATCAAACTTGTCATTTCAATTTCATCGTGGTGTGCGCCAATCGCATTTAAAACGTCTCCTTTCTCACCATTTCGTTCGGCTATTTTCATGCCTAATAGCGCGTGTGGCAATTCGCTCTCCTCCTCACTGACCTTTCCGATATCATGGAGTAGTCCAGCGCGTTTCGCGATCTTAGGGTCCACGCCCACTTCTGCGGCCATTGTTGCACAAAGGTTTGCGACTTCTCTAGAATGCTGAAGGAGGTTTTGTCCGTATGATGAACGGTACTTCATCCGGCCCACCATTCTTACAAGTTCACTTTTTAAATTGTGAATACCGAGGTCAATACATGTGCGTTTTCCCAGTTCCATGATCTCTTCGTCAATCTTCTTAATCACCTTTGCGACAACTTCTTCTATTCGTGCAGGATGAATGCGTCCGTCTGTGACAAGTTGATGTAGGGACAGTCTTGCGATCTCTCTTCTAACAGGATCAAAGCATGACAATATAATTGCCTCGGGGGTGTCGTCAATGATAAATTCGACGCCAGTGGCAGCTTCGAGTGCTCGAATATTCCGTCCCTCTCGGCCAATAATACGTCCTTTAATGTCGTCGTTTTTGATGTTGAATACGGAAACAGAATTCTCCACGGAGTGTTCCGTTGCCACTCTTTGAATGGTCTGTATGACAATCTTCTTTGCGTCCGTGTTTGCTTTGAGTTTTGCTTCGTCGATGATGTCCTGAACCATTGATGCCGCCTGAATTTTTGCGTCTTGCACGGTTTGTTCGATCATGTTCTTCTTTGCTTCCTCAGCGGACATGCCAGATATTTTCTCAAGGAGATCAATCGCCTTCAGCCTGTCATTTTCAACATCTGTAGATTTCTTCTCAATGGCTTGTATGCGCTGGTTTATTTTCTCAGTTCCTTTTTCTAATTGCTTCTCGAGGTCCTTTGTTTTCTCATTTTGTCGATTGAGATTTTTCTCGGTATTGCGAATTCGCTCTTCTCGCTCATTGAGTTTGCGGTCTAAATCTTTGCGCTCGCTTTTTTGTTTCTCCTTTAATTCGAAAAACTTTTGCTTTGCTTGAGAAATCTTTTTCTCTTTAATACGCTCTCCTTTAAGCTCAGCTTCGCGAATAATACCGTCAGCTTTTGATTTAAGGCCCATCTTTGACAAGATGAATCCCAGTGCTCCACCGACGATTACGCCGCCGATGATGTAAATGATTATAGTTAAATCCATTGAGGTTTGCCTTACGGCTTACCCTTCCATTTCCGATTGAATACGTTGAAGTAGGTCTTCGATTGCTTGAGTTGACTTGGTGTCTTGCGTATTGTCTTTTTCTGACTTGTTATTTTCAGAAGGTGATGAAGATTCTAGCTGTTTAACACGTATAGACAGCTGAAGCGCTGTCATGGCAAATAAGTCAATTCTGTCTTGTACTGCAAATTGAGATTTTAATTCTTTAATTCTCTCATCAACAGCCGCCGCAGCATCTTTAATACCCTGAACTTCTTCTGGTGAGACAGTTAGAGGATAAGAGCGCCCAGCGATACTTATGTCAATGGTTTCTTGAGACATTGTTAAATTAATTATTCTGTAAATTTAGACAAGACAAACATGCGTCGATTTCCTCCACAAGCGCATCTATTTGATCGGCTGAAAAGGCAGCTGTGTCATGGCTTTGAATTGTGGGGTTAGGTGATGAAATTTTGCGCGCACTCAGCTCTACTTCGTGTTTGTTAACCGCACTCTCGTACTTATTTTGAAGAGCTGTTAGCTGTTCTTTTAAGTCTTTTATTTGAGCGTGGGCTTTCTCTTCTTCTGCTTTTCGGGCAGAACGTTCCATCTTGTAATCTTGTAGCAAACGGTCTGTTGCGGCGACAAGTTTTTCTGTGGATTCTTTCAGTGTAGGCATGGTGCGAACTATCTTAACAAATGTAGGTCATTGATTCTAATGATTTGCGAAATTTGGCATGTATTACCCCGTTTAGATTTGTAGTTTTACACCATGCCCTTAAAAACCTCTCTTTTTGTCTTGATTTCGCTTGTGTTTGCTGGATTTTCATCTTTGAGCCAAAACACCTCAGATACACTTCATTCTTCTATGACAGGCTTGATTGCGCCGCTTGGGATCCCCCTTGTGTTGAGTGGTAATTTCGGTGAATTTAGAGGGAATCACTTTCATACGGGACTAGATTTTAAAACGCAAGGCCGAGAAGGGTTTCCTGTTTTAGCTGTTGCAGATGGTGTTGTAACACGTGTGAAAGTGAGGCCTGGGGGGTACGGTAATGCATTATATCTGAAGCATCAAGATGGCTCAACCTCGGTGTATGCGCATTTGTCCCTTTATTCTCCAGATATAGAAGCTTGGCTGGTTAAAAGACAATACGCATCGAGGTCGTTTGGTATTGATGCTTGCCCTGTGACACCGGTGAATTTTATGCAAGGTGATACCATCGGATGGAGCGGAAATTCCGGGTCTTCGGGTGGGCCACATCTGCATTTTGAGATGCGTGACAAACATCAAAAGCCAGTGAATCCACTACAATGGGATTTGGCCATTTTTGACTCACGTGCACCTGAAGTAGGTCAGCTATGGGTTGTTCCAGTAGATTCTCGAGGATTAGAAAACAGAGATGCCGTGGTGAAAGTGAATAAAGGCGACACCGTAACGCATGCTGCCGGTTATGTTAATCTCTGTGTTGAAGCCAAGGATCGTCTGGACGGCGCGTCAAATGTATGCGGTATTTATAAACTTGAAGTTGAAATAGATGGCGCCATATTTTCATCGTATTCCATTGATACGCTTGACTTTTCTGTCAACAAGGATATGAATGCACATGCGTATTATCCCGCGTGGAAATCCTCAAAATCCCAGGTTCACAGATTTGCACCTTTGCGGGGGAACAGATTGGATATTTATCAGGAAAGGCCTGCTGAAAATCTCATGATATCTGCGGGAGAAACGACATCCATTCAAGTCAAGTGTTGGGACGCGCATGGCAATGTGACCACAAGTTCCTATTCAATATATGGGCAAATTAATTCTAAAGAATCAGTAAGACCTGCGATTCATTCCACTGACCACAATCCTAAAAAGACTGTTGCAGCACTCCCCAATCGTCAAACTGAACTCAACGTCGAAGGAATGTCGGTGGTTTGGCCTAAATATTCATTTTACAGCAAAGAAACTGCATCTTTATCAGTCATTGGATTGAAGGACGTCGCCATAGGTCCCGCAGATGCGCCGCTCGCAAAACCATTCACGTTGACATTAGATTGTCCTGCAGGCGAGTGTGATTATTGGGTGGCAGAAAGGCGCAATGAAAAAGGCAAAAGGGCAGGAGTGGTCGTCTGTGAATGTGTCGGGACACAATTGGCCTTTTCATCGTCAAAAATGGGAGCGTATCACCTTTTACAAGATACAATTCCCCCGCGTGTTTTACCCAAGCACTCTGCATCACCACTCATGGGAAATGGCGACCTTGTTTTTCACGTAGAAGATGCCCTAAGCGGGGTGTCCCAAGTCAAGGGTTTTATCGATGGTGAGTGGGTTTTATTTCACTGGGATCCGAAGCGCAAAACAGCCAAGTATCTCGCATCAGATTTACATCATATTGCGGGAGGCACGCAAACGGTTAGGTTTGTGGCTCAGGACGAAGTTGGACTCATTTCTGAATGGTCTGGCAACGTCACCTTTCCCTAACTTTTATTTTTTAAAGAGCGTTTGACAGAGTTGTAGTCTAGGTAGTATAAAGCTCTTATAGATAAAGAGTTAATAAAGGTCTCTTCAAGCATTTGTTCCCAGTTGTTGACGTAGCCAGAAGGGAGTATGTCTCCCCGAGATTGTAGGGTGTTCTTCCAAACAATACTCAGTTGGCTTCCTGGAGAAAATTGCCATCTAAATCCAAAGTCAACACTCCACGCATTGAAATTCACATCGTACTCAGAGGTGTTGTCAGGATCGAGATTGACAAGTTCAGTTTCATGAAGTTCAGCGTCTGTACCTAGTGTGTAAAATTCAAGGTAATCTACCGTGCTCCAGTAGTGTCTTATTCGGAGATCAATACTCGATCTGTTGGACAAGATATAGGACCCTGACAAGACATGGGTTTCACTCTTGTTGTTACGTTTTCCGAAAAGACTTTTGGTTTCTGGGATGATGCCGATTGTTATTGTGTCGGCAAATCCAAGTTCGCTAAACTGACCTTGATAACTATAGATGTAAGTCATGGACAATTTATCATTGATTCTAAATCGGGGTTCCATTCTGAAATCAAATCCATTCCAATCTACGCCCTCAGTAAATGCCATGCTCCGAGCGATTCTTAGGTCAAGGGCTATTTTCTTTCTGTAATCCGTAGAGATAATCAGATCGGCCTCGCCCCATGATGGCAAATTAAAAGAATATCCATCCAAGCGCGGTTCAAAAAAATCAACCCCTCTTACAGGGGATCCCGCAAACCCCACCCGCGCAAACTGAAACCCTTTTGTGAGGGCCCCACAATTCCATGAAAACATAAGGTTTGTAAACGTTCTGGGTGCGTAAAGTTGAGTATGGACAAGATCCAATGATGAGAACAGTCGAAGGAATCTCCCGAAAGGTTCCACGATTTTATATTCGAGACTTAATGCATTCACCACTTCATTTGGTGCTTCTAAATATCCCAAATCGTTGGGGTCATAAAACTCACTTTCTTCAAGATGCGAGGCGTTATATGTGAAATTTCCTGAGAGTTTTTCTGTGCCAAGTTCCCATTTGTGGCCTTCGGTGCTGTATGATGCTTGGCCATACAATGATTGAGAATTCTGCGTGTTACGCAGTTCGAAATCGACCCCTTGTACGAGGGCTGACACGCCGTCATTCGTGACAAATGTGCTTATTCCGTGTACGTATCCATTGTTAGGCAGGGTTTGGTCTAACACAGCGACAGAGTAGGAGGTGACAGGTGTGTGGTCAGTCGTGTCTCGCGCTTCAGCATCAATTGCGAAAGCCTGTAATGCGCCTATCCCTAATCCTCCTTTCGTTCTCCCCGAAAATTTTGAGGCATTGACCAGTTGCAGGTTTTCACCTATTCTGCGACTGTAGAAAAGTCCACTCTTGTTAAAGAGTTCAGTGCCTTCAGTGAAGAATGGGCGGTTGTCCTGGAATTCAATTTCGAACGCACTTAAATTAAGTACGAGATTGTCAGCGACAACTTGACCAAAATCGGGGATGAGTGTCATGTCTAATGTAAACGCATCACCAATTCCCGCCTTAAAGTCCATCCCTCCGTTAATCCTGGTCCCCAAATCTCCGTCGTCCATAGTTTCACCGTAAACGGAGACATATGGAAACAGAGTCATCCTTAATGGTGGTGTTATTTGACGGAACCCATGAAGCTCTCCAGTTTCTCTCAGTCCTTCAACCGTGCTTGTGGGGTCCATGGGTTCCCACACTGAGAACTCTCGCAATCTTCTGATTTTTCTGTAAAAATTCAGGCCCCAAACGATTTCTTCTCCTTGCTCCATCTTCGCAAACCTCAGAGCGGACCATGGGATTTTAAACTCCGCAGTCCATCCGTTTTCATCAACGACGGTCCTGACATCCCAGACGGCATCCCAATTAAAATCTTGTCCCGTAGGGGAGATGTTCACATCCACTAAGATTCCCACGGGTGTCGTCGCAAATGCGACGCCATTAATGCCATCATTGTAGGGCGAAAACTGTATTCCAAATTCGTCAGAGTTCTTAATTTGATCTCTTTGTGAATACTGCATCAATATTGAATCAGGTGCTGTGTCGAACATTTGTGCGCCCACATAAACTGCTTCATCATCGTACAGAATTCTTATTTCTGTTTTCTGTGAAGATGCGTTGCCAGGATTGGGAGAATATTGAGTTAAACCTGTTGCGCTTTCAGCATTTGTCCAACTAATTTCATTTAATTTTCCATCTAAAACAATCTCACCAACATTGATGCTTGCGTTGGCAATCCTTTGCGCTTCAGACCTGTTTGTGAAAAATAATGTGAGTGTAAAAAAGCAAAATAAATGCGCAACAGCCCTCATCGGTATATGTTCTGTTTATTCAGCCACTTTTGGTATTGCCTTGCATTTCGGAGATGATCTCTGTATCTCCTTTCGAAGACATGCTTCCCAGTACCTCCTGGTTCGGCACACATGTAGAGGTAGTCATGTTCGGTCGCATTGAGGACAGCGTCGATGTATGTTGGCTCTGGCGTTCTGATGGTTCCTGGCGGGAGTCCAGCATACATATACGTGTTGTATGGCGAGTCAATGTCCTTGTGTTTGTTAAGAACGCGGGTAATACTGATATCGTCCCATGCATAAATTAACGTTGGGTCTGCTTGAAGCGCTTGCCCGGTTTTTAGTCGGTTAAGATATAGTCCAGCAACGATTGGCGCTTCAGAGATATTCGATGTTTCGGCTTGGACGATAGAAGCCAAAATCACGGCCTCCTCTGCAGAAAGATCTTTGCTTTTTGCTTTCTCCTGCCGTTTTGTATTCCACCAGATTGCACTTTCTTTTGTGAGTCTGAGAACCGCTTCTTCAGCCTCCGTTTCCCACCACATTTCATAGGTGTTGGGAATCATTTGCCAACGGATACTGTCTGGACGAATCAACTTAAGGACCGCCATGCTGTCAGCGGCAATGTTCTGCGCGATTCTGCCTGCGATAACTTCGAGATCTCTCCCTGCAGGAACAATTACGCGAACAGATTCTCTGTCGCCAGTCGCAAATTTATGCGCGACATCACCAATGGTTTCTCCGGCCTTTATTTCATACTTCCCAGGCACAATTTGTTCGCTCCAACCTCTCCAATATAAAACCCTCGTCAGGCGCTCACCATGGCCTCCATGCTTGGTGACTTGATCCTCAATGGTCAATTGGTGTTCTTGAAGTGTCAGTTCTGGGTCTAAATAAATAGTGATTTGTTCAGACTCGCTCGGCAAGAGTGTGCCAAACCAATGTCCAAAAACCCCAAACACCAATGTTATTGATGTTATTTTCCCCAATATTCCTACAACTACAAGAGGAAGCCCGTACTTTTTAATGTATTTTTTAATCACGATTTAATAATTGAAATAAGACGACATCACACCATTTGTTGGTGCCTTTTACCCATTCTTTTCTTAACTCACATTCTAGATATTCTGCTTTTTGAAATAAATTTTTGCTTGGCATATGGTCTGCTGGAACTTCTGCATACAATTGATGCAATCCCAGATGTTTAAAGGCATATTCTTGCAACAACTTCAGTCCAGCCAAAGCATGTCCGTTGTTCCTTTCAGCATCGTCGATTGTGATGCCTACTCCAGCACGTAAATTCCGAATGTCAAATTCATAAAGGTCAACTGCACCGACAGTCTTCCAAACTTTTTCTGAATCTTTATAATCGAGCATGAGACGCAATTGTTTGTCTTTATAAATGTCGTGGTCACCCTCTGCAAATTTAAGCAAAGTCGCTTGGCTATAAGGAGTTAGCGTGCTTCCAAGCCACCAAGTAGATGAGATGTTTTCCCATTTGTGGAGCAAAACAACATCCTCAGGTTCGAGTGCTCTTAGTCGATGTGTCGGTGACTCTAACATTTTGCAAAGTTAGAGTCTTACCTTGCGGTTATGAGAATAATTTTGACTTTTACATTTTCTGTTTTTTTCATCACGAGTTGTTCAATAAATAAAGATCTTCTTTTTCAATCTCCCAAAGGTTTTGAATACGCAGATCTGGGACAAGCGACGACAACGGATTATAAACTGGCTGCCAATGACGAGTTGTCTTTTCAACTTTTCCCTAACGGTGGAGAGAGACTTTTGGCGATAACAACAGGTGTTTTTTCTCAGGAAAACAACAACGCGTTATTCCAAAATCGAAATATGGGAACCTATCGAATCAAGCCATCGGGCGAGGTGGAATTGCCTGAGATCGGATTGATTAAAGTTTCTGATTTGACTTTGGAAGAAGCAGAAGCAGCAATCGAGAACGCCTATGCTTCCACCTACCGTGACCCATATGTGTTATTGAGTGTCACAAATAACAGGGTGTTGGTGTTTCCTGGTGAAGCGGGTCAGGCAACGGTCATTACACTACAAAACCAAAACACGACTGTTCTTGAAGCCCTTGCCCTTGCAGGAGGCGTACGGTCACGAGGAATCGCTTCTAGGGTTAAATTGATAAGAAATACACCTGATGGAAGAGATGTTTACTTGCTTGACTTAAGTTCCATAGACGGCGTGCAGGATGCATCCTTAATTGTACAAGCAAATGACATTATATATGTGAATTCTACCCCTGATTTGGCCACTGGGTTCTTGAATGAAATAACCCCCATCGTTTCTATCACATCATCGTTAGGCTTGTTATATGCCATATTAAGAGGAGTGCAATAATGAAAATAACGAAGACACCTATTTCTGGTCTGTTGTTGATTCAGCCGACAGTTTATGAAGATCATCGGGGGAGATTTGTTGAGTCTTGGAATGCGCGTGCATTTGATCGTGCTGTAGGACATGAAGTTCAGTTTGTTCAGGATAACGAGAGCGTGTCAAAAGCACATGTTCTCCGAGGGTTGCATTTTCAAATCCCGCCTGCGTCACAAGGAAAGCTCGTTCGCGTTTCTCAGGGGGCAATCCTTGATGTTGCCGTTGATTTACGTTCATCATCGCCCACATTTGGGATGCATTATGCAGTGCAGCTGGATGCAGCTTCAGGATTGCAGTTTTGGATTCCCGAAGGCTTCGCCCATGGGTTTTTGGCGCTCGAAGCGGATACCCAGGTTCAATATAAATGTACGTCGCCATACAATCCGGAATGTGAAAACGCCCTTGTGTGGAACGATCCAGGTTTGGGAATCGATTGGGGGATAGAGGCGCCGATTCTTTCAGATAAAGATTTAAAAGCGCACTTATTTCAAGATTTTAAATCTCCTTTTTAACGCATTTGTTTTAGGATTTTAAACACAGGCATAATGTGAATAACCACCGTGTTGTTCATGACATCACTTGATTTCTTCAAGTATCTTTATAAGCCATGCCAAACACCATTCTCTCCACCATCGCAATTGCCGCTTCAAGTTTACTTTTTGTTGCCTCTGTATCTTCTGAAAAATCACAATCTGTAGTCAATGCGACAGATGTCAGTGTATTTGTATCTCCAACGATTCCTGATGCACCAGAACTCGCTGGAGAGCGCGTGCCGATTGATGGATTTGGCGTGAGAGAAAGTTTAGATAAGGAACTGATTGTAAATACATATAGACACAGTTCCACCATCCTCTATTTAAAGAAATCTGCGCGTTGGTTCCCCGTCATTGAGGAGATTTTAAAAGAGGAAGGGGTGCCAAATGATTTTAAATACCTTGCTGTCATTGAAAGTGGATTGAGTCAGGTTGTTTCGCCTGCTGGTGCAAGTGGATTTTGGCAGTTTATGAAAAAGACGGCACCAGAATATGGTTTGGAAGTGAGCGCTTCCGTAGACGAAAGATATGATGTTGAGAAGAGCACCAGGGCCGCATGCCAATATTTAAAGGAGTCATATACACGTTTTGGGAGTTGGTCACTGGCTGCTGCTTCATACAACATGGGGCAGTATGGCGTTGAAAAGCGCCTCGACGAACAAAGCGTAGATAATTACTGGGATCTCCATTTAAACAGCGAGACTGGGCGGTATGTCTATCGAATGTTAGCAATCAAAGAGGTGATGAGTTCTCCTGCGAAATATGGCTTTCACATCTCATCAGAGAGCTTGTATTTGCCACATGAAGTGCGTGACCTCGAGGTTTCTGAAAACATCAGTGACCTCAATGATTTTGCATTGGAAAACGGGTCTAATTTGAAGGAATTAAAGGCGCTTAATCCTTGGTTGAGGAAGGGGTTCCTGACTGTAAAGCCAGGCAAAACTTACGTCATTTCATTGCCGAAAATCGTGACTGAATAGGCTGTCGTTCTGGGTTTAACAAGCGGTCTTTTTGAATGTTCTATTTCTTCCACAATCACGGCTTTTGATCCAGGTGACCCAGGCGCAAAAACGTCATCCAAAGTCCTTACAGCTCCTGCTGGAACGCGTGATTCATGAAATTTTCGCAACAGACTTTCTCTCTGATGTCCAGTCACAAGTTTCTGCAGGTCAGAAATGAGTTGAAGCCTGTGAATCACCCGATCTTGATTTGTCAAGTATCTGGAATCTTTACTTAACTCTGGCTTCCCCAAAACCTCACATAGAGATATAAATTGAGCGTCTGATCCTATTGCCAGCACGAGATTACCATCCTCGAATTCCAGCTGTTCTCCATAGGGTGCAATGTTTGGATGTATGGAACCTCTGCGCTGAGGGATTATATCATTCATCAGATAATTGGTGGCTTGATTGACAAGTGCCGCGATGCCACTAAGTTCAAGGCTCACCTGGGCATACCATCCTGTTGCCCCACGTTCTCTTGCGTACAGTCCAGTTGTGACCGCCGACCTCATTTGGTGCGAGGCAAGAATGTCAATCATGGCTACGGGAATTTTGACACCACGATTTTCAGGGGCTCCGTTCATATGCATGAATCCCGTTTCTGCTTGCATGACGACATCATACGCAAGTCTTTCAGGTGATTCAGCAAATCCCACCAAACGTATGTGTATGACATTTGGAAATTTTTTTGCCAACTTCGCTGGTGTAAGATCGAATTTGATGAGATCGCCTTCTTTAAAGTTTTGTAACAGGATATCGCAGGTGGATAATTCATTTTCAAGCCATGTGCGACCCTGGTCAGAGGCCAGGTCAATCTTGATTGTTTCTTTGAATGTGTTTGCTGCAGCAAAATAAGCGGAGTTTGGATCGTCTGTGGGTTCTCCTTCAGACCTCCAGCTTCTTGTGACATCTCCGAGCCTAGGATGTTCAACTTTGAGAACGGTTGCGCCTCCTTCGGCCAAGAAGCTTCCTGCCAATGGGCCTGCCAATACGCTTGCTAGTTCTAGAACTTTTAAACCCTCAAATGGTCTGACATCTGCTTTTTTCACACCTCAAATTTACGTCAAAAGTTATTTTTTTATTCGTACCTTTTCGTGCCTTGAAAACTTTACATAAATATATCGCGCTTTTTCTGTATACTGTCTTTTTTAGCTTTACGACTGCTTTTGGCCAAAATGAATCAGAGCTCTATCCCAGTTTAAATATGGCGCTTATGGGGATGGTGTCTTTGGATGAGATGTCAATAAGCCATACAAACGATGTATGGGGATGGACTGATGCACTCGATTCAACTGAGTACGTTTTACTGGGATCTGACAATGGTGTGTGCTTTGTGAAATTAGAAAGTGGGGGAGTCCCTCATTTTATGGGCCGTCTTCCGACGCACAATACAAACAGTTTGTGGAGGGATGTGAAAGTCATTGGAGATTACGCTTATGTGGTCAGTGAAGCCCCTGGACATGGCTTGCAGATTTTCGATCTGTCAGAATTAAGGGATTGGGATGCATCGTTGGGGACAGTGATTTGGTCCGAGTCAAGTCATGTTTCTGGAGTCAGTACTGGACACAATTTGGCGGTACACGAAGACTCCAATTCACTCTATATTTTGGGGTCGAATCTCGAATCTGGTGGCGTGTTGATTTATGATGTGTCAAATCCGTTAACACCGGTTTTAACTGGAGTTTATGGAGAGTCTGGATATTTTCATGATGCACAAATCATCACCTATTCGGGTCCTGATCCAGATTATCAGGGAGACATTATTTTGATTGCAGCGAACGTTACAGGGTTGGTTATTCTAAATGTAACAGATCCTGCTGATGTTGTTCAAATTTCGTATTCATCCTACCTCAACGCCCATTATGCGCACCAAGTTTGGATGAGTGATGATGGTGCCTTCATTCTTATGGGTGACGAACTTGACGAAACATCAAACGCTGTTCCTGGAACACGGACATTGATATGGGACGTTCAAAATCTCGACTCACCTCAGCTTGCAGGACAACATACTTCAGATATGCTCGCCTCAGATCACAATCAATATATCTCTGGTGAATTAACGTATCAAAGCAATTATAAGTCGGGGCTTAGAATTTTAAACACAAGTCAGTGGTCTTCGGGTATCCTCACGGAGGTCGCCTATTTCGATGTTTATCCTGAGGATGATGCCACTGGATTTTTAGGCGCTTGGTCAAACTATCCGTTTTTTGCCTCAGGCTACATTGCCGTGTCTTCAATTGATCGGGGGTTATTCATTTTAAAACACAATGTATTGGATGTCTCTGTACTTGTCGATTCATGGTGCTCAAATGATTGGATTAATTTCAATGTGACTGTACCCGAAGGGTTTACAGGGCCTTATCAACTCTCTGTAGAAGGTCTCCCTATCGGCGTTTATCCTGTAGGAATAAGCCAAAATCCCATAACTGTAGCACCGGGAAGCACCACGCTGTGTTATATTTTGGGTTCCTCTAGCTTTTCTGGGGTCATCGACCCTTTGTGGGTCTTAGAAACAGAATCAAATCGTTTTGAAACCCGGACCCCATTTTCAAGTGAATCTGCTTCAGCGATTTTTTTAGATCATGATGGGGACGGTTTTGGAGATCCCAACAATGCTGTTCTGGGATGTGAAAGTGATTTAATTGAAGTCGGTTCATTCGTGACAAACGCGATGGATTGTGACGATTCTAGGGCTTCGACATATCCTTCGTCTCCCGAAACATGTGATTTTATAGACAACGATTGCAATGGGCTTATAGACGATAATGTATCTCTTCTGTCCTGGTATCCAGATGCAGATGGTGATGGTTTTGGAGATGTGGTGAGCGCGGTGTTGATGTGTGGTCCGCCTGCTGGATATGTCATGAATTCATCAGATTGTAATGATGACTCTGCCGTAATCTACCCTGGTGCCATAGGCACATATCAGGGGTTCGACAACAATTGTGATGGGGTGTTTCAAGTTGAGGAGCATCACGCTTGTCCAGGAGATTTTAATTTCGACAATTCAAGAAATGTGATGGACCTGCTTGACATCTTGGGCGCCTATGGATGTTTGGGGCCTGGATGTTCAACAGATATAAATGAAGATGGCGCTGTGAGTGTCAACGATCTTCTTCTATTTTTAATCTATATAGGCGTTCCGTGTTAGGCAAGACTCTCCTTCACGCCCCTTCCTGTTTCTGATCCATTTCTGCGTATAGACCTCCCGTCTTTATAAGCTCTTGATGCGTTCCACGCTCTACAATTTGTCCTGCTTCGATAACGAGAATAAGATCCGCATCTTTGACTGTGCTGATTCTGTGGCTTACGACCAGTGTGCTCCGCGTGTTGTGGCTTTCTTTTAATCTGCCTAAAATATGTTTTTCGGTAATAACATCGACTGCAGAAAGACAATCGTCTAGGATTAACAACTCGGGTTCCCTGATGAGCGCTCTGGCAATGCTGATTCTTTGTTTCTGTCCTCCGCTTAGGTTAACGCCTCTTTCTCCAAGCAATGTTTTAAATCCATTTTCAAATCCATTGATGTCTTCCAAAACCCCAGCGTCTAATGCAGATTCTGTGATTCGTTCTTTTTCCCTTTCTTGATTTTTGAATGCTTTTACACCAAATGAGATGTTGTTTTCTATGGTGTCCGAAAAAAGAAACACATCTTGTGGGACGTATCCGGTATGTTCGCGATACTTTTCTAAATTCCAAAGGCCTAACTCAGCACCCTTAAACGAGATACTTCCCTCAGTGGGGTCCATCATTCTCATGACCAATTGGAGGATCGTTGACTTCCCGCTTCCCGTTCTTCCGGTAATGGCAACTGTAGTGCCTGCTTCGAGCGTGAAGTTTATGCCCTCTAGCGCTGTGATGCCTGAATCCGAGTACGTAAATCCAACATCTTTAAAGACGAGGCCAGCACTGGGTTTGTAATTTGAATTAAATTTGTTTTCCTCCCCCGTTTTCACACTGGATTCAGAGATTATTTTAGGCTCAGTATCAAGGAAATGTAAAATGCGGGCCATAGATGCTTCTGCTTTTTGTACCAAAGATGTCACCCATCCGACAGATGCAAAAGGCCAAGTCAGTAGATTGACATAGAAAATAAATTGGAAAATATGACCCAATTCAAGATGGCCTTCCATGACGCGAAGGCCCCCGATGTAAACTGTAAGAACAGTGCTTAAGCCAACCAGTAATATGATGAGAGGCATAAATAGTGCTTCAACTTTTACGAGCTTAAGCACATGGCTTTTGTATTCGTCAGATTCTAGTTCGAAGCGTCTTGCAGATTTTGCTTCTCGGGCATAGGATTTAAGGACTCTAATGCCTGAAATATGTTGCTGTGCAAATGAACTTATGTCACTTTGTTTTTTAGCGACAGCATCACTCAGCTTGTTTATTTTTGAAGAAATAAAATAAATCCCTAAAGACATTAACGGGAGTGGGAGTAGTGCATATATGGTTAACGTCACGTCTATGGTGAGCATAATCCACACCACGAGAATGATCAATGCAGCGAGATTTAGAGAGTACATGACGGCGGGACCGAGATACATCCGAACTTTACTCACGTCCTCGCTTATTCGATTCATTAAATCACCTGTATCATTCTCTTTATAAAATGCCGCATCTAATTTCTGGTAGTGTGCGTAGATTTTTTTCTTTAAGTCAAACTCCATCATGCGTGAGTTCACGATGATGGTTTGGCGCGTGAAGTAGAGAAATAGACCTTTAATGAGGAAGCTGATTAAATAGAGCAGTGCCTGAAAAACAGCAATCACAATCACCAGTCTGTGAACGTCTTTTATGGAATTCACTTCTCCGTCCCAATCGCTTGAGAAACCTGTCCAGTCACCTACTTTGGTCAGTATTTGAGGCAACTCAATGCCTTTGTTTCGCTTAAATACATCCGTGATTTCAGATTCATTTGTAGCGTTCGCCACAGGCTCCAAGTAATTCACATATGCCTCCCTTAATACATTGACTCCCTCTCCGACCAATGCGGGTGCAAAAACAGCCAGCCCATTCGTAAATATGATAAATACAAACCCTGCGATTAGTCTGTTGCGGTATTTCCAGAAAAGTGGATTGAGGGTGCTTAGTGCTTTCATATTCTCGTGTGACGAACGACGAATTGCTTAGTTTAAAACTTGAAGTTCCAAGTAAACGAAGGTAGTATCGGAAATAGGGAAATTTGCTTGGCTTGAATTTGAAGTGTTCCCTCACTTAAAGACCCTTCTGTATCGAAAAATAAAAAATATGGATTGGCCCTGTTATAGATATTGTAAACGCTAAAGACCCAAGAGTTATCAGTGTTTTTGTTTTTGGCTTTCTTTTTTGGGGTAAACGTTGCGCTTATATCTGCTCTGTGATAATCTGCCATTCGATATCCGTTCCTAGGTCCGTACAAGTCGGTGATCCTTCCCTCTACCATATACCTCTGAATAGGAAGACTGATCGAGTTTCCTGTGGCATACACAAAAACACCTCCGAATCTCCATTTTTCATTCAAGGTGTAATCGATGACAAGGCTCAAATCGTTGCGTCTGTCAAATTTTGCGGGAAAGATTTCTCCGTTGTTGAGCTCCTCAAACAACCGTTCCGTTTTACTCCAAGTATACCCAATCCAGCCATTTATTCTGCCAGATCGTTTTTTGACGAAAAATTCTGCACCATATGACCATCCTGTACCAAACACGAGGTTGTTGTCTGTGTTTGTTCCTATGTTGTCTGTTGGAAGGGTGTTTTCAGCGTACTCTACAAGGTTTTCCAGGTCTTTGTAATAGAGTTCAATTGATGTCTCCCAGTTTTTATTCTTGCCGATGTCTGTGAAATACCCTGTACTCCATTGACGACCCCATTGCGGTTTGACGACGTCGCTACTCGGGACCCACACATCCGTAGGCGCTGTAGAGGCAGACAATGCGGCCAGATGAACGTACTGGTAGTTTTCGCTGAAGCCAGCTTTTATACTGGAGTTGGGCCCAGTTGTGACCCGCATGCTTAATCTAGGCTCCCATCCACCATATCTCTTGACAAGTTCGCCTTTTTCGTAATTGATTGAGTCTTGTTCAGTATAATCTTGCCCGTATCTCGTAAATGGCCCGACGTGTCTAAAGTCACTGTATCGGATTCCAGCAGAGATTCTGATGTTCTCATTGAGGTCGAATTTGTCTTCGATATAGAGCGCTGTTTCATGACTAAACGTCACGCCTGAGATCCCAATGTCTATAGGCGTGTCTCCAGTTTGTGCAAAGTAATCTGTCGGCATGAATTCATGAAAGACATAGTCTACCCCGGTGATGATTTTATGCCGTGGAGATTGGTAGTAGCTGAGTGAAGTTTTGTAACTCCAGTCTTCAATCCCACTGTTAAAACCGAAAGAGAATTCTTCTTGTTTTCCGACAAATGAAAAGTCGTAATCGCTATATGTTGCGCTTATGTTCAGGAATAGCTTGTCGTTAAAAAGGTGATTCCACCTTAGAGAAGCTGTGGCATTCCCCCACGGGATTGACGTTGAAAACCCTGCGTCAGCACTCGAAAAACTAAAGACATCACGACCGAAATATCCACTTAGAAAGATCTCGTCCTTTTCGCTGAATCTGTGATTAATCTTGGCATTCAGGTCGTAAAAAAAGTATCCTGACCCGGCGGCTGAGGTGTTGTTTACAAAGGGGCGCGTAAGAACATCGATGTACGTTCTTCTGCCTGATATGATGAAGCTGGATTTGTCTTTTACGATAGGGCCCTCTGCAGTAAGTCTTGCGCTAATCAACCCAATCCCGCCATTGACCTTCATCTCGCGTCGATTTCCTTCTCGCAGAGAAATATCTAGCACTGAGGAGATTCGACCTCCATACCTCGCTGGCATTGTTCCTTTGTGAACATCGACATTGCTGATGGCGTCTGCATTAAATACCGAGAAGAATCCAAACAAATGAGATGCATTATACACGGCGGCATTGTCCAGCAGGATGAGGTTTTGGTCTGGACCTCCACCGCGAACATAAAACCCTGTATTTCCTTCTCCTGCACTCTGAATACCGGGAAGCAGCTGGATGACTTTCAAAACATCCACCTCACCAAATAAGGCCGGCAAACTTTTAATCGTCTCAATGCTCACATCTGTGCGACCCACATCTGTGCTTTGTGTATTTTGTGTGCGTCTCCCGATCACCTCAGCTTCCTGTCCGATTTCAATGGTCATAGGTGTGAGCTCTACATTGATGACCTTTGTTTCTCCGAACTCAAGTGTCTCAATATGGTTTTTATATCCGATAAATGAATACCTCAACGTTTGTGCGCCCTCAGATAAAGAAATGCTGTAAAATCCATAGAGATTTGTGGATACCCCCCTTTGCGCGCCCTCAATAATGACGTTTGCTCCGAGGATGTATTCTCCAGTTACAGCATCACGCACACGACCACTTGCTGTGGATTGGGCGAAGATTGATGTTGAACTGATGAACAGAAAAAGGCAGAGGGCGATGTGTTTTTTCATAGCGATTACAAAGGTACACTCCCGTAACTTGCGGACAGCTTTATTAAAATGCAAAAAATTAAATTTTCACATTTCTTTTCCCCATTCCTATCGTTCAGTGTTTTATTGGGCTGTAGTGTGGCCGATTTTATAGATGACGAACGGGTATTTAGGTACAATGAAAGTGCGGGTATTACAACCCTAGACCCTGCCCATGCTCGGAGTCTGGAGCTGATGTGGGTGACTGATGCGCTTTACGATGGTTTGGTTGAACTTTCTCCAGAACTTGAAATAAAACCTGCGATTGCAAAGCGTTGGGAGTGGGATGATAAGGGGGTTGTTTTTCATCTTAGAAAAGGGGTAATGTTTGCCAAACAAGAAGATGTCACAGGTCTAGAAAATGGGAGAGAAGTCGTCGCAAGTGATGTCGTCTACAGTCTCGAGAGATTGCGTGATCCAGAAGTCGCTTCTCCCGGAGAATGGATCTTAGATGCTGTTCAAGAGGGCGGGATTATTGCGTTGAATGACAGTACTGTAAGAATATATCTCAACGATAAATTCCCTCCCTTTTTAGGCCTGCTCACAACACCATACGCTTCGATAGTAGCTGAGGAAGCTGTTGAAGCACGCGGATCGGACTTCAGGTCTATGCCCGCTGGAACGGGACCTTTCAAGCTCGCCTGGTGGGAAGAAAGTGTTGCGATTGTGCTTCATAGAAATGAAGCCTATTGGGAGAAAGATAACGCGGGTCTACAATTGCCCTATCTTGAAGCCGTTCACATCGATTTCGTGCCTGACATGGGATCGGAGTACTTGGGGCTGATTCAGGGCAGATATGATTTTATGAGCGGTTTGCACCCCGCATATATGGAAGATCTCATGGATTTAGATGGTGGATTGGCGGTGAAACACAAAGCGAATCTGAGTTTGCATCGCATCCCGTTCTTAAAAACGGATTATATCGGCCTGCTGGTGGACGACAACACATTGTTGGGCTCTCCATTTCTTGACCGTCGGATTCGACAAGCGTTAAGTCTGTCTATTGATAGATTAAGTATCGCAAAAAATTTAAGAAGAAATTCTGTGCTTCCTTCTGATAAATTTGTTCCGCCTTCTCTGCCTGGAGCAACAGAATATTCGGCGCCTATTTATGATTTGGCGCTTGCGAAATCACTTCTGAATGATGCGGGATATCCAAATGGAGAAGGTTTTCCAGAGTTTGAATTTGGGACAACTTCAGATTATGTAGATATCTGTGCCGCCATTCAACATGGATGGCAAGCCCTCGGTTTGAAGGTTCAAATCGATGTGTCTCCGCCTTCTGTCCATAGGGAGAATGTGGCGACCTCTAAATCGATGATGTTCAAGAAGTCGTGGTTGGCTGATTATGCGGATTCCGAAAACTTCTTTGGCCTGTTTCTAGAAAAAAACTTCTCCCCTGGAGGGCCCAATTATACGCATTTCAGGAACAATGCGTTCGAAACATTGTACCAGCGTTCGATGTCCATTTCTGAAGAAGATGCGCGATGGGATTTATATGCGAAGATGGACAGTATTGTTCACGATGAAATGCCAGTGATTCCACTTTTTCACGACCAAGTCACTCATTTCGTTCGCAATTCGATTGACGGATGGATCGTAAGCCCAGTTAATCGGTTAGAATTGAGATATGTAAAAAAGCATTCAACAAAGCAATAACGATTATATTTAGGCAAAATCTAAAACTCAAATGCTCAAGATTGATGTCCATACACATATTATTCCAAGGAATATGCCTCGATGGACCGAGAAATTTGGCTACGGAAATTTTATTCATTTAGAAGATTCAAAGCAAGAGGGGTTTGCGCGCATGATGCAGGGCAATACCTTTTTTAGAGAAATTGCGTCTAATTGCTGGGATGAGAATCTACGTATGGCGGAGTACCGTGCGTCTGGTGTTGACGTCCAGGTTGTGTGTACCATTCCGGTCATGTTTTCCTATAACGCAAAACCACATGATGCACTGGAATTGGGCCGGTTTTTAAATGACCACATCGCGGATTTGGTGGCCAAACACCCAAAAAATTATGTCGGACTCTGTACCGTTCCTCTCCAAGATGTCGATCTTGCGATTCAGGAATTAGAACGCGCAAAATCCATCGGTTTTGCCGGTGTTCAGATTGGTTCTAACGTGAATGGTTTGAATCTCAACGCGCCCCAATTTTTCCCATTCTTTGAGGCCTGTTCAAGATTGGGGATGTCTGTTCTTATCCATCCATGGGACATGATGGGTAAATCTCAAATGGAAAAATATTGGTTGCCTTGGTTGGTAGGTATGCCCGCAGAGATGTCTCGCGCAGCATGCTCGATGATTTTTGGAGGCGTCTTTGAGAGATTGCCGAATTTAAGAGTCCTCTTTTCACATGCCAGTGGTGCTTTTTTGGCGACTTTGGGACGGATTGAGCATGGCTTTAATTGCCGGCCGGATCTTGTTGCGATAGACAACAACGTAAATCCAAGGGCCTATTTGGGAAAGTTTTGGGTAGACAGTATCACGCATGACGCACGACTGCTCAAGTATGTCATAGAGATGCAAGGCACGGATAGAATTTGCATGGGTACTGATTATCCTTTTCCGCTCGGTGATCTTAAATTTGGAGCGTACATGGAGAAAATGGGTCTCAGTGATTCAGATTTAGAAAATCTTTTTCACAGTTCAGCTTTGAGTTGGTTAGATTTGGATTTAAATAAGTTTAAATAAATAAGTTTAAAATGAGTGTTGAACCAGAAGTCATAGAGTTAATTGAAAAATGTAAGGAGGGCAACCGTCGTGCACAATTCGATCTTTATGGTAGATATTCAGGTCTTCTTTTTGCGGTGGCGCTCAGATATACAAACACTAAAATTGATGCAGAAGATGTAGTACAAAACGCCTGGGTGAAGATATTTAAAAATTTAAATAGCTTTTCTGAAAATAATTCATTTGAGGGCTGGATGCGTAGAATAGTAGTAAATACGGCTATTTCACTTTACCGAAAGGATAAAAAACACGCAAATCAAGCAGATATTTCAGAGGTCCTTGCAACCCCTAGAGACTTAGAAGCGTCTAAAGAATGTGACTTTACCCGTGAGGAGCTTGAGAATGCAATTTCTCGTATGCCTGAAGGGTATGGTATGGTCTTTAAACTCTACGTCATAGACGGATACAAACACAAGGAAATATCAAAAATGCTCGATATAGAAGTGAATACTTCGAAGAGTCAACTGAGCCGCGCGAAGAAATTCCTGCAAGGTGTGTTGATCAGTATGGAGCAAGTTGCAAAACCTAACAAATAACTCAAGATGAAACCCGTTCAAGATACATTCACATCTCACATTCAAGGACTTTATGATGGACACGAAGTTGCGCCACCACAAGGCATGAAAGATGCGGTCTTTAATCAGCTAGATTCAGAAGTTTCTGGGTCGTCATCTGGTTTCACATCAAAGTTGATTCTTGGAGCTGCTGTTGTTATTGTTGGTTTTGCTTGGTTCTACATGCCTGATCAAGACACTGTGGTTGACGAAGCGATTGTGGTCGAACAAGTTGTTGTCGCTGACGAAGTTGTTATCGCTGACGAAGTTGTTGTCGCTGACGAAGTTGTTGTCGCAGACGAAGTTGTTGTCGCTCATGTTGCACCTGTTGAAGTTGAGAATGCCAAGACAGAATCTGTTGAAGTTGAAGAAAACATCATTCTGAGTGATGAGGTGGCAACACCTCCAGTTGTAGATGTTCAGAAGGACATTGAAGATCAAAAGCCCATTGAGAAAGTTGAAGAGAAGAAGGAGGCTGTGGAATGGGTTCTTCCAGCGAAGTTGAAAGTGGACGAATGATCCAAAACGCCTTCAGACACATAGAAGGCAGTGGGTCCATTCCTAGAATAACGTCCTTGTTGTCTCTTGTGCTATTGTTGGGTGGATTTCATGCTCACGCATTCGATATTACATTTGAGCCTCCACGTGACACTGTGTTAATCAATGGCCACATTATTAACATCACGGCCAACGTAGAAATAGATACGGTTGGGAAGCGGCCTGAAAAGTCACCATTTAGAAAGTGGATTAATGACGCAGATTTTATTGCTTTAGGCAGAGTTGGTCTAGAAATAGGGCGGGAGGATGTTCCTCAAAACGATTTCTATCAGGTTGAAAACGACATCAGATTCCCCGAGTTAAGTCTCGCAGTAGCACATCCTTTTGGCGCATCTTTTCAATGGTACTACAGAGGAGGTGTTTCTGTGGGATTGTCTCAAATATTTGATGCAGAAAGCGTAAATGAAAATGCCATTGGATATGTGTGGGAAGGTCTTGATGTATTTGAAATTTACACTGATGTTGTCGATGTTCAAGGCAATGAATATGACACCATCCCAGCGCCAATCAGATTCACACCTAAACTGAGACTTGCCTTGGGCATGGAATGGCATGGTGTGATGAGAGCTGCTGAGGGCTGGGTATGGGGTGCACAATTGGAGTGGTTGCCCAAAAAGAATGAAGTCGCAAGACTCTATCCAACACCTGCACTAGGAGAACCAGATCCCGTGTCGTCTGATCTAACGTATGATGTCATTCGTCATGAAACCAATGCACTGCAAGTGAGGGCATTTACCAGTTGGTCGGCGTGGAATTCTCCTTTGTTTTTGAGGGCAGAAGTGTGTTGGGCGCCAACACACTCTTCGGCATGGGTGGCTTTGGGCTATAGATGGTGAAAAAGTTGTGTTTTATCTCTGTGATGTCTATATTGCAAGAGAATGACTTCGCTGAAAACCAATATTGACAAGATAAACAAGGCTATTATGCCGACATGCGTGTTTTTGAGCGTTTGCGTTTTCTTGGTTTTTTCTGGTTCATTCTCAGCCCAAGTCTATGTTTTAAATGGTGGTTTTGAGATTAGTGAAACGGTGCCTAATCAATCAGGGCAGTGGGAATTAATGAACAACTGGTCAAATGCTGGAAGTGCAGAAGCAAATCCAGATTATTATCACACATTCGGCTACAATGGGGGTGATTTGCCAGAGACTCCACTTGCATATGTCAATGCATATGAAGGCTATGCCATTGCAGGTGTTGAGGTGAGTGAACGGTCTGGGTCGAACATGAGAGAGTATTTGACCGGGCAGTTTTCTGAACCTTTGAAAGTTGGAAAACGTTATGAATTCTCTTTCGCGATTACAAATGGAGATGTCTATGCGCACAGTTCAGCGGGGCTTGGAGTGAGTGATTTGGGCATTGCATTTTCTTCAGAAGCATTACAACAGACAGCACGCGACCCGATCTACACTGAACCTCAGTTTACACTTTCTCACATTCAATATTACCAAGGATGGAAAGTCATCAAATTTGCGTTTACTGCAAGTGACAACTACAAATACTTCACGTTCGGTTTGTTTGGCGTTGAAGTCGGAAAACAAATTTTATCTTTACAAGGCCCAGGCAGAACCAAAGCATATTATTTTGTGGATGACTTCTCGATTAGGGACCTCACGTCAGAACTTCAAACAGACAACGATCCCGACAGAGGTGAGCTTAATAATCTTTTTTCACTTGAAAGCAGTACGTTTGTTCCGACAGCATTTTCTCCTAACAATGACAATGTTAACGACATCTTCAAACCGTCCTTAAGAGACAATCGCGGTGCTTTGTTAAGAGTTTTTGATCGCAACGGCGCGATGATTTGGGAGTGTACAGATGATGAGCCAAGTTGGGCCGGATACAATCGCATTGGCGGTATCGCACAACAAGGCCTCTACTTATGGACCTTAGATGTCGTCCTTGAAGACGGATCAGTTGAGGAGATGTCTGGCCCTGTGACGCTTTTAAAATAAGGTCTCTAAAACATTCATATTTTGCATACAAAAGATGCGCGTGAATATCCCGGGCTAAGTACACTTGTACTCGACCACTTGACCCATCAAAAGTCAGGTGTCAACCTTCGACCTTTAATTGAGGATAAAAACATTAAGGAAACAGTCTGCGAGGTTTTAGAAGAACAATACCGAAATCTCAATTTGACGTTGCCACTCGGTTTAAGTAAATTCCGTGAAGATGGGGCCAGAACGGTCACCACAGGTCACCAACTTCAAATTGCAGGAGGACCTGCGTTTTTACATTACAAGACCATCACTGCGATTCGTCTTGCCCGTCAAATTGAAGCAGACACAGGAGAGAAAGTGGTGCCCGTCTTTTGGATGGCGTCTGAAGACCATGATTTTAAGGAGGTCAGTTGGGTGAATGGTGAGGCTGGCAAGCATGTGTGGTCGAGTCCTTTATCGGACTTGAAATTGCCTGTCGGAAGATTGCGTTTGGATGGCGTGAAGGAATGTTTGACGTCTTGGGGGGAGGATATGGGACAGGGTGGCAATGACTTTCGATCAGATTTTCAATCCATCTCTGAGTGTTATGATTTGTCACAAAAAAACAATGAGCGTTATTCTGATCTTTTCAGAAGGTGGATGCATGTGTGGTACGGGGACACGGAGTTGATCGTGATAGATGCAGATAGCCCCAAACTTAAAGCGTTGGCTTCGGATCTCTTTTCCGATGAATTCACAACAAAGGGCATTCGTGACAGTGTCCGTAAAACGTCAGATGATTTAAGTGCAAAGGGATTCAAAGCATCAGCGCATATAAGGGACGTGAATCTATTCTATATGCCCGAGGCGGCGTCTAGAGTAGGAATCATTAAAGATGAATGCGGAGGGTTTGCTTCTGGGGATCAACCCTTAAATAAAGGCGGGATTGAGTGGGGTGAGTGGTGCAAAGACAATGCTGAAAAATTGAGTCCCAGTGCGTTGTTACGCCCTTTTTATCAAGAGCTTCTATTGCCGAATGTCAGCGTGGTTTTAGGGCCAGGCGAATTAAGTTACTGGAAGCAATTACAAGGTGCCTTTGCCTTGAAGCAGATGGACATGCCCGGTTTGCACCTGAGGGACCATGTCCTTGTCTTAGATAAGGAAATGCAAGCACATGCCGCAGAAGTGGGGTGGTCGTTTGAGAAAGGATGGTGGGATGAGAATGAATGGGTCAGCACATGGATTGAGGGCCAACTCCCGAACAAAACAAGAGAGGTAGATGTCGTTTTGTCTGATTTGCAGCAACTTATTGAGGGCGTTTCCGCTTCAGTAGATCAAACGTTAAAGCCTGCAGCTTCTGCCAGTGCGTCGGGAATGAGAAAGATTTGGGAAGCGCAACAAAAGAAAATGAAAAAAGCAATTCGGAGACAGAATCCCGACAAAATCAATGCGATTTCTCGGAGTGCCTCTAAAATTTGCAGGAAGAACAGTCCCCAAGATAGATTCATGAATTTCCATCATCTGGCAAGTCAGTTTGGGGGGTTCCATGCCTTGCGTGACCGCCTGATCGATGCCGAGGTGCCGCCCATGGAACTCACGTCATCTTTTATGCACATTGTGGAGGAAGAATAAATCATAAAAGAAGCATCTCAATCGATGGTGCTTTCAGAGATTAGTGGTACTTTGGTTTTATGGAAAAAAACGCAAACCTTCATTCTGTTAAAGATGCAAATGGAGACACCGCATCGCCGCAATTAAAGGACAATATTAAAAATTATCTCATCGACATTGATGGCACGATTACGGAAGATGTGCCCAATGAGGAGCCAGAAAGGATGGCCACTTGCATGCCCTTTCCAGATGCGCTTGAGACCATGACACGTTGGTATGAAGAGGGGCATATCCTCACGTTTTTTACATCAAGAACGGAAGATCACAGAGTGGTTACTGAGGCTTGGCTAAAGAAACATTCGATCAGGTACCATGGACTCTTGATGGGCAAGCCCCGTGGAGGCAATTACCACTGGATAGACAATCACATCGTACGCGCGACTCGCTTTGAGGGGAAATTCACGGATATGGTACGCCAAACAAAAACAGTCGAGGTTTTTGACAGCTAACCGCAATTATCTGCTTTGCAGAAAGCGCTGCAAAATGATCGCCGCAGCCACTTTGTCAAGTGCGCCTTTTTCCCTTCGGTTTTTTTTATTCATACCCCCTGAGATCATGGCTGACATGGCTTCGTTGCTTGTATCTCCTTCGTCAACCTGATGAACTGGGAGGGAAGGGTATGTTTTTTCTAAGAAAAGAATAAATTGACTGATTCCAACACTGCTGTCTGTTTGACTTCCAACCATAAGCCCTGGCACACCGACAACAAATCCGCCGCACGGCTCGTCTTTCATTAACCGAGCGATTTCAGCGTTTAACCCTTGTGTTTCAATTGTTTTTAAAGGTGTGGCAATGATTACATTGCTGTCGGTAACAGCAATCCCGGTTCTTTTTGCGCCCCAATCGAATGCGATATACCTTGACATAGGTGCAATATACAAGTGAGAACATACCTTTACCACTTATATACTAACAGTAAATGAAAAATACAATAGAGTCTATTTGGGATGACAGGTCGCTTCTGGATACAAAAGAAGCCCGAGATGCCATTGCTGATGTGATGCAAAAGCTTGACACAGGCGTTTTACGATGTGCATCACCTGATGGTGACGGTTGGGTTGTGAATGATTGGGTCAAGAAAGCGGTTGTCTTGAATTTTCCAATTCAAGAGATGACGACGATTGAGGCCGGTCCTTTTGAGTTTCACGACAAGATGCCTCTTAAAACGGGCTATGCAAAGGCAGGGGTGAGAGTGGTTCCGCATGCCATTGCCCGTTATGGAGCGTTTATTGCCAAAGATGTGATTCTTATGCCGAGTTACATTAACCTCGGAGCATATGTTGATTCTGGCACCATGATCGATACTTGGGCCACGGTCGGGTCCTGTGCCCAAATCGGTAAGGATGTTCATATCAGCGGTGGGGTTGGAATTGGAGGCGTACTCGAGCCCTTACAGGCTTCCCCAGTAATCATTGAAGATGGGGCTTTTGTCGGTTCCAGATGCATTGTGGTTGAGGGCGTGAGGGTAGGAAAGGAAGCGGTTTTGGGAGCCGGTGTCGTGCTGACATCGAGTACATTGATTCTGGATGTGACCGGGGACAAACCTGTGGAGCACAGAGGTTATATCCCACCAAGATCTGTTGTGATTCCAGGGACACGGCCAAAAAAATTCCCCGCTGGTACATACGATATTCCTTGTGCATTAATCATCGGAAAACGGAGTGAAAGTACCGACAGAAAAACGTCTTTAAACAGTGCGCTGAGGGAGCATGATGTGGCCGTTTAGCGGTGAGATGACAAAAGTGTGTTTTGTGTGGAAAAATTGAGCTCTTTTTTCGAGGGAATCGAGGAGGATTCATGCATATTTACACCATGCATTTTATAGTATCTAGCACCCACCTACTTCGACACCTTCAAATCTTGAGCGGTGTCCTAAGTAACAGCAACACCTTGCCCATCTTAGATCACTTTTTATTTGATCTGGCTCCCGGAGAGGCTGTTATTTCAGCAAGCGATCTCGAGACCACGATGACCGTTCAACTCGAAGTGAGAACTGAAGACAAAGGAACGATTGCGATCCCCGCAAAGATGTTGTTGGAAATCCTCAAAGCATTCCCAGACATTCCTTTGACGTTTAAAATCGACACAGACACCTTTGCCATCGAGTTAGTGAGTGATGCGGGAAAGTATAAACTTACAGGAGCAAATGGAGAAGAATTTCCAAAAACCCCTGAACTAGAAGGGGTATCCAACGTTGAATTGACAGCGGACACCTTGGTGAAAGCGATTAACCGAACAATTTTCGCAGCTGGATCAGATGACCTCAGACCAGTGATGTCAGGCATTTTCTTTGAGTTATATGAGGACAGTATTCGTTTTGTTTCTACCGATGCACACCGACTCGTACGTTATGCAAGAACAGATGCGAAAGCGAATGAATCTTCTCAGTTTATCGTTCCTAAGAAGCCGCTTAACCTCTTAAAGGCGGCTGCAACATCCGCAGAAACTGTGGTATTGAGTTTCAACGAATCAAATGCGAAGTTCTCTTTCAATGATGTGTCTATCTCGTGTCGTTTGATTGAAGGCAAGTATCCCAACTATGATGCGGTCATCCCTAAGGAGAACCCAAATAGGATGACGATTAATCGGATGGACTTTCTTCAAGCCATACGGAGGGTGGCTATTTTTGCAAATAAAACGACGCATCAGGTACGTTTGAGAATTGCAGGGAGTGAGTTGACAGTGAATGCAGAAGATTTGGATTTTGCAAATGAAGCCTCAGAGCGTCTGACATGCAGCTATCAAGGAGAGGATATTGAAATTGGGTTTAACAGCAGATTCTTGGCTGACATGCTTAATAACATTGACGCACCAGAAATTACTTTAGAATTAAGTGCGCCGAATAGGGCAGGAATCATTCGTCCTTCAGAGCCTGAAGAAAGTGGCGAAGACCTCCTGATGCTCGTGATGCCAGTCATGCTCAACTCATAAGCCGTCGACGTTACTTTTCGCGCGGTCTTTTTTTGTTGGGTGGGGTGTTTTTATCGCCTGGGACTTTTTTAGGTCGAGGCACCCAGTGATAGTTGACATTCTCTTCCCCGGTATGTCCCACATGAGCGTCATTGCTTTCGGGGTTTATGTCATTCTCAAGTGCTGATTTCTCTCTTTGAGCCAATGTGTCTGGGTGATTTGGGTTCCCTCTCATCCACCATTCTGGCAAATCTTCGTGTGCAGCTTCAGAAATTTCAAATTTGTAAACCGGGTTTTTGGGGCCACTGTTTCTGTAGTAAAACGCAAGGATAGAACCTGAAATGGCGCCTGCCAAATGACCTTCCCAGCTGACACCTTCCTTTATTGGGAGCATGAGCCAAATCATACCGCCATACAGAAACACCACGACAAGTGTGATGCGTAACAGCAACAGGTTCTTGCGAACGAGTCCACTAACAAAGAGGAAGGCTGCGAGTCCATAAACGAGTCCACTTGCGCCGATGTGATTTGATGGCGCTACCCCGATAAGCCAAAGCAAAATGCCGCTGGTCAAAAACATGATCGCCCAAACACGAATGGCGAGGGATCTGTAAAAATAGAAGAGCAATCCATTGAGTACAAAAAAGGATGCGGTGTTGTTCCAAATATGTGACAATCCGCCATGAAGGAAGGGATATGTGAAGATGCCTTTCAGCCCTTTCAACTCTCTTGGACGATTGCCATATTGATTCAGGTTGAGGTCAAAAGCGTAGTCAATTAAGAATACACTCCAAATCGCAATCAGGAAAAGCATTGTAAACCAGAGCGCAAAGTGCAATCTTTGTTTGTCAGTGATCGATGTTTTACGCGGATTAGATTTCATTACTGCTAAGTTACCAATCAACACCTTGAATATGATAAGTGATTTTTTTAAGTCAAAAGTCCTCGAATTGTAGGCTTAGATTTGAAGACATGAGTACCTGAACCAATTGATACCTGAATGAGCGTTTCTGAAATACATGCATTAATACAGCTCCTGGACGACCCCGATGAAGGAGTCTACCGTCATGTGCGGGAGGAGTTGTTGTCAAAAGGGACTGGAATTCTTCCAGCCGTATTAGAACATAGAGCAGACAAGTCACATTGTGCAGTTCACGAAAGTCGTTTGAATGAACTCGTAGATGGTTTGCATGGCGGATATGTAAAAAATGGATTACAGGATTGGTTTAAGGAGGGCGCACAGAATATTATAGATGGCGCACTGTGGATTCATAAAGCTGCAGATCCATTGATTGATATTGATGATGTGAAGGCGCAATATGAAAAGTTAAAAAGAGATGTTTGGCTTGAGTTAAATGAGGAGCTAACAGCATTAGAGCAAGTGAGGATTTTAAATCACGTCTTATTTAGTGCAGAGGCCTTTACAAATGCGAAGTCAGGTCATCCAGCCCCGCAAGATGCTTTAATAGGAGATGTGATGAGTCACAAGAGTGGAAATCCTTTGGGACTCGGGATTCTTTACCTGTCGATAGCACGGGATTTGAACTTGCCTATTCATGGCGTCAATCTTCCGAATCATTTCATTCTTTGCTATTGCGATGAACATCATGTTCACAACGGAGCGAAACACACTGAGGACAATCAGGTTCCAGGCGGGATTCTTTTTTACATCAACCCATTTAGTGAGGGCACGGTCATTCATCCAAATGATGTCAGCGAGTTTCTCAGTCACTTAGACTTGCCTGTAGATGAAAGACATTGTGGGCCTTGTGCACCCATAGATATTATTCGCAGATTGATTGGGAATGTCGCGTATGCATATGAACGCAACGGGTCTGTTTCACAAGCGGAAAATATGAGGGAGCTGCTCCTGTTCGTTGAGTCTGACACAAAGCACAATGTGGAGTCTGAGGGTGGTTTCGAAGAAGAAGAAGGAGAACTTTAAGGATGTGGAAGGAACAAGACGATAAGCTTGTCAGGGAGTATCATTTCCAAAACTTTGTCGATGCATTTTCTTTCTTGTCACATGTTGCTGAATTGGCAGAAATTCACGCGCATCATCCAACGATCGTCAATACTTACAGCTACGTGAGACTCGAGTTAAATACGCACGATGCGGGTGGGGTGGTGACAGAAAAGGACAGATCCCTCGCTGTAGATATCGATAAAATAAACATTACAGAACGTTAGTGCACAAAAAAAGGGACACTCAAATGGCATCCCTTTTTTGAATGTGATCTAGAATTACTTGACTGGGCTCGCTGCAGGAGCTGCGGGCGTAACGTCAGCAGTGATTGTAAGTATTGTTTGGGCTGGGTCTGTGTTTGCCGTCACTGTTACTTTCTTCGTTATCTTGTTTTTCTTTCCCTTAGAATTAAACTTCACTTCAATTTTACCAGTCGCACCTGGCGCGATTGGGTCTTTCGGACACTGTGGTACAGTACATCCACAAGATCCTTTGCATTTGTCAAGAATGAGTGGTTCAGCGCCTGTATTGGTGAATTCAAAATAGTGCGTCACCGCATCTCCCTCATCCATCACGCCAAAGTCATGTGCGTACTCGTTAAATGAGATCCCGGTCAATGGACCTGCAGGCACCTCAGCGGCATTCTTTGCAGGGTCAAAGTCCCCTGGTTTCGCATTTACTGGCGGATCACCTGCTTCTGTTTTTTCATCTTGTGTTTGAATCGGTTTTGATTTCGGTGTTGCTTCGGACGCGCAAGAGAAAAGAATGCAAGATGCAATAATGGAAACGGCTAATGTTAGCTTTGACATTTTATGTTGATTAAATGTGATGTATTTATTTTTACAGCAAAATTAAGAAAAATGTTGCTAGAAGTGTCATGTATTTATCGAAAGGTTTTGTGTGCAAGTTTGCTGTTTTCAAACCTGCCATCGTTCAGAATCTCAATCGCTTCGTTCAGTGCTTCATTCAGGTCACCAATGACTCTGTAAAATGTAGACTGGCTGTATGTGTTGCGGCCTATAAACGCTTTAAGTCGAAGTGTGATTGCCTCTCCGGAGATTTCCCAATCCCCTTCTGGGAATTCAATGGGATCTTCTTCGCTTCCTTTTTCTTGTGCCCAATCTTGAAACGCTTTTATTTCTTTTTCTGAAACAACATATTGATTCACGAAATCATCCTCAGTAGGGTATTCGGCTTCTAATCTTGCGCGATTGTTGTCTACGAATTCCAATGCATAGCTGCTCATCATTCCTTTGCGAAGTAAGTTTCGGAAGGTTTCGCTGTTTGAAGTCGTGTCTATAGGTACAAAAACATCAGGAAGAATTCCGCCGCCGCCATAGACTGTTCTTTTTTTGATGCGGGTCTCATGCTTGAGTGAGTCTGGAAGATCTAGGGAATCTAAACTCAAAAGTTCACCACTCTTGTATCGGTCATACTTTTCATTTCGATAAGCATCGACTCCCTCATCATATGGCTTCTGAATACACCTACCGGCAGGCGTGTAGTATTTCTGAACTGTGAGTCTGACTGCACTTCCGTCTCCTAAATCTATGGGGCG
>CAJQPF010000163.1 GCA_905480095.1 uncultured Flavobacteriales bacterium
TAAAAATTCAGAACAAGGAATATTCAAATTATCCAATAGCGCAGAATTTAATGACCGAGGTCGCCGAAAACCAACTTTATGGTTTTCACATCCCTCCCTGAATGCAGGCGAACGATGTGAAACGAATCTCCACTCAGAAATAATTAAGTCCTAGTCGAAGTACACATGTGTCCGCTCTATTACTTCCGTTGCTCCTGTTTTATAGTAAGCACTACCCTCTGACTCAGGTACGCTTTCATAGTCTCCCGTGTCGCTGTCATACCTGCCCACCTCAGTAAATTTGACTCTGGTAATCCAGTTTCCGATGTCATCATACTCAAACTTGTAAGTGACCGCGTCCTGAATCCAACCCTCCTCCTCCTCCTCTCTCTCCCAGAATTCTCTTACCGTATTTCCGTACTCATCATACGAATAGGAAATCCGGTCTTGCATATCGCCTTCGCCTTCTGAAAGAAATTCAGTAAACCCTTCATCAGGCGCATAACTTTTCACTTCTATACAACGGCCGCTCGCATCCCAACGATAAGTGTCAAGAGTAGCACCACTCTTGTCGATTACAAATTCTTCCGCTAGATTGCCGTTAGCCGTATACGTATACGTCGTTCTCCTCCCCTTACTCCCATCCGATTCGTAATCGATTTTTTCCGCTAGATTGCCGTTAGCCGTATACGTATACGTCGTTTTAAAAATACGCCCATCTACGTGCCTAGCCTCTTCCGCTAGATTGCCGTTAGCCGTATACGTATACGTCGTTTTAAAAACACGCCCATCTACGTGCCTAGCCTCTTCCAAGAGCGTCCCAATTTTGTTATACGCCCAAGTTGTCTTAGAGTCAACACCTCCATCAGATCTGTATACAATTCGTTGCAATCGATTACCCCTTTGGTCAAACTCAAAATCAAACCTTTCTCTTTCTGATTCTTTTTCTGCCCTTCCAGATTTAACCGGATCCCAAAGGGTCCATTGGTCAGGGTTGGCGTCAAAACTTGTAGAGGACATAGATTTCACACGTCCCTTCATGTTGAAAATCTTGGTCAGATCATTCGATTTATTTTGAGATTTATTCATTGGAATTTAAATTCAAGTGATTTAGCTCAGTGGCACACGTCCTCATAGACGGTAGTTCACATTGCTTCTTAATTTCGTCATCGGTTTAAGCATTTCAATGAATTCGAAAAACACTAAAATCAAATTCTGAAATATCTTGATTTGGAAACTTATAAATCATTGTATCTCCTCCAGCAATGATGGTTTTCCGAAAGACCCAATAGTTGATTCGCACTCTTGAGCAAAGGTGTCAGGACACGTCACGGTGTACGTCGCCTGTAATGGTTGCATTAGCTCCTCACTATAGAGTATTTCAAACTCTCCCATTTCGATACGCAAAGTATCAAAGTTCAGTTGGGCGACCGTTGAATCACAAACAGCTCGAGCAACAACAGATTCAATTGAATAAGTCAAAACAAAAACGAAGATCAAATAAATCGTTTGACGCATGACACCAGGTTTGAATGATGTTAGCGTAAAGCTAATCAATAATTGACTTGCGGTATGGCGCAGGCATGATGCAGAGGAGTTGGAGGTGATTTAGTCCCTCTCCTGTTCATAAATGTAACCACGATGGTAAACACACGGACAACAAGAAGCCCCGCAATCCGAGGATGTTCTATTCGACCAAAATTAAGTCCTAGTCGAAGTACACATGTGTCCGCTCTATTACTTCCGTTGCTACTGTTTTATAGTAAGCACTGCCCTCTGACTCAGGTACCTCAGTAAATTTGACTCTGGTAATCCAGTTTCCGATGTCATCATACTCAAACTTGTAAGTGACCGTGTCCTGAATCCAACCCTCATCCTCCTCCTCTCTCTCCTCGATTTCTTTTACCATATTTCCGTACTCATCATACGAATAGGAAATCTGGTATTGCATATCGCCTTCTGGCGTATAACGTGTCACTTCTATACAACGGCCGCTCGCATCCCAACGATGAGTGTACCTGCCAAGACTAACACCACTCTTGTCGAATACAAATTCTTCCATTTTATTTCCCTCAGTGTCATGATTATACATGTAAGTGTTGTGGTCATCCACTGACTTATAGTAAATCTCTTTCACTTCATTTCCACTCTTATCATACTCATGAGTCGTTCTACTCCCCTTACTCCCATCCGATTTGGAATAGGTCTCTTCCGCTAGATTGCCGTTAGCCGTATACGTATACGTCGTTTTAAAAACACGCCCATCTACGTGCCTAGCCTCTTCCGAGAGCGTCCCAACTTTGTTATACGCCCAAGTTGTCTTAGAGTGAACACCTCCATCAGATTTGTATTCAATTAGTTGCAATCGATTGCCCCTTTGGTCAAACTCAAGATCAAATCTATCTCTTTCTGATTCTTTTTCTGCCGTTCCAGATCTAACCGCAGAGCCGTCCCATAAAAGGGTCCATCCGTCAGGGTTGGCGTCAAAAGTTGTTTGGGACATGGATTTCACACGTCCCTTCATGTTGAAACGCTCGGTCAGATCATTCGATTTATTTTGAGATTTATTCATTGGAATTTAAATTCAAGTGATTTAGCTCAGTGGCACACGTCCTCATAGACGGTAGTTCACATTGCTTCTTAATTCCGTCATCGGTTTAAGCATTTCCCAAGATTTCCCTTAAGTCTTTACTGTCAATTTCGTGTCGAATTTCAGTTGCCATTTTCAATTTAAATGATTGGGCAATTTAGTCATATTACTCATTAGAACGTATGATAGCAAGAATGCTATTGCACACAAACGCCTCTAACAATGCTGTGAGTTAAGCTCCCTTGATCCTTAAAGTCTCTTAACTGCTGGCTCGTTACCTCCACTTCAATAGTCTTTTCTTTACTATCATTGGGGCCAATGATTTCCATTAACGTATGATTCTGAACGCACAACATTTCCTTTTGGATCATACCATGTTTGTGGTCCTTCTAACACATCAGATTTATATGAGACAGTAAAATAGCGGCAACCATTATCAAAAGAGAAAGTTGAAATTCCTTCTTTAACTCCTGAGGTTCTGGTAAACTGTTGTTCAAGTCAGCGGTAAAGAACGCTATCCTCACTACTTTTGATCCTCATGAAATCAAAACTCCTTTTACCCATACTTATCATCGTGAGCATTGGGGCATCCTATTCCCAGGAGGATGAATCACTGAATAACCCTTCTTGCTTTTCTGATGTTGAGCGTCTTGAACAATTAAACACAATTCCAGCAGCCTTAGACTCAATTTGGATGAATGCGTACAAAACGACTGAATTCTTACAAGCTGGAGATGCTCGATTCAAACATGCAGATTCAGTTTTAAACGTGATTTATTCTGAAATCATGAGTTCACTTGATTGCCTTAAAGGATCGCAGCATTGGGACCATGGTTTAGTGGATAAAATTGAGCAATCCTTGAAGGAGGCGCAGAGAGCGTGGATTATTCAACGGGACAAGGAAGCCGAATTTGTGCAATTATCTGCTCGAGGCGGTACGATTGGCAACCAATGGTATTTAGGTGAAGTCTTCAGCGCGACCATGAAGCGAAACGCAGAACTCATCGAATTCTTGGAACACCTGGAATGGGTAGACACGTTCTAAAAGAATCCATATTTGTGAGAAGGACCTTGTTGGGGACAATGACCCGCATATTTTTGGCTATTACTTTTGTTTCATGTCTAAAAGTAGAATCTTCAACCTCTTACTATTTTTAGTCCTTGTTTAAAACAGTCTTTGCACAGCCAGAACACCCCAAAAAGATTTGGCGCACTTCCCTGGCAAATAGCTTAACAGGCGGGCACATTCCATTTGATTGTTCGCCTGGTCAATTCTTGAAGCTTGAGCGGCTTTGTTACGTGGAAATACAAAGGCGCATTAGCATAATACCACCACGCAAGCACCGTGGCGCAGGTAAGGCGCAAGTAATGTTA
>CAJQPF010000164.1 GCA_905480095.1 uncultured Flavobacteriales bacterium
GTGTCCGCAGTAGATGGAGTGTACCCCTCCAGCGATGAGTAGGTTGTGCTCAAATGGAAGTACAGGAAATACAGCGGTGTAGTCGCGTGCAAGGTTTTTAATCCGCCCCTTTTTCCAAGCCCAAACCTGAGGCGCCACAACCTGAAAAATCTTGACATCACCCCATTTGGCATTGGCAGCTTTTCGTGCAATTCGCATATTAAATCCTGGGAAATCGATAAGGACAATCGCGTCTGGTTTGAATGCCTCGATTTCCTCCCAGCACTTTTTCAAGTTTCCTAAAATGGTCCCAAGATGAGTGACCACTTCCCAAACCCCCATATACGCTAACTCACGGTAATGTGTGGTGACCTCAACTCCAGCATCGGTCATTTTATTTCCTCCCCATCCTCGCATTTCAATGCGATCGATATTTGACAGGCGAATCAGCCTTGACATTTCGTGAGCGATAAGTCCGCCGTAGATGTCGCCAGAGGCTTCTCCTGCTATAAAAAATACTTTTCTCAAGAAATCCCTGCTTGCATTTGAAACCAAATGATAAGTGGAACACATGCCATGATGACCATTAAGATACCGCGACAAAACATCCACCATTCAGCTTTAATGCCGATGTAGAACACTGCGACATTAAACAGTGTGCTAAGCGTAAGCATGCTGTCTCTGTAGAGCAGAGATTTGGTAGCAATGTTTTCGATAAAGTAATTTAGATCTACAGCATTCGAATATGACCAATAAGCGCCCAGTATAAGGAATCCGAAGAATGTGCCTAACACTCCTGAGAGAACGCCTCCCACGATTGTATTAAGGTATTGCTTCATTTGAGTCCCCAGCTGTTGAGTTCAGAAATCGCGTGATGTGCTGTAAGGTCGAATTGAGTTGGGACAACCGATGCGTAGCCGTTCGACAGTGCCCATTCGTCCGTGTCCTCTCCCTGGTCGGGGTTTGTGAATTCTCCTGTAAGCCAGTAGTATGTTTCGTGGTTGGGTGCTGTTCGCTCTTCGAAGGCATCTTTCCAAAACCCAGCCGCTTGTCTGCAAACTTTGATTCCTTTCAGGTCTTCCAGTGGAAGCTTTGGAATGTTCACATTGAGACATGTGCCAGAAGGGAGGCCACGTTTTAATACTTCTTTTGCCATTTGGCGAGCAATCTTTTTTGCTGCGGTAAAATCTGCATCCGCAGCGTGGTCAAGAAGAGAAAAACCGATGGCGGGAATGTTTTCTACTGCACCCTCGACAGCAGCAGACATCGTGCCTGAATAGATCACATTTATAGAGCTGTTGCTTCCGTGATTGATACCGGAAAGCAAGAGGTCTGGTTTGCGATTAAGAATCTTGTAAATCGCGAGTTTAACGCAATCTACGGGTGTGCCAGATGTGCTGTGCGCACTTATACCCTTGAGGGGGAAGTACGCAGGTTTGATTCTTAGGATTTCTCCAATCGTAACAGCGTGTCCCATGCCAGATTGGGGGCTGTCAGGAGCCACCACATGGACTTCTCCGAGGTCTGAGACTGCTTCTGCAAGCGCACAGATTCCTGAAGAAGTGATTCCGTCGTCATTTGTGATGAGTATAAGTGGACGTTTTGACATGGTTTTAGTAGTTAACGCTTTGGAATACGTTTTAGTGCTGCAAGATAAAAGTCCCAGAACTTTTGGACTGAAGAAATCTGACAACATTCATCAGGTGAGTGTGCTCTTCGGATATTCGGTCCAAACGATGCCATGTCCATATTCGGATAGTTTGTGCCGAGAATGCCACACTCAAGACCTGCGTGACACGCCATTACTTTTGGGTCTTCATTGTACCGTTCCACATATAATTTTCGCAACATCTCTACAGTGGCAGAAGATGGGTTGGGTGTCCATCCAGGGTAGGAGCCTCCTCTTTCTGAAGTCAGGCCAGCGATTGTGAATGCAGCCTCAATCGATCTCGCATGATCTCCTTTTTCTGAATCTACGGAGGATCTGTTGAGGCATTGGATATTCACATTGCCGCCACCAACCTCTAAGCGAGCGAGGTTGTTTGAGGTTTGTACCAAGCCTTCTATATCTGGACTCATGCGGTGGATTCCCACAGGGCATGTCTGAATAGCGAGAAGAAGTACATTCTGCACGTCTTCGGGGAGTGCTTGGGCAGGTGTCTTTTCACGCTCCCAGCTGATGTTGAGGTGTGGATCCGTTGTTTTGTATTCAGCTTTGATATCCGCTTTTGTAGTGTTGATAGCCTCCTCAAGCGTTGTCATATCCTGTTCGGAGACGACTATGCGTGCGTGAGCCTCTCGAGGAATCGCATTTCGAAGGCCACCTCCTTGTATTTCGCTCACACGTATGTCTACGGCTTCAATGGCTTCGAGCAAGACCCGGTTGATGAGTTTGTTTGCATTGGCTATGCCCTTGTGGATGTCCATGCCGCTGTGACCACCTGCACCTCCTTTTACAGTTATTTTAAGTCCTGTTGTGCCTTCTTGAATTGAATCTTCAGGCGTATAGGTGCCAGTTGAAGTAATGTCAACGCCCCCCGCACAGCCAATGCTGATCTCGTCATCGTCTTCAGTGTCGAGGTTGAGCAGTATTGTGGCTTCTAAGTGACCAGCCTTAAGCCCTAGCGCACCTGTCATTCCAGTTTCCTCATCGATTGTAAATAATGCTTCTAAAGGTGGGTGGGGGATGTCATTGCTTTCAAGTGTGGCCAATATCGTTGCGACGCCAATGCCATTGTCAGACCCCAAAGTTGTTCCTTCAGCGCGAACCCAATCTCCGTCGACGACCATTTTTATTCCTTGCGTCATGAAATCGAACGCGGTGTCATTGTTTTTTTGGCACACCATGTCAACGTGGCTTTGCAGAACCACAGTCTGCCTGTCTTCCATTCCTGGTGTGGCAGGTTTTTTCATAAACACGTTTTTAACGTCGTCTTGCCAAGCTTCAAGATGATGGTCCTTAGCCCATTGCATTAACCATGCACATACTTTTTCTTCGTGTTTTGAGGGTCTTGGTATTTCATTTAAGTCGGCAAATCTGTTCCAAAGTGCTGAAGGTTGAAGGTTGCGAATCGCTGATGACATCGTGTGCAAAATATTATTTGTTTGAACTTTGCAAGTTAGGAAAGAAAAGTGGTTAAAAACGTTGTGTGAAATGTGGAAAAAGTCTAGCAATAAATAGGGAATTCGCAAAAGAAAAGCGATAACTTGTGCTGCTTAATGGCAGAACAAGTAAGCTATACAGAAGACAACATTCGTTCACTATCGTGGAAGGAGCATATCCGTATGCGCCCGGGGATGTACATTGGAAAAGTCGGTGACGGCAAAGACTCAGATGATGGCATCTATGTGCTTCTCAAAGAAGTGATCGACAACAGTATCGATGAATACACGATGGGCAATGGCAAAAGTGTCGAAGTAGGGATTCGAAATGGAGAGGTGAGAGTACGTGATTACGGAAGAGGTATTCCGCTCGGTAAAGTGGTTGATTGTGTCTCAAAAATCAACACTGGAGGCAAGTATGATTCGCGTGCTTTTAAGAAGACGGTCGGACTTAACGGAGTAGGTACTAAGGCTGTCAATGCACTTTCATCTTCTTTTCAAGTCGTGAGTTTTAGGCAAGGCGAATCAAAAACAGCAACGTTTGCGTTGGGTGAGCTTCAAGAGGACAGAGCCCTAGAGTCCACGACAAAACGGAACGGTACGAAGGTGACTTTTATACCCGATGAAGATTTGTTTAAGGGGTATAAATACAGAATGGAGCATGTCGAAAAGCTTCTTTGGAATTATGCCTACCTTAACACTGGACTATCTATTTACTTAAATGGCGATAAACTTAAGAGTGACAATGGTTTACTTGACCTTCTTGAGTCGAGCATGGACGGTAAGGCACGCTATCCAATCATTCAATTAAAAGGAAATGATATTGAGATTGCAGTCACGCATTCTGAAGCATATGGTGAGGACATTCAAAGCTTTGTAAATGGTCAATACACCCCTCAGGGCGGGACGCATCAAGCTGCTTTTAGAGAGGCATACGTCCGAGTCGTGAGGGATTTTTTCAATAAGGATTATGACACTGGAGATGTTCGCTCTGGGATTGTTTGTGCGGTGAGTGTGAAAGTTGAAGAACCCGTTTTCGAGTCACAAACAAAAACAAAGCTTGGTTCATCAGAGATGGGGCCCCAGGGGCCTACGCTGAAGAGCTTCATGTTTGATTTCTTAAAAACAGAACTAGACAATTACCTCCATAGAAATCCTGAAGTTGCCCAACTACTCCAGTCTCGAATTCTTCAAAACGAGCGTGAAAGGAAAGATTTGGCGGGGATTAAAAAACTTGCAAGAGCGCGAGCAAAAAAAGCCTCATTGCACAACAAGAAACTCCGCGATTGCAGAGCTCATCTCAACGATAAAAACGCACGTAACGAGGAGTCAACGTTATTTATTACTGAGGGAGATTCAGCTTCAGGGTCAATTACGAAGGCCCGTGATGTTGTTACACAAGCCGTCTTTTCTCTGAAGGGTAAGCCACTTAACTGCTTCGGTTTAACGAAGAAAATTGTCTATCAAAACGAAGAATTCAATCTTTTACAATCTGCCTTAAATATTGAGGATGGCTTAGATGATTTGAGATACAACAAGGTCGTTATCGCAACAGATGCCGATGTAGACGGGATGCACATTCGCCTCCTCTTAATCACGTTCTTCTTGCAATTTTTTCCAGACCTAGTCAAGAAAGGTCACCTCTATGTCCTACAAACACCCCTGTTTAGAGTAAGGAATAAGAAGGAAACGGTTTATTGCTACGATGAATCTGAGAAGCATGGCGCCCTTTCTAGACTTGGTGCAAAATCGGAAATTACCCGATTTAAAGGTTTGGGTGAGATAAGCCCTGATGAGTTTTCTTATTTTATTGGAGAAGACATGCGGATTGATCCAGTGGTCGTAGGAAGAGATGCCAGTTTGCAAGAAATGCTTGGCTTCTTCATGGGTAAGAACACCCCTGACCGCCAGAAGTTTATTATTGAAAACCTCCGTGTGGAGAAAGACAATGTAGAGGAATGATTGTAAACGAACACGAGGAACACGACAGTCAAGACCACGAAAGAGACAGCGAGTTTGCGCACGGACCAGCAGAGGATGCCGCAGATGACATGGATCACGTTGTACGTGTCAGGGGCATGTACAACCAGTACTTTCTAGATTATGCATCTTATGTGATACTCGAGAGGGCTGTTCCTCATCAATACGATGGACTGAAGCCTGTTCAGCGTCGTATTCTTCACTCCTTAGACGAGATGGATGATGGTCGTTTTCACAAGGTGGCAAATGTCATCGGTAACACGATGAAATTTCACCCACATGGTGATGCAAGCATTGGTGATGCGATGGTTCAAATAGGCCAAAAAGACCTGCTTTTAGACTGTCAAGGGAATTGGGGAAACATCTTAACGGGAGACCGTGCTGCTGCAGCGAGATACATAGAAGTCCGTCTAAGTAAGTTTGGCAAGGAAGTCTTATTCAATCACAAGACGACAAAATGGCTTGCGTCTTATGATGGTAGGAATAAGGAGCCTGAAACTGAGCCTGTAAAATTCCCACTTTTGCTCGCCCAAGGCGTGGAGGGAATAGCAGTAGGTCTTGCATGCAAAATCTTACCTCATAATTTCATTGAGTTAATTGATGCAAGCATCGCAATTCTCCAAGGAAAAGGATTCAAGCTTGTGCCTGATTTCCCGACTGGCGGAATGGCTGATGTAGAGATGTACAACGATGGGTTGCGTGGCGGTAGAATCAGGGTGCGTGCCCGTATTGACAAGGTGAATAACAAGACTTTGGTTGTGCGTGAGGTGCCATTTGGCGTCACAACGAGTTCGCTTATTGACAGTATTCTTAAGGCCAACGAAAAGGGCAAAATAAAAATTAAAAAGGTCGAAGACAATACAGCTAAAGTTGTAGAAGTCGTGGTACACCTTGCAAACAATGTCTCTCCAGACAAGATGCTAGATGCGTTGTATGCATTCACAGACTGTGAGGTGTCACTTTCACCCAATGCATGTGTCATTCTTGACGATAAGCCACAGTTTATCGGTGTGAAAGAGATTCTCAAGACGTCCACTGAAAGAACGAAATATCTGTTAGGTAGGGAGCTTGAGATTGAATTGGGAGAGTTGCAGGAACAATGGCATTTCTCTTCATTGGAGAAGATTTTTATAGAGAAACGTGTTTACCGTGACATTGAAGAGTGTGAAACATGGGAGGAGATATTGGAAAACATACACCAGGGACTGAAACCACATATTAAGAATCTGCTTCGGAAAGTTACAGATGAGGATGTGACGAGATTGACGGAGATCAGAATTAAAAGGATTTCAAAATTTGACTCCTTTAAAGCAGACACTAAAATCAGCAATCTGGAAGCTGATATTGAGAAGGTGAAGGACCGTCTGGAGAATTTAACGGATTACGCCATTGATTGGTTCAAATCATTAAAATCGAAGTACGGAAAAGACCGAGAAAGAAAAACGGAGCTTAGAACGTTTGACACGATCGATAGATCTAAAGTCGCTGTGGCGAACGTCAAGCTGTATGTTCAGGCTGAAGAGGGTTTTGTAGGTACTGGATTGAAGAGAGGTGAAGGAGAGTTTGTATGTGATTGCTCGGACATTGATGATGTGATTGTGTTTCGCAAGGATGGAATCATGCAAGTGAGTAAGATTACTTCTAAGGCCTTTTTTGGAAAAAATATTCTGCACGTCGCAGTTTGGAAGAAGGGAGATATTCGCACCACATACAACGTGATTTATCTCGACGGTAAATCGGGACGCAGTATGGTGAAGCGGTTTAATGTCAAGTCCATTACAAGAGATCGAGAGTATCCCATTACAAAAGGAACCCCAAAATCGATGGTGTGGTATTTATCCGCAAACAGGAATGGTGAGGCTGAAATTGTGACCGTCAACTTAAAAAATCAACCCAAGTTAAAACGCCTTAAGATAGATTTAAACTTTTCTGACATAGCCATCAAGGGGAGAGCATCTGGCGGGAATATTGTGTCGAAGTTTCCAATCAAAAAAATAGAATTGAAAGAAGCAGGAGTGTCTACTCTGGGCGCGAGAAAAGTTTGGTTTGACGAGACAGTGCGGAGATTAAATGGAGAATCTAGAGGTACATTTCTGGGTGAGTTTCATGCAGAAGATCACATCATGGCGCTCCATTCAAATGGAACGTATGTCATGACGGGATTTGATTTCAGTACGCATTTTGATGACAAGATGATTTCTGTTGAAAAATGGGATTCTGAGCGACCGGTCTCTGTGGTTTATTTTGATGGTGAGAAGGAAGATTGGTATGTGAAGAGATTTTTAACGGAACTTTCATTAAAAGCTGTCAGTTTTATCGGTGACAATGCGAATAGCAGGCTTGCCTTTGCAACGTCTTTGTATCATCCACAGGCTAGAGTGAAGTTCAACAGGAGATTTAAGCATACCAGAGATAAAGTTGACGAGATTGTAGATCTTCGTGGGTTTATCTCTTTAAAAGGATTTAAAGCTTTGGGGAACAAACTAAGTTCACTGCCTGTGACTGAAGTGTTGTTAGAGCCCGCGAATACAGATCTGGAAAATGCGGTCGCCCTGGAGATATTGGAAGCTCGAAAAGCCGACGATCTCATAGATCAGGCGTCGGAAAGTGTTGCGTCTGAAACTGCTGTTTCGGGAGATGTCGATTTGCCAGAAGATGTAGCTTCTGATCAAGCTTCTGATTCCGACGAAGATTCTGCAGCGTTCGGAGAAAATGGTCAGAGCACGCTGTTTTAAGGAGGTTAAACGATGAAGTCAATCGTCGCAATTGTTGTTTCAACATTGAAGGAATTGGGGGTATATCGTTTTGAAGAAAGCAGATGAATGATTCTATAACGTCAAAGGAGAGTCCGCGGGGGGCGGGGCCATGGCCTGGCTCGAATGATGAACGGTCGGTTCGTGTTTGGTTTAAATCAAGGATTTCGAATGGCGTAGAAGAGGAGGAGAGGGATTCTGTGGTGGGATTGTGTTTGGAGGTTGTGTCAAGAATGGTGAAGGGTGAAAGATTGATGAACAATTACCGATTCCCTGAGTCGGAGATAGATAAGTTGGCTGTGATGGCTGACAGGGTGTCAAAAGGTGAACCCGTTCAGTATGTTATAGGTTCAGCGCATTTCGATGGTTGTGATTTAAAAGTGAATGCGAGCGTCCTGATTCCGAGACCGGAAACAGAAGAATTGGTGTTCTCTCTTATAGAAAAACTGAAGGTGTTTGATGAGAAAGGCTGTGTGTTGGATCTCGGCACAGGGTCAGGATGCATTGCTTTGGCAATCAAGAAAAGGTTGCCCGAGTGGAAGGTTTGTGCATCTGACTTTTCTCAAGGTGCAATTGATGTTGCAAAAGAGAATTCAAAATCAATCGACGCTGAGGTGAATTTTGAATGTTCTGATGTCTTGCAAAAGAGACCGTTTGAATCCACATGTTTCGATGCTGTGGTTTCCAATCCGCCATATATCCCAGCGCAAGAAAAAATGACCATGGAACATCGGGTCACAGGATGTGAGCCTTTGTCGGCCTTATTTGTCCCTAACAATGCCCCACTTCTTTTCTATAAACGAATCAAAGCGCTATGTGAGGGAGGGATGTTAAATCCTGGGGGTTGGTTGGCTTTTGAGTGCCACACAGATTTTGCAGGGGATGTTGCGGATCTGTTTCACGGATCAAAGACGCGATGGAGTCAGATCTCATTAATTAAAGATTTACAGGGTAAGCCGAGGCATGTATTTGCGCGTATTGATTTAACTTGACACCGCATGGAGACGACATCAGATAAGGATATTGCCAATCGAAGAATATTGGAATTACGTGGTGATCTCCACGCGCACAATCACCTGTATTACAATAAAAATCAGCCGATTATATCTGACAAGGAGTTTGATGTTTTGATGAAAGAACTCGAGGCTTTAGAGCTTGAGTATCCAGAATTTAATGATCCTTTGTCACCTACAATGCGTCCTGGAGGTGATGCGCTTGATGGATTTGACAAAGTGAAGCATTCTACGCCGATGCTGTCGCTTTCAAATACATATGATGCGCACGAAGTGGAAGACTGGATGTTGCGGGTCGAAAAAGGTCTTGAGGGACAAGATGTTGTCTATGTTATGGAACTTAAATACGATGGGGTCGCCATAAGTTTGATCTATGAGAAGGGGAGGCTGATAAAAGCCATCACGCGAGGAGATGGTGAGACAGGAGAAGATATTACAGCCAATGTGAAGACGATTAGGACGATTCCTTTGCTCATGCAACAATCTGCTCCTGAGAACCTTGAAATACGTGGTGAGATATTTTACCCATTTGACGCGTTTAATGCCTTGAATGATTTGCGAGAAGAGGCGGGAGAGGCGCAGTTTGCAAATCCCAGAAATACGGCAGCGGGTTCTCTCAAGCTCCTGGACAGCAAAGAGGTCGCCAAGCGTAAGCTAGATTGTATGATGTACGGCGTGATGTCAAAAGGCATTTCAGAAACCCACAGCGAAGCTGTCTCAAGTGCAGGAGTCTGGGGGTTTAAGGTGCCCTCTGAGGAATTAAAAATGATCTCTACGTCAACAGATTCAAAGGGTGTCATGGCTTTTATTACCTATTGGGATAGCGCCCGACATGAGTTGCCTTTTGCCATTGATGGGGTCGTCATAAAAGTGGACAGATATGATCAGCAGGAGATCTTAGGTCTGACGTCGAAGAGTCCACGTTGGGCCATTTCTTTTAAATTTGAGACAGAAAGAGTTCGAACGAAATTAAAGGAAATCACTTTTCAAGTGGGGAGAACAGGTGCCGTGACCCCAGTTGCAAATTTAGAACCAGTGCTTTTAGGCGGGACGACAGTCAAGCGTGCGTCTCTTCACAATGCTGATCAAATTGAGCGTTTGGGACTTCATTCTGAAGACTACGTGTTTGTGGAGAAAGGTGGCGAGATTATACCCAAAGTAGTAGGTGTAGATGAAAGCGCCAGAGCAGTTGCAGTGGATTTGTTCACTCAGTCTGAATCCCTTTTTCCGACTCATTGTTTGGAATGCGATACGGCGCTGATCAGGGTGGAAGGTGAAGTCGTGCATTACTGTCCAAACGCGGCGTCTTGTCCGCCTCAAGTGAAAGGTCGAATCAAGCATTTCATCAGCAGAAAAGCGATGAACATTGATGGGTTGGGGTCTGAAACTGTCGCCCAATTGGTAGAGGCAGGGCTCGTATTTGATCCTGGTTCACTTTATAAACTTTCTCCTGAGGATCTTCTTCCCCTGGATCGTATGGCAGAAAAATCGGTTCAGAAATTACTTTTGGGTATCGAGGCGAGCAAGCAAATTCCGTTCGAAAGAGTCTTGTTTGCATTGGGGATTCGCTATGTAGGGGAGACTGTCGCAAAAAAGCTTGCCCGTTCATTAGGGAGCCTTGATGCAATCATGCATGCAAATCGTGAAGCGCTGATAGAAGTTGACGAAATCGGCGAGCGTATTGCAGACAGTATCCTTGCGTTTTTTGCAGAAGAGAGCAACAAGAGCTTCATTCATAGACTTAAAGATGCGGGGCTTCAGTTTGTTGTCCAAGAAGTAGAAGGGGCAACAGACAAGCTGGCAGGTGCCGCAATTGTTGTAAGTGGGGTGTTTGAGAAATATGACAGGACAGGAATTAAAAAACTCATAGAACAACACGGGGGCAAGGTCTCATCGTCGATTTCAAAGAAAACCAGCTACATCGTCGCGGGAGAGAAAATGGGGCCAAGCAAAAGAGAGAAAGCAGAAAAACTAGGTGTCCAAATTATTTCAGAGGATGAGTTCCTTGAGAAGATTTCGGGCTAGCTGATTTATTCATCTGGCTAAGGCGTCTTGTAAAGAATTTCCAGAGGTCCGGTGTATGAGCCTGTTTGGACTTCTCCACATAGGGATTTGTAGTCCACAACAATCACATAAGAGCCGCTGGAGAGTCTGTCTCCGTTTGCCCTGCCATCCCATGCGAGAGGGAGTCCATTGTTCGCGAAAACAAGATCACCCCATCGGTTGTAAATGACGAGGTTGTACTCGTCGAGAACGGAGAGCGTTTCCACATCTGGTTGGTCGGCAAGAAAAGGCTTTAAGTTGTCATTGTAGTAGTCATAGTTGGGTGTGATGACGTTAGGCATCGTGAGTTGAGAGATGTCGATAAATGCATTTTCATCTTGTTCAACGGTGACGAAATCGGGGAAGGTTGTGGTGCACCCGTTTTCACTGAATGTGACAGTAAGCAGGTATTCTCCTGGAAGCGCTGCAACAGGCTCGAGAGATGTAGGGTCTATTAGTCCTCCTTCACCCTCAACCCATGTCCACTCAATTTCATTTGTATAGGTGTCGGGAGAAATGACTGTCCCTAAGATGGAAATCTGGGGTGTTTCACAGCTGATCATGCCATCTGCAAACCCGATTTCTATTGCCGGAGTTGTAAAGTCTTCTAAGACCACCGTTTCATCTTCTGAGGTGCATCCATTCTCTGGATTGGTGACGAGCAAATTGTAGGTTCCGCCAGATACAGCTGTGGGTTGAGCAACATTGCTGTTTCCGAAAAGATCTCCATCATTTGTCGACCAAACAAACTCAGCCCCGTTGTCATTTGATGCTCCCAGAAGCACGATTGTGGGGGAGTCGCAATTGATCACGCCACCCAGGCCTGCATCTGCTACAAAGGATATTGTGTCCAGTTCAATGTTGTACGTGTCTTCCGCAGTACAAGCTCCGTCATCAAAAGAAACATTAACGGTATATGATCCGCCATTGTCAATGACAGCGCCAAATTCCTCAGAGCTGAGAAGATTCCCTCCGTTTGAAGCGAACCAATTGTACGTCAAGCCATTATTGAAATTAGAATTGGCAGTTAAAATCACGGTTGAATTTATGCAATCGATGACATCGAAATCCGCAGAGATATTGACGTCCAAGGGTTCTACAAAAACCTCGATCGTTTGTGTTTGTATGTCACCGCAGAAGTCAGTATATGTGACTGTATACACTTGTGTGGATGGGGGTGTCGCAATTGGATCGTATGCATTTGGATCGCTTAAGAACTCAGAGGGAGTCCATGTAAATGGTTGTGAGAGGTCGCCGCCCGAGATTAATTGCGTGGATTGACCAGGGCACAGTGTGACATCTCCTGTAGGTGTCGCGTTTTCATAGAGGCAGACGGTGTGTATGTTGTTTGCGCCACCTGTTGAGGAGGTGAATCCCCATGTGACAAGTGTTTCTCCATCGAAAATGTCATTGATTAAGTCAATGCTCGCTACAAGTCTGAATTCACAATCGAAATAAACATTGAGTTCTTCTGTGATTGGGTCCCATGTGATTTGAACAGCATGGTCCAAACCATCTTCAATATCTGCCCCGATAGAAGTCGCTGTCACAGGTCCTGCTATTGCTGTTGCTGCCGTATGGTCGACAATGCCATCAGAGATGATGCCAATGTGGTCTTGAATGAGATCGCCTACGTCAGGATTCAGATAAGTATCGAATTCAATGCCTAAGCTGGGAAGCAAACCTTGAAATCCCATGCCTTGCCCCAGTGAACCTATAGCAGAAGGCCCGATTGTTTGCATCACAAACATCATCCCGTCACCGCCGGGATTCGCGCTGGACCCATTCCCTTGATTGTCCCCGAAATTCATTTTAAACTGAACGTCAAATGGTTGCGCTAAATCAATGGCCTCATCATACCAAACAGCACCTACCTGTGCTGGCAAAGCGTCGGTTAATTGATAGCAATTGTCACCCAAAGGAACAGCACCGCCCTGAAGCGTGTATTGAGCGGTTGCCGTAAAAGACAGGAAACACAAGGAAATAGCTATGTTGTTACGAATGCGCATGTATTGTACCAATTTAACCACAAGCTACGAAAAACGAGTGTGTATTGTGAAGTTCTTCATCAAGAAGATGAACACTCCAATGGTGACAGGTTGTGTTGATTTAAATTCTATTTATTTAGAATTCGATATGCAGCTTGAGATTCAATCGTCTTCCAGTCAGGAAGTTTGGGATGGCATATTGTCTGCCATTCACATCTTCAATCCAAGTGTGGTTAATCGTATTGTTGATTCCCAGGATGTTGAAGACCTCAAGTGAAATAAAGCCGTTTTTATTCAGATGTTTGTCAGATGTCAGAAGCTCTTTGGAAAAGCCGATGTCAACCCTCCTGTATGCAGGTGTTCTGAGGACATCTTGATACCGGTTCATTGTCGGTGGGCCATAGGGGAGGCCTGTGCCAAAAAACAAACTCAGTAACACCTTGTATTCTGGATTGTTAGGCATCTCATCCTGGAACAGCATGCTGACACTAAGGCGTTGGTCACTGGGGCGCGCAATATTTCCTGGTTCGATGAGAACAGTATCCACTGCGACATCATTCCAAGTATAGCCAGGGATTATTTTTACACCCTCGTCATTGTAAAGTTCCAAATAGAAATCATCTGCAATATCTTCCTCCGTTTTGAGCGCACTAAACCGCATCCAACTCTCAATCCCATCGATGAACTCGCCGTTGAGCATTAAATCGATTCCTGTCGCGTATCCACTCGAGTTGTTTGTGGCGTAATAACGTTGGCGAACATTTTCAACTTCATAGGGGATGATTTGGTCCAAATCCTTGTAATAGACTTCACCTACAAACTTGAATTGACGGTTGTACATTTCGAATTGATGGTCCACACCTCCTACAGCATGAATGGCACGCTGGGGAAGGATGTCCGGATTGAGTGTGCCGTCGACGCCGCGCATTTCACGATAGAAGGGAGGCTGCCAGTAATATCCGCCAGCAAAAGACCAGGTGGTGAGGGGGCTTTCAGTAGGTGTGAAACTGATGTGAGCCCGAGGTCCACCCACAAGGTGTTTTCTCGAGGTGTCGCCAGGTGCAATTTCAGGTGTGCTTAGAGACCAGTAGTGGAAGCGAGCGCCGATGTGGGCGTTTAAGATTCCTTTTTCTAAGTCGATAGACCATGTGTCTTGAACATAGCCTGTCATTCTGTTGGACCGTACCGTATTGGAAGTGCGGATTACGTTTTGGAACGTCAGGGGCTGAAATGGCTGCGCTCCGGGATCAGTATAGCCTACATTGTCTTGAGGGTGTGGAGAGATGTATCCCGAACTGTCCACAAAAGACCACTCCGATAAATTGTCGAGAATCAGTTCAGTTGACCCCTTGAATCCCCATTCTAAAAAATGTTTTCCTTGGCCGATGTCAATGGACCCCTTTAAGGCAGAAGATAAAACGGTTGCTTCGAGTTGATTCCTTGCGTGATTCAGAAAGCCGCCAACCCCAAGATTGTTCGCCGATTCACCGAAATCGTCTGAGCCAGGATCGAGCTCTAGCTCATCTAACCAATACGCGCCTAGGATGTCAAATGATTCCGTCTCGACCGTTCTGAATGCAGAATTAATCCAACGTATTCGCATGTTTTCGGTGATCCTCTCAAAAGCAAGTGCACCAAAGCCTGTTTGGTAAGCGGTTTCTTCTTCTCCATCGAAAAATATTTTCAACCGTATTGCATTGTTGATCGTGCCGATGTCTGTTTCTCGTGTCTGAGGCACAAAATTATAATCGTTCTGGCCGTATACGCCGAGGAGTTGGATTTCCCAGGGGCCATAACCATCCGGATCCCATGTGATATAGGTTTGGGCGTCGAGATATGTGGGGTTGTATTCTCCGCTCTCATCGAGGGTTCCTAAAACATAGGAGTTGTTGCGATATCGAATGCCCGTATTGACTTTGATCTTTCCGCCAGCAGCAATCCCATCGTGTTGAATCTGTGCGCCAAGCATACTGGCTGTCACTTGCGTCCTCCGTTTTGTGGGTTTACGGTAGTGTATATCTAGAACCGAACTCAGCTTGTCCCCAAACTTGCTTTCAAATCCACCCGCACTAAATGTAATACGCTGAACCATGTCTGGGTTTGGGAAACTCAGTCCTTCCTGTTGTCCATTTCTCACAAGAAAGGGCCGGTATACCTCAATGTCATTTACATAGACCAAATTTTCATCAAAACTACCGCCCCTTACATTGTATGCGCTTGACAGTTCACTGGTAAAGTTAACAGGCGCTTGTAGCAGGGCGTCTTCCACTGAGCCTCGTGGAGTGGGTATCCTGCTTGTAACCCGTGGGTCAATGCGTTGGATAGAAACATCATCACGACCCGACTCAATGACTTCTGCAGCACCAATTGTGACGGTGCTTTTCAGCACAACTTGAATGGTTAAGCGCTTCTTTCCTTCAAAATCTAGAGGAACTTCTTGTATCTCATACCCGATCATTGAACAACGGAGCGTCCAAGGTCCTAAAGATGGAAGGGCGAGTTTGAATGCACCTGATCCATCAGTTGACACGCCCAGTCTGTTGTTTTGAAGAATGGCTAACGTTGCGCCTGGCAAAAGGACGCCGTCACTTCCACGTACAGTGCCTTCTACAATAAAATCAGTCGATGTTGTTTGTGCAGATATCGGAGTGAAAGACAAACACAAAAATGCGCCAAACAAAGATATGTAAAGAGCAATTTTCATCATTTAGTTTCTTTTTAAATCCCCATTTTTCAGTGCCTTCAGAAATTGAACCCATGCCACAGGGTTGAGAAGGTTGGTTGTGGGCATACCTCCTAAATTAGAATACTCTAAGGCGATCTCGCGAGCGTCTTGGCTTGCAAGGGCCTGGCCGTCCAGGCCTACGTCAATCAACCTGTCATAGATATCGAATGGGTTTATCGCTTGTTGGCCTATGGCGTAAGCATCATCTTCTAAGCCCAATGCCATAAATTCTTTTCTGAACGCATCGCGTGAAGGCCAAGGGTAGATATATGCATTGTTAATGATTACCGTATCCCGACTCATGGGTTGAACCAAGCTGATCCGATTCAGCTCACCACCAGATTGGATCACGACTTCTCTTGTTATGAACCCTGTACTTGAGAAACGCAATGTGTCTCCTTCAAGTACAGGAATACTGAAGAATCCTTGGGGGTCAGTCATGGTTCCTCTCGCATCTCTTGCTCTGTAAACAGTAGAATATGGAATAGGCCTCAGTGAGTCACCTGTGACAACAAGGCCACTTACTTGAACCACACCTGTCATGAGTTGTGTCGAGTCAGCCTGCGCATTAACACTTGAAGCCAGGGTGAAAATTGAAAATATGCAGATGAGTCGTGTAAACATAGTTGTCAAGTTAAGTCAGTTCTGTTTTGAATTCACTCGTCACATGGAACGTGATTTCAGGGAAGTTATCCATTTCCATTTTCAGAAGGAATGGGGAAGGGGCCAAATAAACTTCATTGTCATCTTTATCGACCACGATGTCATTGGCTTTAATGCGTCTAAATTCACCAAGTTTTTCTTCATTGTCAGAAACGAGCCAGCACGCTTTGTGATAGGGTTTGTGCTGGAATTCACATTTTGCACCATATTCGTGTTCAAGTCGGTATTGGATGACTTCAAACTGAAGTTCCCCGACAGTCCCCACAATTTTACGGTTTCCTGCAGTACGAACAAAGAGTTGAGCCACCCCCTCGTCTGTAAGTTGTTTAATTCCCTTCTCGAGTTGTTTGCTCTTCATGGGGTCCTTATTCACAAGCTCCTTAAAGATTTCAGGGCTGAAGCTCGGGATTCCTCGGAATTGTAAATCTTCGCCTTCAGTAATGGTGTCGCCAATTTTAAAATTACCTGTGTCGTAAAGGCCGACAACATCTCCCGGCCAAGCAACATTGACCAAGCTTTTATCCTTGGCGAGAAAAGTGACTGGGTTTGCGAATTTTAATTTTTTATTTAATCTCGTATGCTTGTAAAATGTATTTCTTTCAAACTTTCCAGAGCAAATTCTAAGGAACGCTAAGCGGTCTCTGTGCTTGGGGTCAATGTTCGCGTGTATCTTGAAGATAAAGCCCGTAAGTTTCTCTTCAACAGGACTTACCATCCTTGAGCTAGCTCTTACTGGGCTGGGTAGAGGTGCGATTTTTATAAAGATATCTAGCATCTCTTGGATGCCAAAATTATTAACTGCACTTCCGAAAAATACGGGTGCAACATTTGCATCTAGATAGGGTTGGGTATCCCATGTGTCATAAACACCGTCTATTAATTCGACATCCTCCCTGAGTTGATCAGCGTGTGTACCGACAAGGGAGTCTAATTGTTCATCCTCCAGATCTTTTATGGCGTAGACCTCAGTGGCCATCTTGGTTTTGTCTGCCTGGAATAAGCGCACATTGTGGTCATACAAGTTGTAAACTCCTTGAAAGGTTGCGCCTCCGCTGATTGGCCAACTTAGTGGTCTCACGTTAATGTCTAACTTCTCTTCCAGTTCATCTAAAAGATCAAAGGGGTCTTGTCCTTCCAGATCCATTTTGTTGACGAAAACGATAACTGGCGTCTTTCGCATGCGGCAAACCTCCATGAGCCTTTCGGTTTGGGCCTCAACGCCCTTCACACAATCAATCACAAGGATGACACTGTCGACAGCAGTTAAGGTTCGGTAAGTGTCCTCGGCGAAATCTCTGTGACCAGGGGTGTCAAGAAGATTGACGAGCATGTCTTTGTAATTGAATGCCATGACAGACGTTGCTACAGAGATACCACGTTGTCGCTCAATTTCCATAAAGTCAGAAGTCGCAGTTTTTGTGATTTTGTTGTTTTTTACAGCGCCTGCAGTCTGAATGGCTCCACCGAACAAAAGAAACTTCTCGGTAAGCGTCGTTTTTCCAGCATCTGGGTGAGAGATGATGGCAAATGTTCGGCGCTTAGAGATTTCTTCTTGTATGGTTGACATGATGGTGAGTCGGGTGCAAATTCGGATGCAAAAGTACGATTAATTACGGCGGTCTGGTCTTAGTGTAATCTCACTATAAATACCGCTGCCATTTGCTTCTATTGCCTGTAATACTGCATTTGCAATAAAGTCAGGCTTCATCCCTGAGTTGAATGTGGGTTTGTATTGTGCTTTCAGCTTTTCGTTGTTCGTTTTGTCGATAAAGGATGTGTCAACTGAACCAGGATTAATCGTTGTAATTGCCAAGACATCTTGAAACTCAATTTTCAGAGATTCACTGATGGCCAATACAGCATGTTTTGTCGCACAATACACACCACTGTTAGGGAATACATTGCGCGCAGCCACCGAACCGATATTTATGATTTGTCCTTTTGATTTTACCAGATGAGGCAGTGTTGCATGAATCGTTCTAAGTACACCTGTTACATTCACATTGACCATGGTTTCCCATTCTTCAATGCTTCCCTGTTGAAGCGGATTGAAATAACCTATGCCTGCGTTAGGGATTAATATATCTAGCTTGCCGAAGCCAGTGAGGCATAAACTGCTGGCTTTTTGTAAGTCATTATTCGATGTCACATCACCTGCAAAAAACGCCAAGTTTCCACTCATGTTTGAGCATGATGACTTTAAAGCTTTTAGTTTGTCCTCACTTCGGGCAAACGCAAAAACATTGTGTCCATTGCGACATAACATCTTGGAAATATGCGCTCCAATGCCTTCGGATGCTCCTGTGATAAAAACGGTGTATGGTTTATTCATGCTTAGTATGGGTCAGTATTCCATTGTTCAAATCCGATGACTCTGTCGTATCCTTCAAAGTCAGCATAGTAAACAAAAACGGTATATAAGTTGTCTGTTGCAAAGTGATTCCCTTCAATGTCGTCCGTAATGCCATGCTCAAAATCAGGAGCGTTGGAATCCTTAACGAGATAAAGGTAGTCGTAGTATCCCTGTTTTAAAAGAATATTTGCTTTGTATGCGGATGCTTCAGAGTCCCATTTCATTTTCATACTTGGTTTGCATTTTCCGCTGCTCAATTCGCCGAATATAAAGATGTCTCTTCCATGAAGTTCATAGGGCATGGGAAGCGAAAAATGAGCCACAGAATAATCACTGCCTGTATAGATTTCGTGTCTGTCATTTGAAATCACAAAGGCGCCATTAATGTCGGGCAGAGATTTATGATATGTGTAGGTTCTTCTTTGACTTGGATCGAGTAAGTGGTGAAAAGAATATTCTCCTTCAGTAATGCCCGCAATTCCTCTCGCTGTAAAATTCAAGCTTTTTAGATCTACAAATCGATAGGAATTTCCGCCTGGAAAAACATAGCCCACTTTTGAGAAGTCCAATTCTTGTCCTTTGATAAAACGAGGTGGTATGTCGCTAATAGCGTTGTCCCATCTGGCATTTTGGAGTACCGTCGTGAACAGATTGTTGTAGGGATCAAGAAAGCTGTAGGTGCCTTCTTTGACTACAAATGAAACTTCTTGATGTGTTCTTCGGAGTGCGATGTCCACAGGTTCACGTACTTCAGCTTGGACGAGACTTAAGTCCTCATACACCACAAATCTCCTTGTGATTACTATTTTGTCAGGTTCGTTGGGTGAGAAAACTTCAAGGACATAGTTTCCGCTTCTTGTCCAGAAAAAATCGTCTTGAGGTAAATCAATGGTGTAATGCGTATAATTCACTTTCGTTCCGAAACTGTCTTCCATTTCATCAAGCACGATATCATGAAAGCCATCCAAATATTCACTGGGATGTAAATCACTGTACCACCAGTCATGTGTGCAGTGCCGAACGCGTAGGTTATAAGATGAGTATTCAGCCCTAAGATCATCGAAGCGAAATGTCAGCACGCCATCTTGAAGCGGGACGAATGGCGGGGAAATGACCAAATCTTTGGGGTGAAGTGTGACGGAAGCCAATCCCAGTCCGGTCTCATTCATCCTAACTGCCTGAGAACTAATAGTATTTGACGTTAAAACAAAAAGCAAAAATGTAAAAGTTCGAGTTTTCCAATTTCTCATGCGACAAAGTTCGTAACTCGCAGTTGTGTTTTGACATATGTTTATTTTTAGATAGAGTATAGAGGCGCTATCTTTGCGCCCCGAATTGAATCTATTCTAAAGGAATGAGCCGTATACAACGGATAAAAAAAGGCGCGGATATTCGACTAGAAGGTCGGCCTGCAGATACAGTGTCCAAAGCACCTAGTGCTCAGATTTATGCTGTGAAACCCCCTGACTTTTTAGGGGTTATTACGAAACTTACAGTTCGTCAGGGCGATAGTGTAAAAGCGGGGTCAACCCTATTTTACGACAAGAAAAAGCCTTCTGTAAAATATGCGAGTCCCGTCGCCGGAACGATTAAGGATATTGTTCGTGGTGCAAAAAGACGCATTTTAGCAATCGAAATAGAAGCGGATAGCGAGAATTCATATGTCGATTTCGGTGTTTTGGATGTTTCGGCGTCCAATCGTGATCAGATATTGTCGCGTCTTCTTGAAAGTGGCATGTTTCCATTCTTTCGACAAAGACCATTTGATGTAGCCGCAAACCCTGAAGACCATCCACGTTCAATTCACATCAGTGCTTTTGACTCATCACCATTAGCAGCATCTGCATCTGTGGCTTTAGATGGTCGATTGGCTGACTTTCAACAAGGAATCGATGCATTGGCAAAACTTGCCGGTGACGGTGGCGTTCATTTGGGACTTCGTCGTTCCGACAACGCACTTGCCGGAGTCAAAAACTGTCAGATGACTTATTTTGAAGGACCCCATCCTTCAGGAAATGTAGGTGTTCAAATTCACCACACTGCACCTTTGAGTAAGGGTGAGGTTGTATGGACGATATCACCTCAAGATGTTGCAAACCTTGGAGGTTTGCTGACGTCGGGCAAGTATATCCCATCAAGAGTTGTTGCATGTGGAGGTTCAGAGTGTAAGGACCCACAACATGTCTTAACCCTATCAGGAGCTTCAATTGCAAGCATCATTGACGTCCCTTCAAAAGCCCACAACGGTCATGAAGTACGTGTCATATCCGGAAGTCCCCTCACAGGGGATCAAGTTTCCAAGGATGGGTTTCTTGGTGCACACCATTTCGCCATCGCTTTGTTGCCTGAAGGTCATGATCCCAAATTCTTATTAACGAGCGGATGGTTAAGTCTTGGGCTGGGCCGCTTTTCATTGTCCAAATCATTCCTGACTTGGCTGATGCCCAAGAGTAAGGTGTGGGCGCTTGATACAAATATGGGTGGTGAGGAGAGAGCGTTTGTTGTTTCTGGACAGTATGAGAAGGTGTTTCCAATGGATATTCACCCTGTTCACCTCGTCAAATCTATTATAGTAAATGACATCGATTCAATGGAGAAACTCGGTATTTATGAAGTTGCTCCTGAAGATTTTGCCCTTTGTGAGTATGGTTGTACGTCCAAAATTCCAGTTCAGAAGATTGTACGCGAAGGATTAGATAACCTCAGAAACGAACTCGGTTAATTATGAAAGCTCTGCATAAAATAATTAGTTCTGTCAAACCTCATTTTGAGGAAGGTGGGAAATTGGCCAAGTTTTGGGTGGTTTTCGATTCATTAGAAACATTCACCTTCACGCCAGGACACGTTACAAATAACGGTTCACATATACGTGACGGGATTGATCTCAAGCGCACAATGTTTCTTGTGATCGTTGCCTTGTTGCCCGCGCTTCTATTTGGTACTTGGAATATAGGCGATCAGTACTTTTCGAGTATTGGAGAAAGCGCAGCACTTTTTGAGAAGATGATGGTTGGTGCCTTGAAGGTGATTCCACTTATTGTCGTAAGTTATGGAGTGGGACTGGGAATAGAATTCTTTTTTGCAGCCAAACGCGGTCATGGAATCAACGAGGGATATCTTGTTTCAGGGATGTTAATCCCGCTCGTAATGCCTGTCGATGTCCCGCTTTGGATGGTTGCTTTTGCAGTTGCTTTTGCAGTGATCATAGGTAAGGAAGTCTTCGGAGGGACGGGAATGAATATTGTCAATATTGCACTGACCTCTCGTGCGTTTTTATTCTTTGCGTACCCAAAGCAAATGTCTGGTGAAATTTGGATTCACGACGTGGCAGCGAGCAAAGGCGGTGGATTACTTGTTGATGGTACCACAGGTGCAACTGCGCTGGGTTATCTCGCAAGTACTGTAGGGAAAGTTGTCGATACGCCAGCCGTGCAAGGTGTCATGAATATGTTTGCTGATGGTGGTATGTTCTCGCTTCACAATTGTCTTCTTGGAACAATTCCTGGATCTATTGGTGAGACTTCTGTCATTGCTATACTTCTAGGCGCAGTTATTCTTATTGTTACAGGAATAGGAAGTCTCAGGATCATGGGCTCGTTTCTTGTGGGCGGTCTTGTGATGGGGCTTATCTTCAATTTATTGGGATTAAATGGATTTATGACCCTTGATCCGTTACACCAAATTGTGATCGGTGGCTTCATGTTTGGAATGGTCTTTATGGCGACGGATCCCGTGACAGCTGCAACCACTAATACAGGGAAATTGATTTACGGATTCTTGGGTGGGTTTTTCTCGATTATGATTCGGGTGTTTAATCCCGCGTATCCTGAAGGCGTAATGATGGCAGTCCTCTTTATGAATGTCATGGCTCCAATGATAGATCACTACGTGCTTCAAGCTAATATTAACCGCCGTCAAAAGCGCCTTCAAAATATTTGATATGGCAATGAATAAAAACGCAACAGGTTATACGTTCCTATTCTCCATCGTAATGGTGTTACTAGTCGGAACAGCACTCGCATACACTTCAATGTCTCTTAAGCCTCTCCAGAAAAAGAACGAAGCAGACAAGCAAATGGTAGATATACTCGGTGCCATCGGCATTACGACCACGCGGGAAAATGCAAAAAATGATTTTCCGACATACGTGAAGGAAAGGTTGTCCATAGATTATAAGGGGAATGTGCTTAACAGTACATCTGGCACTATTGATTCGAACGATGCCTCTGATCCTTTTAACTTAAATGTGAAGAAAGATTACAGAAGCAAAAAACCTGCATCGGAACTCAATTTTCCTTTATACATATGCGAAAATGAGGGTGAGAGCATTTATGTGATTCCTGTTGCGGGGTCAGGACTTTGGGGTCCTATTTGGGGTTTTGTAGCGCTTGAAAGTGACATGAATACCATCTACGGCGCAAAGTTTGACCATAAGACTGAGACTCCAGGTTTGGGCGCAGAAATAAAAGATGACTTTTTCTCT
>CAJQPF010000165.1 GCA_905480095.1 uncultured Flavobacteriales bacterium
TAGAAATCTACGTTCGGGTATAGACCACGTTGAATGAAGTATTCATCACTTAGTGCAACTTGTTCTAATTCCTTTGCGATATCCAGAATCGGGTCGTTAACACCAAGCGCTTCAAGGACTTCGTCAGCCGCAACTTTAATAATGGTCGCTCGAGGATCAAAATTCTTGTACACCCGATGCCCGAAGCCCATAAGTCTGAAGCTATCGTTCTTGTCTTTTGCTTTGGCAATCCACTTCTCCAAACCTCCACCATCTCTTCGAATGGTTTCCAGCATTTCAATCACAGCTTGGTTTGCTCCACCGTGAAGCGGCCCCCAAAGAGCTGCAATACCGGCAGAGACAGAGCTGTATAGGTTTGCTTGCGAAGATCCCACGACACGCACTGTCGCTGTCGAGCAGTTCTGTTCGTGGTCCGCGTGAAGAATGAGCAGTTTGTTAAGTGCACGCTCTACGACTTCGTTTACCTCATAATCCTCTGTAGGCAAGCCAAACATCATTTGGATGAAGTTGCCGCAATAACTCTTGTCATTGCGAGGATACATAACAGGAAGCCCCTTGTTGTGCTTGTAAGCCTGTGCAGCGAGTGTAGGGAGCTTAGCGATAAGACGATGTATTGTCTTTTCAATGTCAGTAACTGAACGGTTTGATGCCTGAGATTCTGGATAGAATGTCGAAAGACTCGCAATCATTGAACTCAGCATTCCCATTGGATGTGCCCCTTGTGGGAACGCATCGAAGAACCGTTTCATGTTCTCGTGCACAAGCGTGTGATGTGTGATTGACTCATCGAAGTAGGCCAGATCCTCAGTATTTGGCAGGTCGCCATAAATGAGCAAGTATGCCACTTCTAAGAATGTGGCATTCTCAGCCAATTCCTCTATGCTGTATCCTCTGTAACGAAGGATGCCATTCTCGCCATCCAAATAGGTTATCGCACTTTGAGTGGATCCTGTGTTTTTAAAACCAGGATCGATAGTGATGTATCCAGTTGAACTTCTCAGCTTGCTAATGTCGATTGCTTTTTCGTTCTCAGAGCCAGTAATAACTGGCAAATCGATTTCCTGTCCGTTTAGGATTAGTTTTGCTGTCTCACTCATTTTCGTTCAAATTATTATGCAGGTGTACGTCAATTCCCTCTTGAAAAAGCGGGATACAAATATAGCGCAATCAATACGATAAAAGCAATTGCCTCAATCGTCTCAAATGTTACCAGGTGCCTTTGAAATTTCCACTGTGATTGTCCCAGAGAGGTTGCATCTGATCTGATGGAATATCAATGGAATAAACTTCGTTGAAAAAAGTCAAAAGTACTTGGAGTTGTTGCGGTTGTTTGTATCCTGAAATAGGCGTAATCACGTCAAACTTCTCATTGAAATAGACGATCGTGGGGTATGCATTTACGCCGAGCATTCTCGACAGTTCATGAACGCCGTTGCGACCGCGTTTGTTTGGATCATAGGTCGGGTTGCTGTAGACATTCCCCTTAAATGTAACGGGGGTGGGGCTTTCTGCGTCGAATTTTACAGCATAAAAGTGTTTATTGACATACGCGATCAAGTTCTGATTCGTAAATGTGTTTGCCATCATCATTTTACACGGTCGACACCATGCAGTATACACGTCCATCATAATGGGGCGGGGGTCATCTTTGAGTGCTTCAGTCACCTCTTCCACGGACATCCAATGTATTTTAGAATCCTGAGCATTTAATTCTAAGTTAGAAGACCAAACCAGGACGATTGCAGCGATAAAAAGACGCATTGTTTTTGTTTTTATATATGGTTGCAATTTACAAAATAAAAAAGATGGAAGATGTTAATTACTGCCATAGTTGTATTTTGCACCGAATTATAAATTAAAAATTATGTCTTCAACTTCAATTCCGGCCCACCAAAAAGAATTATTTGGCCACCCAGTAGGACTTTACGTTTTGTTTTTCACAGAAATGTGGGAGCGTTTTTCCTACTATGGAATGCGTGCGATCCTCGTGTTATACCTAGTGAGGTCATCTGAAGCCATCAGTGAGATGGGTGTAGTAAACCTTAACCCAGGTCTGGGTTGGGAGAGGGGAGATGCACTTGCGCTTTACGGTTGGTACACGATGATGGTATACGTCATGTCTGTTCCTGGGGGATACATTGCAGATAAATTTTTAGGCCAAAAGAAATCCGTTCTTATCGGTGGTGTCCTCCTTTTAATAGGTCACAGCACGCTTGCGATTGAGCAAATGTGGGCTTTCTATACGGGTCTTGTATTCATTGTATTGGGCGTAGGTATGTTAAAGCCAAATATCTCAACGATGGTTGGCGGATTGTATAAGCAAGGTGATATCAGAAGAGACAAAGGATTTACAATCTTCTATATCGGAATTAATGTCGGTGCGTTTATCTCGAGTTTGGTCGTCGGATATGTTGGTGAGGTGTATGGATGGCATTATGGATTCGGTCTCGCTGGAATTGGCATGGGGTTAGGTGTTTTGCAGTATGTCCTAGGTATGAAGTACCTCAGTCAAGTGGGTAACTTTTTAGGCGATGCAAAGGAGAGTCAAGTGGTGATGAAAGCGCCATTAACCAAGGTAGAGAAAGACAGGATCATTGTGCTTTTGATTTCATTCCTTTTGGTCATTCTGTTCTGGGGAGCATTTGAGCAAGCTGGAGGTTTGATGAATCTCTACACCATGGAGAATACGGACAGATTTCTGGGGAATTGGCAAGTGCCTGCCTCTTGGTTCCAGTCCATCAATGCCATGTTTATCATTTTCTTCGGAACGTCAGTTGCGGTTTTCTGGGCGAATAGAAAGCTAAAGGGGCAGTGGCTTTCTAAATTAGGTTACCCCTTAGCGCTCCCCGTTTCGACTTCTCTATTTAAGATGACTGTGGGGTTAATTATTATGGGCATAGGCTTCTTCTTTATGACGGGTGCGACTGCTCAGTATGAAGCAACGGGGAGCTCCGCAATGTATTGGTTGGTCTTTGCATACCTGTTCCATACGATCGGTGAATTGTGCTTATCTCCAGTAGCCTTGTCATTCGTGACCAAGCTTGCTCCTGTGAAATACGCTTCAATCATGATGGGCATCTACTTTGCGATGACAGGATTCGGCAGCAAACTAGCAGGTCTCTTGGGAGAGTGGTCTTCAACCTTAGGCGAGTTTACTATATTTACAGGGATTGCGGTAACAACTGTAGGTATAGGTGTTATCGTGTTAATGCTAAGGCCCAAGCTTGAGGCATTGACGCATGGTGTTGAGGATGAAGAAGGCGTTGTGAGCTAAGGAATATCTTAAACAAAGGAATCGGGGTGACTTTGCAATTGCAGAGTCACCCCGATTTCGTTTAATCCACTTGGTGTGGAATGCTTTAGAAATTTTCCTTGACGAAATCCATCATCATATCGAAAAGATGCAGTCTCGTATTTCCGCCATAAATGCCGTGGTTGCGGTCAGGATAAGCAAAGAAATCGAAGTCCTTGTCAGCGGCGATCAATGCATTCACCATCTCCATTGAGTTCTGGAAGTGGACATTGTCATCTCCTGATCCGTGGACGAGCAGGAGGGCGCCTTCCAGCTTCTCAGCATGGTTTACCGGACTGTTCTCTTCGTAACCAGATTCGTTTTCCTGAGGTGTTTGCATGAAACGCTCCGTGTAAATGGTGTCGTAGTACTTCCAGTTTGTGACAGGAGCGACAGAAATACCTGCGCTGTATACATCTGCACCTTTCGTCATGCAAAGAAGGGTCATAAAGCCACCGTAGCTCCATCCCTGAATGCCAATTCTTTCAGCATCTACATACGGTTGTGCGCCGAGATATTCAGCAAAATCAATAAAATCTTCAGTCTCTAGCTTGCCCAGTTCTTTGTAGGTGCTATGCTCAAATTTACGGCCGCGAAGTGGTGTGCCGCGTGGGTCAACTGAAGCAACAATGTAGCCTTCTTGCGCGAGGTATTGATAGAACATGAGGTTTGCACCGCCCCAGCTGTCGGTTACCGTATTGACGCCTGGGCCTCCGTAAATGGCAACGTAAACAGGGTATGTTTTTGTTTCATCGAAGTTTGGAGGGAGGATTTTCCAGCAATTGAGTTCTACATCGGAATCATTTGTAAACGTGAAGAACGTCTTTTCGGAATAATCATATTCAGAGAGGGTTTCGCGAAGTGAACTGTTGTCCTTTAAAGTCCGAACCGTTTTGCCTTTTCTATTCCGTAGCGTATAAACGGATGGTGTGTTTGCATTGCTGTAGTTGTGGATTCTGTAGGCAAAATTTGCAGAAAAATCTGCGCTGTGATGTCCAGGTTCGTTGTCTAAAGTTGTGACGATGCCCTTTCCGTTTACAGCGTGTAGGTGTTGTTGCGTGGGGCCATTCATCGATGAGCTGAAGTAAATCAAATCTCGTGCTTCATCGTAGCCGAAAAAATCAACCACATCCCACTCACCTTCAGTAAGCTGAGTATGGGTGCCATCATAATCGAACTTGTAGATGTGATTAAAGCCATCTCGTTCACTCGTCCAGAGGAAGCTGTGTCCATCATTTAAGAAAATGAGATTGTCGTGGATGTCGATGTAGGTGTAGGCTGTTTCTTTAAAAATCTCTTTTGTGCCTATTCTGTTGTTTGGGAACTCACCTTCTGTGAGCAAGAATCGCAAATCGTTTTGGTGCCTATTCATCGTGAGGATACAGAGTGTTTCTACATCATTTGTCCAAAAGAACCGTGGGATGTAATGCGCGCTTTTCGGAACAGCTACACCATGATTGATTCCAGTTTGAACATCGTGGATGTATACTTGAACCTCGCTGTTGTCTTCGCCGGCTTTTGGATATTTGAAGATGTATGGCTCTGGGTATAACCCTCCATACACAGGCATATGCATTTGGCGAACGGCTGTTTCATCAAATCTATAGTACGCCAATTTGGTGCCGTCCGGTGACCATTTCATGCCGTTGTCATCTCCGAATTCTTCTTCGTAAACCCAATCTGTGGCACCGTTGATAATGCTGTTCGCAAGACCATCGTCGGTGACTTGTACTTCAGTACCATCCTTGAGGTTTGCAATAAACACATTGTTGTTTCTGACAAAGGCGACTTTGTCAGCAGCGGGGGAAAAGGTTGCAAGTCTTTGTTTGCCCTTGGAAAAGTCAGTAAGTGGGGTTGCTAGTTCTTTTGTTTCGGTGTCGTAAATGTAGAAGTCTGCATAGTATGAGTGACGATATAGGGATTCCGTATTCGTCGTCATCAGTATGTACCTTTCGTCCGCGCTGAACGTATAGCTGCTGAAGGATTCACGAGCGTCTTCAAAGGCATCGAGGGCGGTTACAATCGTAGCTATTTTTTTTCCAGACTTGTATGAATACTTTTCAATGGTTGCCCCTTTGTCTTGATCATAGTCACTCACAGTATAGTGTGATCCATTTGCCATAGATCGAATTCCCCAAACGCCTTCAGAGCGGAATTCTCCGCCCCAAATTTTTTCGTTTGAGAACGTTTGTGCTGAAATGCTAGATAAAGCAGAGGCGAATATGACCCCAAACAATACGTAGTTTGTTATTAATTTAGAAATGTTACGACTCATCTTGTATACGGGTTATTTTTGACAACGTCCAAGATAGTAAATAGAGAATGATTGATGACAATGACAGAGAACTATACTGAAATTTGCAGAAAGATTTTTGAGAAATTATTGCCGGCTGAGCGGATCCATTTTGAGGGAGAGGTGATGGAATTTTTTTCAAAAGATGAAACAGAGGATTTATGTTTCAGGCCATGGGTTGTGGCTGAGCCAGAATCCGTGGAAGAGGTTTCTTCGTTAATAAGGGCTGCGTTTGATCATGATATCCCCGTCACTCCAGGAGGTGCCAGGACAGGTTTGAGCGGTGGCGCACTTGCTGTCAATGGCGGACTTGTTTTGTCTCTCAGGCGGATGAATAGAATCTTAAACATTGATCTAAAGAACAGTCAAGTTGTGGTTGAGCCAGGTGTGATTACTGAAGTTCTTCAAAACGCAGTTGAAGCGCAAGGGCTCTTCTATGCTGTTGATCCAGCCTCAAGAGGAACCTGCACCATCGGAGGGAATTTGGCCGAAAACAGTGGAGGGCCAAGAGCTGTTAAATATGGCGTTACAAAAGATTGGGTATTGAATTTACAAGTTGTGTTGGCGGATGGTCAGGTGATCGAAACAGGCGCAAATACTTTGAAGAACAGCACGGGATATAATTTAACGGCGCTTATGGTTGGGAGTGAAGGAACGCTTGGTGTGATTACACGAGCGACCCTAAAGTTGTTGCCCTTACCAAAGTTTTCTGCATTAATGTTTGTGCCTTTTAAAAACATATCGGATGCCTGTCGTACAGTATCTGAGATATTTTTATCAGGAGAAACACCCAGCGCACTTGAGTTTATGGAAAAAGACGCCATGGTTCTTGCCCAAGAATTTACAGGAAACAAAGAACTCCATCTTGACCCAACTGATGAGGCATACCTTTTAATAGAGGTCGATGGTGCGAACGAAGCGGATATCATGCCTCAGTGTGAACGAATCCTCTCAGTGTTGGAATTGCAAAGCGCAGGAGAGGTTCTCTTTGCCCAGTCATCTGATGAGAAGGATAAGCTTTGGTATTTAAGACGTCGGGTGGGTGAAGCCGTCAAGGCGTCAAGTATCTATAAAGAAGAAGACACAGTTGTTCCACGAGCGAGGCTTCCTCAATTGATGAATGCTGTAAAAAGCTTGGGGAATGAATATGGGTTTCGATCCATTTGTTATGGCCATGCAGGAGATGGAAATCTGCACATTAACATCTTAAGGGATAATCTGAGTGAACAGATGTGGTCTGATGTTTTGCCTGTTGCAATTCGCAAACTGTTTACTGAAGTTGTCGCTTTGGGAGGGACTTTAAGCGGTGAACACGGCATCGGTTTCGTTCAGAAAGCGTATATGGACATTGCGTTATCTCCTCCTAACTTACTTATACAGAGAGGTATAAAGAGTGTTTTCGATCCAAAAGGCATTTTGAATCCAGGAAAAATATTTCCGAATGAATCACACGAAAGAGTGTGAATAGATAGGCGTAAGTTCATTTGGTTGCCCTCCACGAAGTGCTAACTTTCGTTGTTGAACATAAAGAAAGAATCATATGGCACAAGACTTATTGAAGGGAAAAAAGGGCATCATATTTGGTGCGTTAAATGACATGTCCATTGCTTGGAAAGTCGCTGAACAAGCCGTCGCGCAAGGCGCAGAAATCGTGCTGACAAATGCACCGATAGCGATGCGCATGGGGACCATAAATGAGCTTGCAGCGAAATGTAACAACTGTCCCGTAATCCCAGCTGATGCAACCAGCGAGGAAGATCTACAGAAATTATTCAAGGGTGCCATGTCGCATTTCGGTGGCAAAATAGATTTCGTTTTACACAGCATAGGGATGAGTCCAAATGTCAGGAAGGGACGTCATTATACAGATATAAATTACAAGTTTCTACAGACAACACTTGATGTTAGCGCAATCTCGTTGCACAAAACACTGGCCACTGCAAAGAAGCTCGATGCACTGAATGAGTGGGGGTCTGTTGTTGCGCTAACTTATATTGCGGCACAAAGAATCTTCCCTGATTACGGTGACATGGCTGATGCCAAATCGTTGCTTGAAAGTATTACAAGGAGCTTTGGTTATCATTATGGCGTGGACAAGAAGGTGAGAATTAACACCATCTCTCAATCACCAACGATTACTACAGCGGGGTCTGGTGTGAAAGGGTTTGATGAATTTATTGCTTATTCCGAATCGATGTCGCCTCTCGGCAATGCCGATGCGTTGTCATGCGCGGATTACTGTGTGTCTATGTTCAGTGATTTAACCCGTTTTGTCACCATGCAGAATTTGTTTCATGATGGAGGTTTCTCCAACACAGGTGTAAGCATGGAGGTGATCTCGAAATTTGAAACTGACGATTAATTCTTAAACGTACTTTCATGGAAGTAATCAAATTCGGTGGCAGTTCCTTGTTGAATGCGTCAACGATTCAAAGGGTAGGGGAAATACTCCTCTCTCGCCGCAAAAACAAAAAAATCCTCGTCCTCTCCGCAATGGGGGGAATGACGAATGAATTGATTTTGTTAGGCAAGTTGGCTTGCGACGGAGATGTTGGTTATAAGACTGTATATCAAAACATAAGAGATCGTCACCTAAAGACTTTGATTGAACTTTCTTCCGCCAAAGACGCTTCCGAAGTAGAGGTTGAAATGAAAGGATTGTTGGATGAGCTGGAGGAGTTGTGTTATGGCATTTATTTGTTGAGAGAATTAAGTGACAGGTCAAGAGATGAGCTCATTGCATTCGGTGAACGACTTTCTATACCGCTTATCGTGTCTCATCTTCGAAGGTGTGGATTGTTGGTGCGAAGAGTTGATGCAAGGTCTTGGATTAAAACGGATGCGAATCACGGTTCAGCCCATGTGTTGACTGAAACAACAAAGAAAGCCATTGTCGCTGGGCTTGAAGATGAATCGGATTCAGATTGGGAAATTCTTGCCATGGAGGGATTTATCGGCATGGCCCCAGATGGTACAACTACAACGCTGGGTCGAGGTGGTTCTGATTATACCGCTGCGCTTATGGCCATTGCTGTTGATGCAGATCACCTTGAAAAATCTACGGATGTGATTGGCATGTTGACAGCCGATCCCAGACAAGTGCCTACTGCTCGTATTATAGATGAGATGAGTTATGCAGAAGCGATGGAACTCTGTCATTTCGGCGCTAAGATTATCTACCCTCCTACGATTGCACCGCTTATGTCGGCTGGCATCCCGCTCATTGTACGCAGTACTTTCGACGGTGATGGAAATGGGACTAGAATTTGTGCAAGCCCTAAATTGGCTGGCCCCGTTCGAGGAATATCTTCTATTGGTGGGATGTCTTTGGTAACTCTATCAGGAGGAAGCATGGTGGGTGTGCCTGGTTTTTCACGCAGGTTGTTCATTGCGCTTTCTTTCTCGGGTGTCAATGTGGTCTTAATTACTCAGGGCTCTTCAGAACATAGTATTACGGTTGCCATTCAGGAGAATGAATTAGAGGTGGCGCTCAAAGCCCTAAATGAGGAATTTGGATCCGATTTAGAGCTGGGTCGGATTGAGCCTTTCCGGACAGAAGAAGGATTGAGTATACTGGCATTGGTGGGAGATGGAATGGACGGTTATACGGGGATTTGTGGAAAAGCTTTTCATTCTCTAGGTCGCAATGGCATTAACATTAAGGCAATTGCACAAGGGTCTACTGAACGGAATATTTCTGTTGTTGTGGCGAATTCAGATGTGCCCAAAGCATTAAGAGCGTTACATGGAACATTTTTCGAGTCAGATGTTCGAAGGATACATCTGTTTTGTATGGGTGTTGGAAATGTCGGAGGGACCCTTGTTGATTTTGTGAGAGACCAACATGAGCAACTTTTAGATGAGCGTAACATTGACCTGCGAATATCTGGACTTGCGAATTCTAAGAAGATGATTTTCGATTCCAAGGGAATTGACTTGACCGATTGGAGGGGGGCTTTAACGAATGCTGATACAGAGAGTACACTGGAGGGATTTGTTGAGAAAATAAAAGACATGAATCTCGAGAACTCAGCCTTTATTGACAATACCGCATCTGCAGATGTAGCGGCGCTTTACGAGTCAGTTCTCAGAAACAGTGTGGGTGTCGTTGCGAGCAATAAAATTGCGGCAGCAGACAGTTATGCGAGGTACAATGGTCTTAGGGAATTGGCGAGTAGACATTCAACCGACTACCGGTTTGAAACAAATGTTGGTGCTGGACTTCCGGTTATTGATACGATTCATCATTTGGTCTTAAGTGGTGACAAAGTTCACAAAATTGAAGCGGTCTTGAGTGGGACGCTTAATTTTCTTTTTAGCGCCTTTAGCGCTGAAATGACTTTTGAAGATTCTGTGAAAGGCGCCATGGAAGCTGGTTTTACAGAACCTGACCCTCGCATTGATTTAAGTGGCGTAGATGTCCAGAGAAAGATATTAATCCTTGCCAGAGAGGCTGGGTTTAAACTTGAAATGTCAGACGTTGAAAATGTTCCATTTCTTCCTGAAGAACTGATGAAGGGAAGTGTTTCTGAATTTTTAGAAGCACTGCCCTCTATTGAAAACACAATGAAAGGGAAATTACAGGATGCGCAAGCGCAGGGAAAAAAACTAAGGTATTTTGCGACGTTTGAAAATGGCAAAGCGAAGGTGGGGCTTGAACCATTGGATGCGAATCATCTTTTTTGTTCACTTGAAGGTTCTGACAATGTCGTGATGTTAACGACAGACAGGTACTCAGGTCGCCCCCTCGTCGTTCAAGGTGCTGGCGCTGGTGCAGATGTGACTGCAATGGGTGTATTTGCTGATATTATGAGGTTTTCAGAAAGTAGATAAAGTGAATCAAGTAGAAATCATAGCCCCAGCGACTGTTGCAAATCTCAATGTGGGATTTGACGCTTTAGGTCTTGCATTAAGTTCACCTTCTGAAAGAATGGTGCTGCGCACTTTTGAAGGGAATGGTGTGCGGCTTATTTTAGAAACGGACAGCAATTTGCCTCCTGAGGCGGAATTAAACGTTGCCGGTATGGCCGCGATTTCAGCACTTCATAAATTGGGAGACCCCTTCGGAGTCGAAATTGAAATCTACAAATCGATTATGCCTGGAAGTGGAATTGGTTCGAGTGCTGCAAGTGCTGTTGCTGCAGTGGTAGGTGTCTGTGAATTGGCAAAATTTATTGATAAGGATTTGTCTGAAATAGAAAGACTTGAATCTGCTTTGGATGGTGAGCAAATCGCCAGTGGATCAAGGCATGCTGATAACATTGCACCCGCTCTTTTTGGCGGGTTATGCTTGATAGATCCCGATGGTGTCTCTCACAAATTGCCTGTGCCTGAGGGTCTGCATTTGATCGTTCTACACCCTCAAGTAGTCATAAAAACAGCGGAGTCAAGGGCAGTCTTGCCATCACAAGTATTGTTGCAAGATGCAATTGACGCTTCAGCTTGGATGGGAAGATTCGTTCAGTCATGTTATACAAACGATTTGGAGGGGTTTTCTCATTCATTAAAGGATTTGCTCGTGGGCCCATACAGAAAGCCTCTGTTGCCTGCTTTTAACACATGTGAACTGGCAGCGATGAATGCTGGTGCGCTCACTGGAGGAATATCCGGAAGCGGACCCTCAAGTTTTTGGGTGGCCAATTCGAAGGAGAATGCTGATTTGATAGCCAAAGCATTGCAGAAAGTCATGACATCTGAGTCTGTGGATTGTCACATTCACGTTACCACCGTATCAAATATTGGCGCTCATGCAGTTTAGTAGTTTATCAGACGCGAACATTAGACGGTCTTTTGCTGAAGCTGTGGTAGAGGGGTTGGCGCCAGATAAAGGATTGTATTTTCCTGATCATATTCCCGAATTGCCAGAAGCGTTTTGGTTTTCCAATGAAGATATGCATCCCTGGGATTTTGGCGCGGAGATGCTTGCGCCGTATGCAGAAGGGTGCCTCACGAAAACCGAGCTCCGTGAAATTCTGAGAGATGTCCTTAATTTTCCAATACCACTTTGCGAGATTGAGCGTGGGGTTTACTCTCTTGAACTCTTTCATGGTCCTACCTCAGCATTTAAGGATGTGGGGGCTAGGTTTCTGTCGAGGGTGCTAAGTCGCATTACAAATCGCAGACTGACGATATTAGTTGCTACAAGCGGTGACACTGGAAGTGCGGTTGCAAATGGTTTTCTTAATGTCCCCAATATTGATGTGGTTATTTTATATCCAAGTGGACGTATTTCGAAAATCCAAGAACAACAACTTACCACCGCGGGCTCAAATATTGTTGCATTAGAAGTGCAGGGGAGCTTTGATCAATGTCAAGAAATGGTGAAGACAGCCTTCTTAGATGCGTCGCTTCAGTCCAAAAGATCACTGACATCTGCGAATTCGATCAACATCGCGCGATGGATGCCACAGAGTATTTACTATGCTTGGGCAACGTATCAACTGGGCAAGCCAGCAGTATTCTCTGTGCCATCTGGGAATTTTGGGAATATCGCTGCGGGTCTTCTTGCTGCAAAAATGGGGATGCCAGTCGCGGGTTTTGTAGCTGCGACAAATGCAAATGATGGTATGGAGAAGTATTTGTCGCCTGATTGTGTCTCGGGTTTTGAAGCGCGCCCGTCTGTGTCTACAATGTCAAACGCCATGGATGTAGGTAACCCCTCAAACAGGCCTCGTGTAGAAGCGCTTTACAACAACGATTTGGCAAAAATGCGGGATGAGTTGTTCGGCTATAGCTTAGACGATGCAGGGACTTCGGAAGTAATGGCAACGCTTTCAGACAAATCGAATTACCTTGTTTGTCCGCACACTGCTGTAGGTTATGCCGGTTTGAAGTCTTACCAATCAAAATTTGGCAACGCTGATCCTGGTGTTGTTTTGTCAACCGCACATCCGGCCAAGTTTGGAGAACTCGTGGAGGGCGCAACGCATATTACCCCAGACGTGCCTTCGCATTTGAAAGAATGTCTTTCGAAACAAAAGCAAAGCATTGTTATTTCCCCAACTTATGAAGCACTGAAGACCTACCTGCTTTCAGCGTAATAAGATCTTTGTCAATATCCCATCCTCTTGCGGGACAATACTCTCGTCCGTAGAAGATGATTTGAAGATGAAGTTTATTCCATCTCTCAATCGGGAAAATACGTTTTGCATCTTTCTCTGTCGTTTCAACATTTTTTCCGGTTGTTAATCCCCATCTGTACATCAGTCTGTGTATGTGTGTGTCAACTGGAAATGAAGGGACGCCAAATGCTTGAGCCATGACCACGGATGCTGTTTTGTGTCCTACTCCAGGCAGTGCTTCTAGATGCTCTAATGTGTTTGGGACCAGACCTTTATGCTTCTCTATAATGATTTCAGAAAGCCGATGAATGGCCGCTGATTTTCTGGGGGAGAGTCCACATGGCCTGATTATTTTCCGAATAGATTCTACGTCCTGCTTGACCATTTCTTCTGGGGTTGATGCAAGTTCAAAGAGTTCCGGAGTAACTGTGTTCACCCGCTTATCTGTACACTGAGCGGAAAGCAAAACTGCAATCAGTAGGGTATAGGCATCAACATGATCTAAGGGGATGGGCGTAGTGGGGTAGAGGCGCTCCAACTCGGACATGATGAATTCGGCCTTCTCAGCTTTGGTCATTTGTCGTTTGGTTTCATTGTCGCAACAGGGGAATCTCTGTTTAAAATAAAATTATCATCAGAAAAGGGTGTGCTAAGATCGACGACATTTTCTTGGTCGTCATAGACCTCAAAAAACAGGTTTACGCTGAGATGTATTTCGTCAAACTTCGCCATTGTCAGTAGGTCTGATTCTAGATATAAATAACAAATGTCATAATCGTATTCGAAGCCAATGAAATCGAAATCAACCTCTTTGCTGTTCATTTTTAAAACTACGTGTTGTATGCAATAGTCAGCAACGAGTGAGTCAGTAGACGCGTGTTGGGTCTCCGCCCCGATTTCCAAATCTAGTTTGTCATGAGATCTTTCAATCGCAAGTTCTAAGTCGTCAGTGAAAACATTAATGACAGCTTGAAGCGTTTTGGAATTCTCATTATAATCTACGCTCGATTTAGAAAAGTGGATATCATGAGAAGAACTCACGATAAACAGTAGTATTATGAGGATTCGAATCATGCCTTAAAGGTATATATTTAGGGCATGCAGGCAATGGATATTTTTGACAACAACAGCGCTGGCGAATTGCTAGATCGATTAAGAAGCGCTAAGAGGATCGTTCTTACAGCACATAGGGGCCCTGATGGAGATGCAGTAGGCTCTACATTGGCCATGTGGAACCATCTCAAGGATCTTGGCATCGAGTCTACAGTGGTTCTTCCAGATGCATTTCCAGAATTTCTGAACTGGATGCATGGGAAGTCAGAAATCGTTTTGCATTCAGAGGAGCCAAATAGGGCTGAGGCCTTGGTTTTAAAATCTGATGTTCTTTTCATTTTGGACTTCAATGATCCTTCTAGGGTAGGAGGTTTGCAAGCCGCTCTTGAATCATCGGAAGCTTACACGGTCATGATTGATCACCATCAAAATCCATCTGATTTTGTTGATCTTATGTTCTCGGATGACAAATCCAGTTCAACGTGCGAGTTGGTGTATAGGCTTATTGAAAGGTGGGGGCAGGCAAAAGATATCTCTGTGAATACAGCGTCTTGTATATATTGCGGAATAGTGACGGACACAGGGTCGTTTCGTTTCCCATCATCTTCTCCCAAAACACTTCGAATAGCTGCGGCGCTTTGCGAAACAGGGATGGACCATTCAGCGATTCAAACGCGGGTTTACGATAACAATCGTGTGGATCAGCTTAAACTCGTAGGCTATGCCATAAGTTCAAAGCTTGTTGTTTATCCAGAATATCATGCCGCGATTATTTCACTTTCTGCAGAAGAATTACAGCGCTTTTCCTATAGAAAAGGGGATACAGAAGGTTTGGTAAATAGGGCCCTTAGTATCGTAGGCGTGAACTTTGCCGCTTTTATTCACGAATCATCTGACAGGGTGAAGATGAGTTTTCGTTCTGTAGGGACTTTCAGTGTAAGCAAGTTCTCTGCAAGTCATTTTGGCGGTGGCGGCCATCACAATGCAGCGGGTGGTGCTTCGTTTGATTCTTTAGAAGACGTTCAGCAGAAAATTGTAGATCTACTCCCAGAATATGCTGCTGACCTTGATTATTCAGACAAGTGACAAGCGTCAATAATTTCTCGTCTCAACGATTTGTTTCAGTCGTTACACTTCTTGTGATGTATTTATGCATTCAGTCTTGTGCTACAGATGACAGAAGTCAGGATGAATATGGGGCTCGAGATCAACGCCAACGTGACTTAAGTAACGCAATGCTCGAATATAATGCGGCGCGTTTGACCGCCGAACTTCAAATCATCGATTCTCTTTCTGTTACGTGGGGATGGGCGCCAGTAGTTATTCCCGGAGGGATTGTTTGCGAGAAAATTGTCGCTTCTTCCGAAGATGTGTCTTCTGTCCCTGTTCTCGAAGGGGACACTGTTCTGTGGGATGTCAGCGTGTCCTTGATCAATGGGGTATCGTGTTTTTCGATGGACGCTTTGCAGTTTGTCGTGGGGAGTGCGGTTCAGCCGAGTGGGTTCGAAGCCATTGCGACAAATGCTTTAAGAGGTGACAGTGTCAGAGCCATGGTGCCCTCTTTAATGGGGTACGGAATCAAAGGGATGCCAGGAAAAGTTCCTCCAGGGGCTTTGTTAGTGCTACATCTTCGCCAATCCTAGCCAGTTTGGAATTGAACGGTTGAGCAAATGAAACACATTCTCAAACCCTTCGTCGCCTCCATAGTAGGGGTCGGGTACGTCGGCGTCCCCGAGCACAAGTTTGACTTTGTTTCTTTCCTCATCATTTCGAGCTAGTGATTGTAGGTCCAGAAGATTCTGTTTGTCCATCGCCAGTATTAAATCGAATCTGTCAAAATCAGCCCGACAAAAAACCCTGGACCTCTGTTCCGAGATCTCGATGTTGTTTTCCTTCATTTTAGCTATTGATCTGCTGTCTGGAGGGTTTCCACTGTGGTGGTCAATCGTTCCCGCAGAATCTACTTCTACATGCAGACTTAATCGCCGTGCATGGTGCTCAAGAAGACCATGGGCGATGGGCGATCGGCAAATGTTGCCAAGACAGACAGCCAATATTTTATATGAAGTTGTGGGCATAAAAAAACGGGACCCAATCAGGTCCCGTTGATATTAGTGTATAGATAGTTTCTTTTCAAGGTCGTCTAGATATTTTCTAAAGTGCTTGTCTGTCTCACTAAGGTTGTTTACTGTTCTACATGCATGGAGAACGGTAGCGTGATCTTTGCCTCCGCAATGCAGTCCAATGTTTGCCAAAGATGATTTCGTCATCTTCTTAGAGAAGTACATCGCGATTTGTCTCGCTTGAACGATCTCGCGCTTACGCGTCTTCGACTTGAGAAGTTCAATCGGAAGATCGAAGTAGTCACACACCACTTTCTGAATGTAATCTATGCTTACCTCTCGTGCTGTGTTCTTGACAAACTTGTCAATCATTTGACGTGCAAGATCAAGTGTAATTGCTTTCTTATTCAGGCTGCTCTGGGCAATCAATGATATCAGCGCGCCTTCGAGCTCTCTGACGTTGGTCGTGATGCTGTATGCGAGATATTCTACAACTTCTCTAGGCATGTCTATGCCATCGCTGTACATCTTCTTTTCGAGAATTGCCATACGCGTTTCTAGAGCAGGAGTCTGCAAGTCGGCACTAAGTCCCCACTTGAATCTGCTTAACAGTCTTTGCTCCATGCCTTGCATTTCAACAGGTGGCTTGTCAGCGGTGAGAACCAATTGCTTGCCGGTCTGATGAAGGTGGTTGAAGATGTGGAAGAACACATCCTGCGTCTTTTCCTTTCCGCTGAAGAATTGTACGTCATCAATAATAAGAACGTCTATCATTTGATAGAAGTGACTGAAGTCATTGACTGTATTGTTTCTGACCGAATCGATAAACTGATGTGTGAATCGTTCAGACGTAACGTAGAGCGCAGTCTTGTCTGGATTTTGATTTTTTATTTCAATACCTATCGCATGTGCTAGGTGTGTTTTTCCTAGCCCAACGCCACCATAAATGAGTAGTGGATTGAAGGCTGTTCCGCCAGGTTTATTTGCAACAGCAAATCCTGCGGATCTCGCAAGTCGGTTACACTCCCCCTCGACAAAGTTGTCGAAAGCATAGTTCGGATTCAAGTTAGAATCAATCTTCAGTTTCCTTAAACCAGGAATCACAAAAGGATTCTTGATAGGCGCGGGCTCACCAACAACGGGCATGTTTTGTGCATGATTTCGCGTAGCTGCGCGATGTGTTGTAGGGACCTTAACTGTGTATGGACTCGCTTGATTTCCCTCAAGTGAGTGTTCCATTATGATGCTGTATTCCAAACGAGCGTCTGGTCCTAATTCTTTCCGAACAGTCTTGCGAAGTAGAGACACGTAGTGCTCTTCAAGCCATTCGTAGAAAAATTGGGACGGCACTTGAATCGTAAGTACACTTTCCGATAGCTTTACCGGTTTTATCGGAGCGAACCACGTTTTGAAAGCTTGAGTACTGATATTGTCACTGATAACAGTAAGGCAGTCTGCCCAAACTTTGTTGTGGTCTTGTTCCATAAATTCCTTTTTTGCTTCGTGTGATTTGAGAGTGCAATGTTTGACAAAACAATTGTAAAAAAAAATGCATCGTCTATTGTTTTTATAAAAAGTTTGAAAACGAAAATCAGTTTATGTTCAATGATTTTATATAGATTATATGATTCATATAATTTATAATATCCTAAAGGTTTATGAAGTTGTTGTTCAGTATTTGAAAAACAGCAATTTAACATTTGATAGGAAATAATTATCACTGAATTGACGATTTGAAGTGTTAAATAAACACCGCCGTTTTTGTCCAGTTTAAGTTGTTTGTTTTTTTTTTCTCATGCATCATTTTTGTGTTGACAAGGCCATTATTTTTGTTTTATGGATCATAACTTTTCTTCTTTTTGGAAAAAAACAGGCGATAAGCGACGTTTTTGTATCAATCACAGAGTCAGATATTCTGATACTGACAGAATGGATATGGTGTATCATGGTGCTTATGTTCCGATGCTTGAGGCAGCAAGAGTGGATACATTAAGAGAAATAGGTTGGGTGTATTCTGAAATGGAGTCAAATGGCATTTTACTTCCCGTAATCGATCTCAGCGTTAAGTATAAGGTCCCAGCCCGATATGACCAGGTTTTAAGAATTGAAACGCATATCGTAAGGCCTCCTACTGCCAAATTAGAATTTTGTTTTCATGTGTATCACGAACAGAATTTGTTAGTTGAGGCAAATGTTGTGCTTGCTTTTGTCAATGCAAATACAGGTCTTCCCCAACGCGCTCCTTCTGGATTGGAAAACGCGCTCGCAGAAAATGGCCTAATTCACTCATAAGGTTTCTTTTTTTAGGTTTAATTAAATCGTTTTCCAAATCTGGTGCTCCCGCATCTACCCACGCGGAATACCACGCCGACGCGATACCCTCTGCAGCCATATAGAATCTCTCCTCGACCATTCCATCTAATGAGTCATTGTATTCTTCACAGAATCCTGGAGTGGGAATGAGGCTTAGTGTTCGGCCTCTTGTTCGATATCCCCATACGTCAGGCGCACCGACTCTTTCTCTCACGGCCTTTTCCATGCGGAGTACCTCTTCGACGTTTGCATTGCTTGACATGATTCTAGACCAAATCCAATTTCTGAGATCTGAGATATATAAAGCCTCTATTTTTTGTCCGCTCCAGTTCGGTCTCGATGTTTCATAGACGTGTGTTTCCCAAAGCGCATGTATGCCTAATTGGCCTGTCAATTGACCGTTATAATTTGAGGTCGTATGTAGCGGAACATGTGCATCTCCGATGTAATGGCCCAAGTCGGCAGAAAGTCTAAGGACACGAGAAAGACTGGCTGCAGAACTATCCCTTGCGCCACAATTTGACATCTCAACGACAAGCTGATTGTATACCCTTTCAATACTCCAGGGTAGAATTCCTCTTGACCTCAATGTGTCTTCGCTGTAGCGTTCACATCCTTCGTGCCATCCACATGGTGATATTCCGTCAGAATAGTGGTCAATGTCAATGTAGTGTCTTGCAGCTTCTTCCTTGACGCCGTGTTTGCGTTTGTCTGCATCTACAGCCCTCACCATTAATTCGTGCTGATGTGCTTTGTAAAAACCAAACACAGGTGAGGGGAGTGCGGTGATCGCTACAGCATGTAATTCACGGTGTGGCGTGAACCCCCAGCTTAAACATGTCACTACAGCAGCTGCAGTTAAAACCTTATCCCTATGTTTCCACTTTGTTTTCAACGTCCTTTAAAGGGACTAAAATGCCATTTTTTAAGATGGGTATGGCCGTTAAGTTGTTTGGTGTGAGGCAGTAATTCACGTCTGCATTTAAATTGAGCTTGCGAAGACGCCTTCTGTGAGAACTCGCTTTTAAGTATGAAAAGATGTTTTCTTTTGCTGATCGATAGATAAACTTTGCGGCAACAGAGCTGTCTTCTTTTGATGCGAACTTTCCGCTTTCCACAACGCCGTCAATGATTGCTCCTGCACAAATGGTGTCTTCAAGGTTAAACTTGTCTTTCCATCCAGATGCCAATACCAACGTGTTTCTTTCCTGGCGAATAAGCCATTTTGTAAGCGACCCAAGATTGTTCAGCGACCCGATAATGACAGTTTCTTTGTTCTCAGCAATCTTAATCGCTTTTGTTCCATTGGTGGTTGTGAGAACAATTGTTTCCCCTTTAAGTTCTGGGTTTAAAAATGAAATGGGTGAATTTCCCATGGGGAATCCCTCCACAATTTGCCCCTCCCTTTCTGCAGCTGCGAGATACCCTTTCTTAAGATACGCCCTTGCTTCGTCAACACTGTCTACTGGAATGATTCCTTTTACGCCATTTTCTATCGCAGCACAGATGGCAGATGTAGCCCTCAATACGTCTATGACGACAATCAATTCAAACCCTTCTTCATATTGTTCAAATTCACGTGGGGAAAAGCAAGCTTCTATTCTTGGGAGTTCAGATTGCATTTATTTGTCTTTTTGTAGGAATGGGAATCTCACAACTTCTGCTTCGATATCTTTGTTGCGGATTCTTACTGAGAGTTTTTGATGGGGCTTTGCGAAGGTCTTGTCAATGTATGCCATTCCTATCCCGTAACCTAAACTCGGACTCATCGTTCCACTTGTAATGACGCCTACAATGTGACCTGATTCATTAACCACTTCATATCCCTGTCGAGGTATTCCTCTCCCTAAAACCTTCAGCCCAATCATTTTTCTTGCTGGTCCTTCCGTTTTAATGTCCTGCAAACGTTTTCTGTCGGTAAATTCCTTTGTGAATTTTGTGATCCAACCCAACCCTGCTTCTATTGGATTTGTGGTTTCATCGATATCGTTGCCGTATAAACAAAAGCCCATTTCCATTCTTAACGTATCTCTTGCGCCTAATCCACATGGCGTAACGTGGTCATTCAATAAAGCGTTCCATATTTCCGATGCTTTGCTGTTGGGGATATAGAGTTCATATCCTCCGGCGCCTGTATACCCAGTTGCCGAGACAATGCACGCTGTGCCCAAAATGTCAGCCCTCATAAAGGTGTAGTATTTTAAGTCACCAGGATTAACATCCATGAGTGGCCTTAGTTTTTCGGTCGACTTTGGTCCTTGAAGTGCAATAAGCGTCCAGTCCTCCGTGGTGTCTTCTATCGTGACGTTTAGTCCTTGAGCCTTCTCGTTGATAAACGCCCAGTCCTTCAATCTATTGCTGGCGTTGACAACCAAGAGGTAGTCATTTTCGCATTCTCTATATACAAGTAGATCATCCACAATGCCACCTGTTCCGTTGGGAATACAACTGTATTGTATTTTTCCATCATCCAGTGTTGTGACATCATTTGATGTGATTGATTGAAGAAGTGCGGTCGCATCTGGTCCTTTCACCGTAAACTCGCCCATGTGGCTCACGTCAAACATCCCAACGTCTTCACGTACAGCTTGGTGTTCGATTTTAAGTCCAGCATATGAGATGGGCATTTCATAGCAGGCGTAAGCCACCATCTTGGCACCAAGGTCGAGGTGATTCTGAAATAAGGATGTTCTAATTAACTCAGTGTCATTCATGGCGCGAAGATAGTCTTGTGACCTTTTTCATCCACCAATTTTTTACTTCTGGGCCACCGTGAAAGATGCCGTCTAAAACGGAGCATCCTCCTATAAAATCATTTCGATCCTCAAAGACCTGTGGGTATCTGTCGAATGTCCAGTTTTCTCTAGTGAAGCTTTCTTTTGTACGAAAGTCATTTGAGGGGTGTTCCAGGTCAGAATGCCGCATAAAATTCGAACTTGACGCGACACTTTTTAATTCAAATTCATCTTCCAGCCATCTTAAGCTCCCCAAGTTGAAGTCAAGAAGGGGGAGGCCTGGTTTGGCATATGTTTCAAAAAATTGAATTAAAGAATGCTCGAAATGTTCAAAGTAGGGGGCAGCCCCGTATCCAGTTCTGAGATGGCGCATTAAAATTGTAGGACTGATATCCTCAGTAAAACGTATGTCAGAAAGCGCTCTTGAGGATGCCGTTCGACGATGAACAGGAAGCGTAACCATCATCTCGCCTTGGGCATTTGAAAGTAGCATGCGGTTACGCATGGTTTGTTTTACAAAATGTTCATGAATATCTACAACAATATCTTGACTTGGAGCATCAGTATTGTATGCGATTTGGCACCATGCCAAACTGGGAAAGGGACAAGCTGGAAGAACAATCAACGGCTTTCTTACTTGACGGTTTTAAACATGCGGTTCCAGCGAATTTTTGATTCTCCATGTTGGGGAACATTCTGTTTGCTAAACCATGTGAACGAAGCCCTTCCTATAACGTGATCCTCAGGGACGAATCCCCACATACGTGAGTCAGCGGATCGATGCCTGTTGTCACCCATCATCCAGTAATAGTCCTGTTCAAAGGTGTATGTTGTTACTGTTTCGCCATCGATTTCCACTGTCCCGTCAGGCTTCTCGACCAAATCATGGTTTTCGTAAGCTGAGATAGCTCTGCGATACATGTCTAAATTTCTTTCGTTCAGTTCAATGGTTCGTCCCGCTTTAGGGATATAGATAGGTCCTAAATCGTCTGGGGTCCATTCATTAAATTCTTCCTTGTATGTATTTGGAAAAATGTCCATCCGGCCCTTGCGATTTACAGTACTCATTAAATCGATGCTTATTGCACCACCGCTGTTTTCCAAAGTTTCAACTTCGCTATTTGTTAATGAAATCAAGGTTGAAATCCCATCTGAAGTGGCTTGGGATGCGCCTATGTCGACGTTGGTTAATCCAAGCATTTTCATCGCTCTTTTCGCCTTCATCGGGCTGGAAAATTGCACTTGGTATTCATATTGTAGATGCTCTGGGTTTTCGATGGCCTTGCCATTAATAACGACTTGTCGATCTATGACAGAGAGAGAATCTCCTGGAAGGCCTATGCAGCGCTTCACATAGTTCTCCTTTTTATCTATGGGTCGTGCTGACAGCCCTGGTTTTATAAATGCCTTTTCACGGACAATACGCATATACTGTTCGGGGTTGAGTGCGAACTTTTCAATGTCTCCTCCAGCAGCACGGATTCCTTCTCTTCTAAGAATGCCATAATAATCATGTCCGGCCAATTCTTTGTCTACAAAAATGGTGTCTCCTGGAGGAAAGCTGAAGACAACTGCATCATAGCGTTCTACACTTCTAACCCCGGGCAATCTCAAGTAAGGAAGAGATAGCCAAGATGTGTAACTAGGTGTCATCGATCCTGGGAGGGTGTTGTGAACAAAGGGGAGGGTGAATGGCGTTTGTGGGACTTTGGCCCCATAACTCATCTTGTTTACGAATAAATAATCACCTACGAGCATGCTGCCTTCCATTGATCCTGTAGGAATCGTAAAGGGTTCGAACGTAAATATTCGAAATGCACTCGCTACAATTGTCGCCCAGAGCAACGCCTCACCCCACTCTCTAAACGTAGATTTTCGAGTCTTTCTCCAACTTCTGGGGCCAATGTATGTGTTTTCTCCCAGTGCCAATTTAGGAATAGCAACCCAAGGTAGAAGTCCCATAAACCACTGGTCTTTTGTGGTTCTCAAGCCAAATGCAATCGAAAGTTCGACATGCATAATGGTCAACATCAGAAGATTGATTCCGGGAACGAGAAGAAAAATAATCCAATACCATGGTCTTTCAATAATTTTAAGAATGGCCAAGCTGTTTAAGCCCGGTATGTAACCATGCCATGGCGTTCCAACTCCGGATTTCTTGATTAAAGCAGGTACGAAAATCAGTTGCTCAGCACATATTATTCCAAGTAAAATCCAGGGGATTAAGTTCATTGTATTTTAGAAATCAAATCGTTCATATTATAAATTCCTCGTGCTCCCTTGGCGTGTTTCTCACTGAGCCAAAGAAGCGCTTGAAAAGCACCCAACGCAAAACCTTGTCTTGATGTTGCTTCGTGACGCAAAGCAAGTACATCTACCTCCGAATTCCATGACAATTCGTGAATACCTACAATTTCTCCTTCACGCACAGAATCAATGGTCGTGTCTCCACCATTTACGCGTACGACCTCCCGAAGTGTCAATGCGGTACCGCTTGGAGCGTCTAGCTTATGTATGTGATGGACATCTTTGATGTGGGCTGAATATTCGGGGAACTTGTTCATTGTCCGTGTCATGTATGCTGACATCTCGTTTAAAAGGTGTACACCAATACTGAAATTGGTCGCGTGAAAGACTGTCCCACCTGCGTCCTTTATTTCCTCCAATCTGTCATGCCATCCTGTTGTGCCTATCACAACGGGTAAATTTGCGGCGATACATTTTAAGACATTGTTTACGGCATCCTGGGGAGTTGAACTTTCAAACACGATGTCCGCCCCCAAACCTGAGGCCGTCCATTCATCTCCCTTATTTATGCGCGCAACGACTGTCCATCCTTTGGCCTCGGCAACCTCAGCCACAGCCGCACCCAATTTACCATATCCGATGACAGCGACTCTCATTTGTTGTTGATTCGAAGACTTAAGCCCACTTGCCAAGGAGAGTGGAGATTGTTAGGAGATAATTTTGGTGGGATCACTTTCCAACTTAAATCCTCACTGGCGTCAAAGAACTTCATATGTGAATCCACATTGGCATCTACAATTTGTAGGAGATAGACCCCCAAAAATGCGAGGTAAGATAAATCTCTATTCCTTCTATAAACATAAGCGCCATTTTCGAGGTCGGAAAGGGTATATGGATCTCCATCGCTGTCAGTCAAGGTGCTGTTCGTAGTGGTGTCGTCATCTGTTTCATATCCCCAATTTTCAAGAAAAAGATTCATTTGCTTCGTGTTCTCTAGGATAAACCATCCGCTCGTCGCAAGGCCTCCAAGTACAATAGGAACTTTCCAACTCTTTTTATTGATAACCTGACCGGATCCTGGCAGTACTGCAGCCCATTTGGTCGTCTTTTTTACGCGCAATTGTTCTTGCGTTAACACATCTGTTTCCTGAGCATATACTGATGTTTCGAGAAAAGAAAGCGTACCTATGCACATCACGCATAGATATTTTGCTATAGGATGCATTTGTCGTGCTTGCGAATTTGAATTATTGGGTCAGCTTGTCAAGCAATTCCTGTAATTCATTCATGTCCTTGTAGTGTAATTCTATTCTGCCTGAAGTATCTCGTGTGGGCTTAAGTTTTGTCCCATTCCCGAACTTTAGCTTTAAGATGCTCTGAGCTTGCTCTTCGTCGAGACTTTTTCTACGCTTGTCAGCAGGAGCTTGACTTATTTTTTTACGCCCTCCATCTTTTTTGCAGAGATTCTCAGTTTGTCTCACACTGAACTTCTGCGTGATTGCAAGATTCATGATGAGAATCTGTCTCTCTGGATCGTTTGTGATCGAAAGCAGTGCCTTGGCATGCCCTTGTGAAAGTGTCCGTTTTGCAAGTTCTATTTTGATTTCTTCTGGCAAATCCAAAAGACGTAATGAATTTGTGATTGAGACTCTGGCCTTTCCCACGAGTAACGATATCTGCGCGTGCGTTAAGCGACACTCTTCAATGAGTCGCTGATAAGATGTTGCAACTTCAATAGGGTGGAGGTTCTGTCGTTGGACGTTCTCTACCAATGCCATCTCTAACAGTTGCACGTCATCAGCTTCACGAATGTAAGCGGGTATTTCCTCAAGTCCTGCAGCTTGACCCGCTCTGAAACGACGTTCACCAGCGATTATTTGATATTTAAGTGCACTGATTTTCCGAACCGTGATTGGCTGAATAATGCCAAGTTCTCGTATGCTGTTCTCCAGCTTCTTGAGAGAACTGGTTTCGAATGATTCTCGTGGTTGGTTTGCATTTCTCACAATGTCACCAATCGGTATCATTGCGATTTTCCCAGCCATTTGCCCTATAAAACGTGGTTTTTTGTCTACTTCTTTTTTGCCAAACGCTTTGGAAGCGATGCCGTTTCCAGATAAGATTTGGGTCTTGAGCGCTTCTTTTTCTAGGTCTTTCGTTTCAAGTTCAGTTTTATCGATATCGCGAATGATATCGGAAATCTTTGATGTTCGATTTGCGTTGACATTGTTAAAGTCTGGCATGTCTCCCAGTCCCTTTCCCAAACCCCTTCCGATGTTGACCTTTTTTGACATAGCGACTAGCCCACAAGGTCTTTAAGAAACTTTTCGTCATCTCGAAGTTTTGTCATTTCATTACGCTGAAGGATTTCCCTTGCAAGGTTTAGATAATTCACAGACCCCTTACAATTTGCGTCGTGTATGATGATCGATTCGCCATAGCTTGGCGCCTCTCCAAGTCTGGTATTTCTGTGTATGACAGTGTTTAAGACAAGGTCTTCAAAATGAATTCGTACTTCCTCAACGACTTGGTTCGCCAGTCTAAGACGCGTGTCATACATCGTCAATAGAATCCCCTCTACTTCGAGTCGCGGGTTGAGTTGGGTTTGGACTATTTTAATTGTGTTAAGCAGCTTGCCTAAGCCCTCTAATGCAAAATATTCACATTGCACAGGAATCATTACTGAGTCAGCAGCAGTGAGCGCATTAAGCGTCACAAGTCCCAAACTTGGAGAGCAGTCTATGACAATGAAATCATAGTTGTCTCTGATCTTCTCAAGTTCATGGTAAAGTTTTCTTTCACGCTGCTTCTGGTCCACAAGCTCGATCTCTGCACCGATAAGATCCAGATTCGCAGGCAATATATCTAGGTTTGGTGAACTTGTAGACAAGATACATTCTTCGATGTTTGATTTGCCAAGAATGACTTCGTAGGCTCCATTTTCAACCGTGTGAGGATCTAGACCTATACCGCTTGTTGCATTTGCTTGCGGGTCTGAATCTACGAGTAAGGTTTTGTACTCAAGTACACCTAAGCATGCTCCTAAGTTTATCGCAGTTGTTGTTTTCCCAACACCTCCTTTTTGATTTGCGATTGCAATAATTTTTCCCATCAGAATATATTTTGAGCTTAATTCAGGCTTACGCTAAGATATCATTTGATCGGGTGTGTTCCAGATAAAGTTGTACACACAAAAGCCTATGCCTTTAAAGGATTAAGCACATATTACGTGAAGAAGATGTGGAAAAAGTCAGGCGTTAAAAGGTGCCATTATGTTTTACAGGTCCTCGAAATTCACTTCGTCATCAGAACTGTCGGTCTCGTTGTTTGTTTCTTGCGCCTGAGGATCGCTAGAAACGGAGTCGTCCGCTGCGGGTGACGCTTCTGAGCCTTCCTCTTTTTGAGTTTCTGTATCGTTTGCTTTTCTCTCTGCAATCGGATCGCGGAAATCTCCAGTCGACATTAATTCTTTGATTTTATCTGTCGCGTCAATAAAGCCGTCTTCAAACTTTTCAAAATCCTCTCTGTACAAGAAAAGCTTGTGCTTTGAGTAATTGACATTTCCACTGTTGTCGAAGTTTCTCTTGCTCTCAGTGATTGTCATGTACAGATCTTTCCCTCTTGTTTCTTTGACATCAAAGAAATAAGTACGCTTTCCAGCTCTTACTCTAACTGAATATAACTCTTCTCTATCTCTGTTGTCGTTGTTGTTTTCTGACATCTTACTCTCTCAGTTTAGTATTCTATGTGGTTTTTGAATTCCACAAGTTAAGTAAAAAGTTATCTTGTTAGATACACAGATCCACTTTTCGTTCTTGGATATCCTATTTGGTCTACCCATACTGCCTCCCAGAGGTACAGTCCATTTGGACAAAAGTGATTCCCATCATCTCCTTTTTCACCTTGCCAAGGCACTGAAGGGTCAGTGGTTTGCCAAACGAGTTCACCCCATCTGTTTACAATTTTAACGCGATATGCGTTGACTCCGAGTATGACGGGGAGCCAAACATCATTTAAACCATCACCATCAGGGGTGAATGCTGTGGGTGCATAAAATACAGAGCCGCTAATACTTACCTCGCCTATTGCTGTATTCGTACATCCCGCCTCGTTAATTACAGTTAGCGTAATGTCGTAAATGCCACCATCGCTGTAGGTATATTGTCCGTCACAACCTTGTAGGCTTCCTCCATCACCAAAATTGTAAAAACAATCAACATCTTGGTCACCTAGATAATCGACGTTAACGACAGGGTCGAGTATATCGACCACGTTGGGGTCGACATCGAATGCTGCAAATGGAATGGGGAACGTTTGTACCAAATCGACTTCGAGCAGGTCCAGATTTCTTGCACAGTAGCCTCCGGTGGTCATTTCCAGTAGCACTGGAAAGTTTCCGGAATATAAATACAGATGGACTGGGTTTACAGCGTTTGACGTTGTCCCGTCACCAAAATGCCACAGATAAGATGTCGCTGTTGATGTTGAGCTCAGATTTGTATAAGAAACCTGATGAGGGGGACATCCCATAATAGGTCCTGCGGAAAAGTCTATTGTAGGGTCTGGGATTGCTTCTACTTGAGATGAGAATGACTGCTGGCAACCATCAAGTCCCGGGACTTCTGCCGTCAAAGTGACGTCGTAGATGCCAGGCTCTGCATACACAAGGTTCGAGACGTTCGTTTCTGACACTTGGGCGCTTACTGTCGTTCCGCCAAAATCCCAGCTGTAAGATGTGTTTACATCTATGGATGCGGTTCCCGTCAAAGAGAAGTTGTGTGTTGAGAAGCAATTGGGATCTGGTACATCGAAATCCGGTTGTAACAAATAGTAAATATCCACATTTGCTGTCGCGGTGGAAGGGCAGGTGAAGGGTGCGTATGCTGTCAGCGTTACACTATATGATCCTGAATCTGCGTAAGTGAATTCGGGTTCAATGTCTGTCGATGTGTCTCCACCGAAAGGGGATCCGAAATCCCACAGATATGTATCTGAATTTAGGGAGTTGTTTTCAAATGAGAACGTGAGACCTTGGCAAAAGCCAGTTTGGTCTTCGATCGAGGCAATCGGCTCAGGTGGGGCAATCCATTCAAATTCTGCCTCTGCCGTACAACCATGATTGTTTACAGTCAATGAGATGTCCCATGAGTTCGAATTTCCGAAATCAACGCCTTCTGGTGAGCCGATGTTTGCAGAATTGGGACTGCCTCCATTAAAATCCCAGAAATAGGTTGCCTCGGGGCTCATTGTGCCATTGACATTGAAGTCGAACGTTTCAGTGCCGGTAATGCAATTAAAATCAAGGATCTCAATGACAGGGTCTAGCGGCATGAAAACATCAAATATTTGTGAAGATGTATCTGCGCAAGGCCAATCTGGATTTGCAATCAATGTAACCTCGTATGTTCCTACATCAGGATATGTAAACTCAGGTTCTAATTCTGTACTTACATCCGTGTCCGTACCATCGATTCCAAAGTCCCAAAGGAAATCTTCTCCGTTAATGGATTCATTCACAAATTGAATCGTCTCTCCAATACATAGCTGTTCAGGTTGCTGAGGGGTGACTGAAGCGACGATGTTTGGGTCGCATAAAGTGACATTAAACTGAAAATCCCGTACGACTTTCCCCAAACTAATTCCATCACGAAATTCTTCAACACAAATTCCCATCGCGTATTGTCCAGGTATATTTGGTGTGCCAGTAATGAATCCTGTCAGTGGATCGATAGAGAATGCTGGGTCAGAAGCGATGGGGTAGTTGGGTGAATATGGTGCACTGTATGGAATGGGCGTATATGGAGGATTTGATGGCGGGTTTGGGACTGGGCTTCCAAAACCACCTACACCACCATTCGGGCCACCGCCATCAAAAGGTGCACATAAAGAATACACGAGCTCGTCACCATCAGGGTCAATTGCTGCATTGTCAAAAAAGAATTCAAAATTTGCACACAGCGCAACGGGAGGAAATGTTTGAAAAACTGGAGAGCTGTTGTTTGTTGTTGTCTCTTCAGTGCCTG